>JAICIO010000051.1 GCA_025924315.1 Phycisphaerae bacterium
CCTCAGCGAAGCGGCGCAGACCGTGACCACCCACGCGATCGCATCCGTGCGACGCATGACCGACTCCTTTCAGTCGATTGTGCCGGGGTGATCACTCCCGAGCCCGGGACAAGCGGGCTCGGGCTATTTTATGCCCCCGATACAGACCGACGCGAAAGTGGGGATGAGTCAGATCGGGGGCTTCTTGCGAATCGATCGCGCTCGACGTAAAATGTTGTGGTCCCGATTTTCCGGGATAATCGGCGGTCTGGGGTTTTTTTGGCCCCTCGATCGCTTCGGGCGAGAGTCGATGCGGATCGCTTTCGTCCGGCACGGCTTTTTGACGCAACATCTCGCGGAGGCGGACGTTATCGCGCCGCGGGGGTTCAACGATGATTGTGGCTTTTCTGGGAGTTTTCACCGCGCAGACCCTCACCGTCCTGCTGAGCGCGACGTTCATTCTGCTCAGCGCGGCCGTGTTGGTGCTGGTGCTCGACGCGATTGGCGATCAACTCGCCAAGCGCGATCGCGTGCTTGCGCTTCAACCGATCGTTGCGACGGCGCGGGTTTCCGGACGTTCGATGCGATCGCTGATCGCACGAGAGACCGCTGCGCCTTCACGAGCTCCTCCCACTTTCTTCCTGCGACAGCGCTGGATCGGCTCGTCGGGACTCGTTCCCCGCGAGTGATCGCACCGCGCGCTCGCTGCACGTCAAAAAGCTTCCTTAAGGTGATCCGCGCAGGCGGCGATGGCGCTGCCGAGGAAGTTTCCATGGACGCATCAGCCTTTTTATCAGGGGCGCTGCTCGGCCTGGTCGCCGGCGGCGGCGGGATCTTTGCTTACATCCAGGCAACCGGCAAAAGCGCGATCGCTCGCGCCCGCACCGAAGCCGAGAACCTCATTTCCAACGCGACGAAGGAAGCGCAAAACAAAGCCAAAGAGATCGAACTGTCGGCCAAGCAGGAACAGCTCAAGCTCAAGGAAAACTTCGAGCGCGAAAACGATCGCGAGCGAAAGAAGCTGGAAGAGCTGGAAATCCGGCTTTCGAAGCGCGAAGACACGCTCGATCGCAAGCTCGACACGCTGACGGTGAAGGAGCGAAATCTCGACGATCTCGAAAACAAGCTGGCAAACCGCGACAAGGTCGTGGCGCAGAAGGAGGAGCAGTTGACGCAAGTCCTTCGTGAGCAGCGCGACCGGCTGCTTTCGATCACGAACCTCAGCGCCGACCAGGCGAAGGAACTGCTGCTCAAGCGCATCGAAGACGAGTGCAAAGGCGAAGCCGGCGCGATCGTGCAGCGATACACCGAAGCGGCGCAGGAAGAGGCGAAGGAAAAGAGCCGCCAGATCATCCTGCAGGCGATCCAGCGCTACGCCGCGGAGCAGACGGCCGATCACACCGTCAGCACGGTGACGATCCCGACCGACGACATGAAGGGCCGCGTGATCGGGCGAGAAGGCCGCAACATTCGCAGCTTCGAGAAGACGACCGGCGTGGACGTGATCATCGATGACACGCCCGGCGTGGTCGTGGTGAGTTGCTTCGATCCGGTACGGCGTGAGATCGCGCGCATCAGCCTTGAGAAGCTCGTGCAGGATGGCCGCATCCACCCGGCACGCATCGAGGAAGTCGTCGCGGCGACGAGCAAGGACATGGAGGAAGAGCTCTTTAAGATCGGCAAGGAAGCGATTCAGGAAGCAAATCTTCCGAATCTAGCAAAACCAATCATTCCGATGCTCGGCCGATTGGGCTATCGAACGAGCTACGGCCAGAACGTGCTGAAGCATTCGCTGGAAGTGGCGTACATCTCGCAGGTGATGGCCGACGAGCTCGGGCTCGACGGCACGGTCGCGCGTCGCGCAGGCTTGCTCCACGACATCGGCAAAGCGATGGATCACGAGACCGAAGGCGGCCATCCGCAGATCGGGATGGAGTTCCTCAAGCGCTTCAACGAGAGCGAGGCGGTGCTCAACGCGTGCCTCGGTCACCACGGCGACTGCCCCGCGACTACCCCGTACACGCCGATCATCATGGCCGCCGACGCGATCAGCGCCTCGCGTCCCGGCGCACGTCGCGAATCGCTCGAGCGCTACGTGAAGCGCCTCCAGGATCTGGAAGATCTCGCGATGGGCTTCGAAGGCGTGCGACAAGCCTACGCGATCCAGGCCGGTCGCGAAGTGCGCGTCATCGTCGATGCGAGACTGATCGATGACCGCACGAGCGCCAAGCTCGCGCGGGACATCTCGAAGAAGATCGAGTCGGAAATGACCTACCCCGGCGAGATCAAGGTGACCGTGCTGCGCGAGGTGCGCAGCGTCGAATACGCCCGGTGAGGCGGGCCGCCCCGCGGCAACATTTTGCATGGGATACCATGAATTAACGGTTGGGCCAATGCGAATTTTCTTGACATAAATTCGCGGCGGCGATACTTACTCCTCTGGCGGTTTGCACATTTAATTGAGTCGTCACTGATTCTTAGGGCAAGAGATAAAGAGAAATGCCCCACGAGAAGCTCGTGGGGCATTTTCTATTTTTGCACTAGATGGATGTTGTGAGCGGATCTTCATTTCATCTTTGTCTGTTCTGAACATCGCGGCCGGATGTTGTGCGGCATCCGGCAACCGACGGCGCGTACGGACGTTAGATATGTCAAAGCTACGGAATTTTCTGCGCGGTCCCGCGGGCAAACTGCTCGCCGTGGTCGTGATCTCGATCGGCTTGTTTGTGCTCTATCTGAATGGGCGCAGTTTGCTCGGCGAATCGCAAGTCGCCTCCAACTCGCGCGATCGCATCTTCATCGACGCCGAGAGCGGCAAAGCATTTGAACACCGGCTGCAGATTGGGGACACCTACCCGATCGAGTCGCCCTATACGCACAAGAAAACGGGCTATCCGGCAGAACTCTGCTATTGGACGAAGGACGGGCAGCGCAAGCACGACCCGACGCCGGTGTTGCTCAACCAGTACAAGGGCAAAAAAGGTCCGACCTTCTGCCCGGATTGTGGGCGGCTTGTGGTCCCGATGAACCCGATCGGTCAGAGCGCTCCTCCGACCGAAGCGGATTACAAGAAGAACAAAAAGGGCGACGCGGACGACCGCGAAGATTCGGAGTGAATTGGCATGTATCAGGAGAACTGTATGAAGACCCAGGGAATGGTCCGCCGCGCATTTACGCTGGTAGAGCTGCTCGTGGTGATCGGCATCATTGCGATTCTGATGGGAATTCTGCTGCCGGCGCTGACGCAGGCGAAGCGCGCGGCGAATACGATCAAGTGCAGCGCCAACATCCACACCATTCTGCAGGGCATGCAGATGTATGTCGCTGCGTACCAGGGTTGGCTGCCGGGCAGCGCGTGGACGAGCGGCAATCATCTGTACAAGCACGGATCCGAGCCGGTGAACGGCAGCAATCAGTTTGGCAACATTGGCAATGCGAACTGCCCGTTCGTCTCGCACATCAACGATTGGCAGGCGCCGATTGGCAAGATGCTCGGGATGAAGTTCAACGAAGGTAACACGACGCCAGACCGCGTTGAGCGATTCACCTACCTGATGAACCGTCCGGAATTTCATTGCCCGGAGAACGACATCATCGCCGGCCCCAATGGAACGCCGACGTTTCCCGCGACACAGTTTGGCTCGTATGTCGGGGCGGTCTGCTTCATGTACGAACGAACGACCAGCAACAGCGACATTGCCGGAAAGATTGCTGTCGGTGAGACGCACGCGCGACTGGATCACAATCCCCCGCCGGGCTACGTGCCCAAGATCACCAAGATCGGCAATCCGGCAGAGAAGATCTTCATCGCGTGCGGGGCGAAATACTCTGGCTCAGGTGTTCCTCCGACGATGCCGCTCTCGCTGAAGTGGGACTGGGGTGGCGCGTTCATGGACCGCGGGCCGTGGCTCGCGGCGAACACGTGCTGGGACCGCTCCAATGCGCCGGGCAACGGCGGAAATCCGTCTGACCAGGATGGTCGGCTCTACGGCTTCCGGCATGGCAAGCACGTGCAGAATGGCCCGGCGGACAGCTACCGATTCGTCGTCGGTTTTTACGACGGTCACGTCGCCACTATGGGCGACCTCGAAGGATCCAATCCGAAGTACTGGATGCCCAAGGGCACCACGATCCAGATCAACGCGCGGCTCTTTAACGATGTGCGGAACCTCTACTACCCGGGCGGCAGCGGAAGCTATGAAATTCCGTGACCGCATCATGAAGCTGTGATCGAGCGAAACAACTGAAAGGTGAGAAATATGCAAATTGGAAAGTGGCTGACGCGGAAAACAGCCGCGACAATCGGGGCAGCTCTGTTTGGTCTCGCGGCGACATCCGCATCGGCGCAGTTCACGCCTGGGGACATTGTGGCGTTGAAGGTGCAATCACCCGGGACCAGTTCGGCGGCCGGCACGATCTCTCTCGTCGAGCTGGCGCCGGACGGATCACTGGTGAACACAATCGCGGTCCCTTCGAGCGGTACCAGCGCTGTGACGATTAAGTTGTCCGCCACCACGGAAGGATTGCTTTCGCTTAGTCCGGATGGCCGATACGTGACGTTCGCCGGCTACCGCGCCGACGTGGGTACGGCCAATCCCGGCACAAGTACCACCATCAATCGCGCGATCGGCAGGTTGGACGTGACCAATGGCGCGCTCGACACGAGTACAGACTTTCTCGCCTACACCGGAGACTCAATTCGGTCCGCGGTCACGAACAACGGCACTAATTTCTGGTTGGGAGGTGCTGGGACCGCAGGCGATGGAGGTCTCCGATATCTCGATGGCGCGAATTACGGCACAAGCAACGCCCCGACCGTCGCCATTACTCATGGCCAAGGCGGCAATCCCAACACTCGACCGACCTATATCTATGAGGGACAGTTGTACATGGGCACGTCCTCGACCAATCCGGGGAATGGCATCGCCAAGGTGGGAGATGGACTGCCCACCACCGATCCGCAGACGTACACGTCTCTCACCACGACAAACTCGCAAGCATTTTTCTTCGCCGATCTTTCACCGACCGTCGGCTACAACGGCGGGTCGAACGATACCCTCTACAGCGCGAGCACGTCGGGTCTGGCAAAGTTCAGCTATCACCCGGACACGCAGTCTTGGGTCGCCAACGGCACAGCGATAGCGCTCACCAACACCCTGCTCGACATCGCCGGCACGACGTCCGGCTCGACTGTTACGGTGTACGGCAGTTCCACCACGGTGAACGACGTCCTCTACAAGCTCGTTGATACGGCCGGGTACGACACCGCGCCAAATGGAACATGGTCAGCGCTAGCCAACGCGCCTTTGGCCGGAGTCAATACCGAATATCGCGGTCTGGTGGTCTTGGTGCCCGAGCCGACGGGTCTGTGCCTGCTCGGATTTGCCGCGATCGGCCTGCTTCGTCGCGGCCGACGCAACGCCGCGTAAGGCCTCGCCTGCGGTCCAAGGTAAGATTCGTGACTCCACCGTCCCCGGCTTCACCACGAATTCGGGGACGTTTTGTTTCGATCCAGCTTGGGTGCGCTTGCAACTCGCGGTCCTGCTGACTAGACTACCCGGCCCTAAATTCAGGCGATAAAGGAACGGACGATGCCACGCGTTTGCTATTTTACCGGCAAGAAGACGACCTTCGGGAACCAGATCACGCACCGAGGCAAGGCCAAATACCTCGGCGGGGTCGGCACCAAGGTGACCGGCATCACCGCCCGCAAGTTCAAGCCGAATATCCAGAAGGTGCGAGCGGTCGTGAACGGCAAGATCGTTCGCATAAAGGTCAGCACCCGCGCGATCCGTCAGGGTCTCGTGACCAAACCCGTCCGCCGCAAGTACAGCAAGCCGGCGGCTTGAGGCTGTCCGATCATCGATAAAAAGAAACGCCCACGGCTTGGCCGTGGGCTTTTTCTTTGCGCATCATTGGTCTTTGAAACTCAGGTCGCCCGTGCGCCGGAGACCAGCTTGGGACTCGACTCGTTGCCGGACGTATCGACGGCTGTCACCCAGTAATACATCGTTCCCTTCGGCGCGGCGCTGTCGATATAGGACGAGCCGACGAAGACGTTGGGGTTGAGCTTCGTGAACGGTCCATCCGGCGAATCGCTTCGATAGATGTTGTAGCCGAGCAGGTCCTTGTCCTTGCTGCTCGGCCAGTCGATCGTGATGCTCCCCGCGGTCGAGGTGACCACCGGCGGACGAACCGTTCGCGGCTTCACCGTGTCGTTGGTCAATCGAACGTTGCGGATGATGCCGACGACGTCCTGCTGATCCGAGTACGAGCTGATCCCTTCAAACGCGACGACATACGCATTCTGCACGTACGTCGAATCCGGGTTGCGTAAGGGATAGAAACGGAGCATGCGTCCGTGGGCGGCGCCGGTGTCCCAGGTGTTCTTGCTGTCCTGGCTGTACGAGATGCGATTGTTGTACTTCGGCCACACACCATACAGGCCGAACGTTTCAGTGCCCGGATTAAACGAGGTCGTGCCGGTAATCACCGGGGCGACAGTCTGGTTCGAACCTTGCGCCACGCTCCACAGGTCGGTGCGAGCACCGGTCGAGACGTTGTAGAAACCAACCGTCGCCTGCGTGCCGGTGACCGTCGGCGCGAAGACAGCGATCGGTGTGAAGGTCACGGGGGTGCCCTTGGCGGCGCGAACGAGCGTCTGGCCGACCACTTCGCTATTCGGTGTCGCCAGCGGAAGCTCAAGCTTGTACTCGTCCGGCGTGGCATCGCCGTCGTTCACCGGGATCTGCCAGAGATCGAGGACGCGCTGCAATGACGGCTCGTTCGTTCCCTCGATGCCGGTCGTCGGCAATCCGCGGAGCGCGATGTCGAGCGTCGGGTGTTTCGTATCGGTGCTGACGATGTGAACCGACGCGTTCTTGATCGTTACGGTCGTCGTTGAAGTCGGATTGAACGCGACGTTCACCGTGATCGACGCGCCCGCACCGAGCGTCATCGGCAGGGTCGGCTTGTTCAGCAACTGGAACTGATCGGCGCTGGCGCCCTGCAACACGATCTGCGAAATGGTCAGCGGCGCGTCACCCTTATTGCGGAGCGTGAGTGTCTGCGTCGGGCTGGCGGCGCCACCACGAACGTCGCTGAAGACCATGCGATCATTCGACGACACGAGCCGCGTGCCCGAAGCGAGCGGCGCGTCGTTCGGACGAAGCAGTGTAATGCGCTCGCCACCATACTCGGCGACGTAGATGTTCCCGTTGCTCGTGTCTTCGGTCAGATCGAGCGGATCGACGAACTGCGTGAAGCCTTCGATGCCGGTTGTCGCCTTGGTGATCTTGCCGTTCTTGTCGCGCGAGAGCGCGATGATGTCATCGCCACCGCTGTAACGCACGGCGAGCAGCGTGCCGTCGAGCGCGCCGTTAAATCGCGTGCCCTTGTATTCGATGATGCCGTCCGGCGAGAAGTTCTTGCCGAAGTCGTACGCCACGCCGCGGTAATTGCGGTCGGGCTGCGTGCCGACGGGATAGGTCGTGACCTCGTACGGATCGACGCCGCTGGTCGGGTTCCCGCCGTTCATGACGAACTCATTGCGCGTCGGATTCGGATGGCCGTAATACCCACCCTGCTGGATGTTGTAGAGGAAGTCGTCCTGCGTCGGCAGGTTCGTTCCACCCTGCACGGCCGGCCCGTCGTATGGCCCGTTCGTCGCGTAATCGATTCGCGGATCGGGGTTGAACGGCGCGGTCGAACTCGGCGTGTTACCGCCGTGAGCCGAGCCATTCACCGGCGCGTAGAGATGCCCGTCGCGCGTCCAAACGAGGTCATACGCATTGCGCACGCCCGAAGCGTAAATCGTCAGCGGCGCGCCCTTCTTAAATGGGTTGTAATGTCCCCCGCCATCTTCCGTCTTCACATTCAGCGGCGAGGTGATTGCCTTCGTATCGACCCGCAAAATGGCGGCGCTGAGCAGATGCTCGGATCGATTGCCCCACGTCGCATCGGGCGCGCCCATCGCGCTCATGCTCGCCTGTTCGAAATACAGGGCGCCATCCGGACCAAACACCATCTGGTTCGTCAGATGGTCGCGATAGGATCGCGGAAGGTCGTAGACGACGTCGGTGTAGGTTTCCAGATTTGGCCCGGTCAGCTTGCTGATCTTGCCCGACCAGTCCGGCGACGCCTCGAGCGCGTCGTAGCCGTGGCTCACCCACAGAATCAAATTCTTCGCGGTTGACGCGGGATCGAACACGATGCCGGTGATGAGCCGCCCGCCGCCATTGGCGGTCTGCACGGTCTTGAAGGTCTTGCTCGACGCGAACGTGCCGTCGGGATTCACCGTGAATCGGATGATGTAACCATCCCGATCAGCGGCGTAGACGTTGCCGTCCGGGCCCATCGTGACCGCAGTGAACACGTGTCCCGTCGCGTTGGTGAGTGCGACCTTATCGAAGCGGATGTTCGACGTCGCGGGCTCGGTGTTGCCGGTGGTGAACGTGCTCGTGTATGGCGCGAAGCTCGCGCCGGCGGTGTCTTTCAGACCGCTGGTGACCTGGAACGTGTACTTGGTGTTCTTCTCGAGATACTCAACCGGCTGAAGCGCGATGGCATCCCCGCCGCCGGAAGTGTTCACAACCGCCTGCACCGCCTTGCCGTCGCTCGTTCGGAAAAGTTTGACGGTGGAGGTCGAGATCGTCGCGGCGTCGATGCCGTGGCCGGTGTTCGGCAGGTTCACATCCGCGGCGACAAATACGTCGATCCCCACATTGGACGCGCCGTTCGCCGGTCGGGTTGCGGTGACGCTCGGCGTCGCGAGCGAAGCGGCGACGAGGCTCGTGCTATCGGTCGATGACGTGGAGAGGCTACTCGCCGCGGTCGACGAGAGGAGGACCCGACTCTCCAACACCTCGAAGTGCGAGGACACAGATTGACCCAGAGGCTGCGGGAGCCCCGGCTCCATACGACGCATGACACATCCTTACTAATTCAGCTTTTTCAGCAGCACCACCACGGCGGCGAAGTGTGATCGCACTTGGCACTGCGCGGGTCAAAACCTTACCACAGTACAGTGGTTGCAGGTAGCGAAAACTTTCATGAAGTGGCGTCTGATAAATTAGGAAAGTGGCGGATCTTACAGCGCAGAAATCGATCGCATCGGCAGTTACAGATTCCTTGGCTGTCGCCGGGCTCCGTGTCGAATCGTGATGACGTCGACTGCAAAATTCCGTTCATTCACTGTTTAATAGATCAGGTCCGGCGGGAAAGGCATGCGTCGTATGGGCGCCTTGAACTTTCGTTTGCCCCGATAGATGCGATAGCGCTGCGGAAACTGCTCCAAGCTATCAACGGCTGCGATGAGTCGCGCCGCGAACCGCGTTGCGTGATCAAATGAGTCGCGCTCGATCTATTCGATGATTTGTTGAAGGTCACTCAGCGCCTGAGTCGTCAGGATGACCCTTGTATCGATCTGCCATGCGTGATCAAACGCGGTATTTGGCTCGCAGTTCTTCGCGCACCTGCTCCCATGCACGCCCCTCTCCGCGAGAACCCTGATCGATCCCCCGGTCAATCGCAGCGGCGGTCTCGTCATCGATTGGCTCCGACTCAACCTCTTCCATCGTCGCCAGCGCATGCTGGACGAGTTCGTCGGCATTTGCGAAGCCCCCTCGCTTCATTCTCGCCTCAATCAACTCTTGAGTTTTGGGCGTCAGTGAGATGCTCATGGAAAGCAGCCTCCGGGAGCTATTGTAGCATTCTCACGCGGCGATTGCAGGGGGTTCGGGATCAACTTGCGGTGCCGGCGCTGGGCGTCGTGAGGGGTCGTTGGCGGGCTTCGATTTCGCGATGTAGCTGTAGCGCGGCTTGAGGCCCGCGAAGCGCAGGGGTTGGAGAATTGCGCTGAACAGGTTGTTGTACATGTTGGCGGTCATGAAGCGCAGCGTTTCGCGAGTCGCCTTCGCTTCGGGTTCGTGAATCTTTGGGAGGAAGGCGACGGCGGCTACCAGGCGAAGGACGCCGCTCAGGATGAAGAGCACTTCGTAGAACGTCATCGTGTGCAGCCCGAAGAGGTGCGCGTTCCATTGCCAGTTGTGAAGCCACTGCGCGATCACGCCCGAGGACAAGCCACCAAGGCACCCCGCGACGTTGATGATCACACTGTTCACCGCGACGTAGTTGCTTCCACCCTTTTGACCGTCGTCTGTGCTTGAGCCCGCCATCTCCAGCACGAGGTTGAGGTTTGCAACTTCGACGCCCGCCCACAACGCCGCGCCCAATGCCGACAGGGCATAACCCAGCCAGATCTGCTGCGGACTGACGAGACACCAGCCGAGGCCGACCGGCACGAGACCGAGCGATGCGATCGCCAGCACCGGTTTCTTTCCCATTCGATCCGCGGCCGCGCCCCACACGGGAAGTACCACCAGCTGCGCGAGCATCGGCGCGACGAGCAACATCATCTGCGTTTGCGTGTTCGTGATCTTCAGCCGGTCGATCATGAACAGCGTCACGAACTGCCCCATGAAGCTAACCGCGAAGACCAGCGTCGCGACGAATCCCGCGAACCACAAAAACTGCGGATCGCGCATGGGCTTGGCGAAGATGTTCAGCAGCGACGCTTCCCGCTGTGGCGCTTTGGGTACATCCGGCACGAAGTTAAAGAGGAAGATATCGGTGACGCCGAAGATCGACGACGCCATGAAGACCAGCGCGCACCACGTCATCACGTGTAGTTCGTTTCCATAACTGACCATCGATGCGCGATCGAGGATCCATCCGACAACGAGCGCTGCCGGAATCGCGGACAAGATTCCCCAACACCTGCGTCGCGAGAAATATTTACCGCGGCTCCGTTCGGGGACGATGTCGGCCATCCAGCTCGTCCACGCCGGCCCGCCCGCATTTCCGCCGGAGTGCATCAGGAACAGCATCACGAGAAACGCCATCATCGCCTTCGAAGCCGATCCAATGCCGAACGCGTGGATCATCCACATCGGAACCAGCGCGATCGGGATCCACAGTACGCGGTTGAGATAGCTGCCGAGAAAGAAGATGCGCTTGCGCGCGCCGGTGCGTTCGGTGATGACCGAGGCCGGCATCGAGATGAGCGACGCGATGAACGGCAACGCCGACAGCACGCCAAACTGAAACTCGCTCGCCTTCAGCCCCTGGGCGAAGAGCGTGAGCGGCGCCCCCGAAACCGCGGTCGCCCAGACTGATCCAAACACCCACGACAACGTCACAATGCGCAGCGACCGCCGCACCCCCGCGCGCCGCTGTTCGGGATCCAACACCAACCCATCAACAGAATTCGAGCGCAACATCAGGAACAACCCATTCACTACATGCCAGCCGGAACATTATCGACCACAGCCCTGCGCGGTCGAAGCGGTCGAAGCGATTGTCCGACCTGTAAAACTATCGGAACAATCGAGGAGGAACTGTGGTCAAGCATCCGAAGAGGGAAGTGCCGGGCGGGAATCTGTTGCCCGGAAGCGAATCGGGCACGAGAAGTCGATGACTCCTCGTGCCCGGTCCGTTCTTCAATAAGACGTCGATCGCCTACGGATTCTGCCCACCACTTCCGGTCGATCCGGCGCCGGTGGTGTTGTTATCGCTCGGTCCCGCGCCGTTCGATTGCGAACCCGTCGAACCCGCGCCGGTCGTGCCGCTGCCAGTTCCGCCGACGCCTGTCGCGGCGCCGGTTGAGCCTGTGCCGCCGCCGATTTTCGAGCGCGGCGCGCCGGTGGACTGCTGCTGCGCGCCGGTGCGGTTGGCGTTGTTATTCAGCGGTTGCGTGCGCGTGTCGGTCGGATATTGTCCCGGCTGCGAAAGCGCCAGCACCACCGCGTGCGTGACCATGTTGGTGGCATCCGTCGCAGAAGCGGGCCACGTGCCTTTCGCTTCGTTCAGCGAGCGAAGCTGGTGAGCGAGATTCTGCTGAATCTGCCGCGTGTCGGTGCTGTTCGGGACGTCAAGCTTCCACGTCTCCGCAGCAGCGCCGGTGGCGCCGGTCGGATTTGCGGCCGCTTCACGCGTCACGACGATGCTCGCCTCGGGCATGTTGTGCGACGCGGGGATGATCACCGTCGCCACATTGTTATTTGCGCCGCTGATCGTGCCGGCCACCGTCGCGTTGTTTCCGGTCGCATTGCTTCCCGCCTGACGAGCGCTCGCGGGAGTCGCTTCCCCCGTCGGCGCATTGTTCGGCGCCGCGGTTGGATTCGGATTGGGCGTCTGCGAATTCGCCGCCGTCGGATTCGGATTCACGGCCGTTGCTGCGGTCGCGTTTGGACTGGAGCTGTTCGCATTCGCTGCCGTCGTGTTCGGGCTGGCCGCGCCGGGCGCGGTCGCATTCTGCGCGCTGGCCGTATTTTGATTCGACGATCCCGCGGCTCCGATCGCAGTCCCACCGGTGTTGACGTTCGAGGGTGCGCCTGCCGTCGCGCCGCCGGTTGCGGTCCCAGTGGCGCCCGCTGTTGCGCCCTCCGTCGCTCCGCCGCTCACGATCGCGCCGGGGACGATCTGCACATTGCGATCGTTCAGCACCAGCTGCTGATCCTTGATCGCGAAGTCCTGCTTGTATTTCTGCTTCCAGTTCTCCTGAAACTTCTGGATCTGGCTGTCGAGGATGCTGTTCTTCTCGCCAATATTGCGAAGGCGATTGGCGTCTTCGCCGGCGATGTATTGCGCGATCTGGCCGATGCCATCGGGCTTCAGCACGGCTTCGGTCACTTCCGAAAGCGTTCGCCGGATGCCGTCCCCGTCCGCCGCCGCAACCTGCCCCTGCGCCCCAGTCGCCTGCGCGCCAGTCGCGCTGGTCCCGTTGACCGTCGCATTCGCGCCCGCAGCCGCATTGTTATCCGAACTGCGAACCCCGACCGCGCCGTTCACCTCTTTCCCCGCCGCCACACCCGGCTTGCGGTTCTGATCCGGATCGCCGCTCAGCGCCTGAGCATGCAGCAAAGCCGCCCACCCCGAAACCGCCACCGCCACCGCTGCCGTCGTCGTCACCAAACGTCGTCGTCGCATAGGGATTCTCCTTCATGTCGCGAAAGTGCGAGTAAGGGAGGTCGCAAACCTCGGACCGATGCCAAAATCGAGCAAAGAACAGGCGCGCAAAGCGGCAGGGTGAGACAAAAACGCAAAGCAGAATCAGCAAATGTCGTTGATTGGAGCGCGTTTGCAGAGGCTCCCACGGCCGACCCAGAGCGCAGCGCCGGGCGGCATCTTCGTTTGAACGCAGGGATATGCTCAATACTCCGCTGACGTGATCCCTTCGCGGATCGCGAACTTCGTGAGCTCGGCGACGCTGAAGATCTGCAGTTTCTCCATGATCTGGCGACGGTGCGTTTCGACCGTCTTCACGCTGAGGTGCAACGTCGCGGCGACTTGTTTTGTCGATTGTCCTTCGGCGAAGAGTTGGAGGACCTCGCGCTCGCGGGGGGTGATGGAGGCGTAGGCCGATTTCTTGCCCTGCGTTTCGGGGTTCTTGCGCACGTAATCTTCGACCACGAAGTTGGCGATCTTGGGGCTGAGGTAAACGCGATTCGCCTGCACGGTGCGGATCGCGTTGGCGAGTTCTTCGAACGCGCCGTCTTTCAGCAGGTAGCCCTTGGCGCCGGCCTTGAGCATCTCGCCGACGAACCGGCGATCGGAATGCATCGACAGCGCGACGACCTTCGCCTTGCCGTCCTGGAGCGCGACCTGTCGAGTCGCCTCGACGCCGTTGAGGCCCGGCATGCCGACGTCCATGATCACAACATCGGGTTGCAGTTCTTCGGCGAGTTCGACTGCACGTCGGCCGTCTTCCGCCTCGCCGACGACTTCCATGTCCGGGTGTTGGTCGAGCAGGCTTCTGAGGCCTTGCCTGACGATTTGATGATCATCCGCCAACAAGATTTTCGTTTTCATGACAAGTTCCCCGTATGCGTCGGCAGCACGCGTATTTCGCGAGGGTAAGCCTTCAGTGCCGCTGGCCGCAACGGCAAACTTTGCGTTTTATCTCGAAATTCCTCGGGTGTGACGGATCAGGTCGATGTCGAGCTCTCACCGCCATCGTGACTGCCGTCGATTGGAATGATCAGCGTCACGCGCGTTCCCTTGCCCCGTGCGGATTCAATTTCCATCCGGCCGCCGGACAGATCGATGCGCTCTGCGATATTGAACAGTCCAAAGCCGCCATCGCCGGGCGAGCTTTTTCGCGCCGCCGGGTCAAAGCCGACGCCTTTGTCGGAGACGCTGATCTGCACCTCGCCGTCGGGGCGCTCGAGGATGATGATCGCATGTGAAGTCTTCGCATGCTTCACCACGTTCCAGAGCAGCTCGCGCACCGACTGGAACACGAGCCCCAGCATGTCTTCGCTCAGCGGTTTCGGTTCGTCGTCATCGTGCACAACGACCTTCAGCCCGTACTTGAGCATGCGCTGTGCGATCCATTCCATGGCCGCTTTCAGATCGTGTTCGTCGAGCACATCCGGACGAAGGTCCGACATGAGCGTACGGGTGTACCCGATCGCTTCGCCGAGCGATTCCTTGACCGCCGCGGCCTCCTGCCGAGCGCTACTTTGTTCAGGTGATTGCGCTTCGATGGCGGAAACGCGCATCTTGCAGACGGCGAGCAGCTGCGCGAGGTTGTCGTGCAATTCCGTGGCAAGCATGCGGCGCTGGCGGATCTCCGACCGGCCCAGTTCGGCAACGAGCGACCGCAGCTGACTCTGGTGCGCGCCCAGGGACCGCGTGCGTTCGCTAACCCGCTGTTCCAGCACCTCGTTGGCAGTGCGGAGGTCCTCCTCCAGCTGCTTGCGAGCCGTTTCGTCGCGAAGAATCTTGGTGAAGCCGATCAGATTGCCCGCCGCGTCGCGCAGCGCACTGGTCACGCCGCCCGCCCAGAAGCGCTCGCCGCCATTGCGCATCTGCCAGCGATCGTCCGATGCGCGACCGTCGCGTGCGGCGGTCTCCAGCTCCTTGGCGTGCTCGCCGTTGGCCTGATCTTCGGGGGTGAAGAGCATCCGCGCGTTCTTGCCGATGATCTCGTCCGTCGCGTACCGGAAGATTCGTTCGGCGCCCGGATTCCACGAGGTGATATTGGCTTCTGGATCGGTGGTAAAGATGGCGTAATCGCGCACGGTCTCCACGATGAGACGGAACCGCTCCTCACTCTCGCGCAGTGCCTGCTGCGCCCATCGCCGCTCGCCGAGGTCGCGCGTGATCTTCGCAAAGGCGATGACCTGCCCGTTCGGGGAGCGCACCGCATTCACAATTTCATTCGCCCAGAATTTTTCGCCGTTCTTGCGCTGTCGCCAGTCTTCACGCTCGGCGCGGCCGGTCTCGGCTGCCTCGGCCAGCTCCTGATCGACGTACCCATCCGCCACCTGTTCAGGGGTATAGATGATCGACAGGTGTTTGCCGATCGCCTCCTCGGGAGTGTAGCCGGTCACGCTGGTCGCGCCCTCGGTCCACTCGGTGATGATGCCGTTCGGATCGGCGATGAGCATCGCGTACTCGTGCAGGTTCTGCACCAGCATCCGGAAGCGCGCCTCGCCGGTGCGCAGCGCCGCCTCGGCGTTGTGCTGTTCGGTCACGTCGCGGATGCCCAGCAGGATCAGCTGGATGTGGTCCAGCCGCCGACCGTTCAGCAGCATCACGCGCCGGCCCAGGCCTTCGAATTCGTGCACCACCTCGTAATCGTTGAATGCCTTGTCGTCCGGCAGCACCTCCTCCAGCGCCGTGCGCAGTGCCGGGATGTTCCACTGCCCGTTGCCCAGGTCGTAGATCAACCGTCCGGCTGTCGCCTCGGGGTTCACCTTGAAGTCGCGATAGAACGAAGGGTTGGCGGTGCGCACGGTCAGGTCCGGGTTGAGCACCAGCAGCGGCTCGTGCAGGGTCTCGACGACCTTGGCGGCGTACTCCCGGGTTCTCGCCGCCTCCTGCTCGGCCCGCGCACGCGAGGTGATGTCGACGAACGTCATCACCACGCCGTCGATGCGGTTGTCCGCCGTCCGATAGGGCAGCACCCGGCGAACATACGTGTGCCCGTTGGCCGCCTGGATCTCGCGCTCGATCGGCACGAGCTTCTCCAGCACCTTTCGGGCATCCGCCTCCAAAGTCTCGTCTTCGAACTTGCGGTTGAGATCCGACAGCGGGCGGCCGACGTCCGTGCCGATCAGGTCGAACAGCTCTCGCGACGCGGGCGTGAACTTGCGGATGCGATAGTTCGTGTCGAGGAACAACACCGCGACGTCCGTGCTGTGCAGCAGCGCGCTGAGGTCGTTGCTGGCGTTTTGCAGCTCCTCCATCTTGGCGTTGAGCTGCGCGTTGACCGTCGTCAGCTCTTCGTTGAGCGACTGCATCTCTTCTTTGCTGGTCTCGAGCTCTTCGTTGGAGCTTTGCAGCTCCTCGTTGATGCTTGTGATCTCCTCGTTGGAGGCCTTGAGCTCTTCGTTGCTGGTCTGGAGCTCCTCGATCGTCGTCTGAAGTTCGTCGCGCACGCGGCGGAGCTCTTCCTCCGCTACTGTCGCCGTGCTGCCGTCGCCGTCGCCATTGCCGTCGCCGTCGCCCTTGCCACCGCCGCGCGTCGGGAGACGCAGGTCGTCGAACCGCTCGAAGCTGACGACGAGGTAATCGGGCGCCGCCGGATCATCGTTGAGGATCGGCGAGGCAGTCACGCCAACGCGCACGGTGCGCCCCGGCGCGATTTCCATCCAGCCGTCCATGACCGTTACGGCCGACTGCTCGCTGGCGGCGCGGTGCAGTGCGACGCGGATCGCGCCGCGCACGCCGTCGCGGGCCAGCGTCAACAGATCGCGCGTCGGCTCGCCCGCCGGCTGCTCGAGGAACGGCTGCGTGTTGCCGTGGAAGTAGAGCACCCGGCCGTCGCGGTCGACGGTAACGGCCGCCTTCACGTGCCGCTCCAGCAGCGTGCGCTGGGTAAGCACCGCGATCGACGGCCGACCGACGGCGCGCCGTTCGCGCATGTCCGTGGTCAGCGCCGGCGCCGCGCCCGCGCCGCCTGCACTCGCGCCGCCGGCGCGGATCGCGTGCGGCAGCGGAAACTCCAGCGCCCCGTGCCGCGTCGGACCGACCCGACGGTAAATCCGCGCTCGCTTGTCGATCAGCTCATACAGCTCGTCCGTGGCCGTCACCGTTTCGCTGCTCCCCAGGAACAGCGCCCCGCCCTCGCGCAAACCAAAATGCAGCAGCGACAGCAATCGCTGCTGCATATCGGGCTCCAGGTAGATCAACAGGTTTCGGCAGGAGATGATGTCCAGCCGGCTGAAGGGAGGGTCTTGCAGCACATTCTGCGGCGCGAACACCACGCACTCGCGGAGGAACTGCTTGATGCGGTAGACGCCGTCCTCCTTGTCGAAGAACCGCTCGAGCCGCTCGGGGTCGATCTCGCTCTCGATCCCGCCGGGATAGATGCCTTGCCGCGCGTGCTCCAGCGGGCGCGTCGCCATGTCGGTGGCGAAAACCTTGATCCCGACCGGCTTGTTCACGCGCTCGGCCTCTTCGACCAGCGTCATCGCCAGCGAATACGCCTCCTCGCCGCTGCTGCACGCGGTCACCCACGCGCGCAGCTCGCTCTCGGGCTCGCGCCGCTCGACCAGCGGCGCGATCACGCGCTTGCGCAGCGCGTCCCACGCCGGCGGGTCGCGGAAGAACCCCGTCACGTGAATGAGCAGGTCATCCGCCAGCGAGGTTACTTCGCTGGGACTCTGCCGCAGCAGCTTGGCGTAGTCGCCCATGTCGGTCAGCCGCGTCAGGCCCATGCGGCGCTGGATGCGGCGGACGATCGTCGGCTTCTTGTAGCCGTGGAAGTCGTGCTTGGTGCGCGTCCGCAGGATCGCCAGGATCTCGCGCACGTGGTTCTCGACGCGCTTGATCTGCGAGATCGAGTCCCTCGGGTCGTCGCGCGCGTAGGGATGCTGCGCGTACTCCAGCAGCACCTGCGCCATATCCTTGGGAGGCAGGATGTAGTCGGCGTAACCCGCGTCGATCAGATTCCGCGGCATCGACGGGAACTGCGCCGTCTCCGGGTCCTGCGCGATCGCAAGCCCGCCCACCGCCTTGATCGCCTGCGCGCCCGCCGTGCCGTTCGAGCCCATCCCGCTGAGGATGACGCAGATCCCGCGCTCGCGCTGCTCTTCCGCGAGGCTCTTGAAGAAATCGTCCACCGGACGACCGGCCACGCGCTTGCCCAGCACCTCGCCGAGGTGAAACTTTCCATCCAACATCGTCAGCACGTGACCCGGCCGGATCACGTACACGCAGTTGGGCTTGATCTCCATCTCCTCTTCGACCTGCTGCACGACCATCTCGGTCTTCTTCGCGAGGATCTCGACGAGCATGCTCTCGCGCTCGGGCGGGAGGTGTTGGATGAACACGAACGCCATCCCGCTTTCGGGCGGCGTCGCGCTGATGAATTCCGTGAACGCTTCAAGTCCCCCCGCCGACGCGCCCACCCCCACCACCGGAAACGCGAGCTTCGGCGGGCTCTCGTGATCGACGGCCATCGCCTGCCGATCCGTCTGCTCGGTCGGCTCCGCGCCACGCGGATCCTCGCCCGTCGGATTGCTTTGATCGTTCTCCATAAAGCCGCCTTGACAGCGCGATGTCCAATCCCCCATTTTAGGCGAGTCTGACCCGGATGCCAGCGAAAGAAGTCGGGCAATTCGGAATGGCTCAGTGAATTGTGCGCATAAAAAATCGAGGGTTGAAGAAGGAGGGGGGAACCTTCTTCGGGGAGCACCTTCGACGTGATCATTATCCCTCAAATCCCGTCGCTTTTCGACAAAATCTTCTGGGAACGGCAAACGAGAATTCTCGGTCTGCTGCAGCGGGCACGCGAGAGCAGTGCCATCCGCCGATTCAGGAATGACACTCGCTCGTCGCGGCCCGCGATTGGCTGCGCGAAGCAGTTTCGATTGGAACGCACCCACCCTGAAGAAAACCGGATCCCGGAACGATCACTTTCGAGCCAGCGCACAGAACCTGGGTGTGCGGAATGGACCCCGCCGACTCGTCGATCGCGAAATAGGCGTACTCATGCATCCCCGGCTCGAGTTCGACGAACACTTCCCAGCGATCGCCGACCCGTTCCATGGGCGTGCGGACGGTCGACCAGTTGTTGAAGTCCCCCATCAGCGAGACGTGCTCTTCTCCGTCCGCGCGCAATCGAAACAGACAAGTCATAAAAACCCTCCCAGTTGGGTAGCGAAGAATAGACAGGCCCCGCGGCGGATCCCATTGGGAATTCCGGCAATCGACGCAAGGGTTTAGAGCGCTCGCGGCGCGCAAGCCATCAAATACGCGCGGCTCACGCCTCTGCCCGGGAAGTCTCCCTTTATGGGGGTTCCAACCACACGACCGGCGGGTTAAGCTTTCGACGTCCCGCCACCCCTTGCCCGGGCGCGCGAGCGGCGCGGGTGTGGCCCAACCGGGATTTTGTATATGGACCCGGAGCTCACGCGTTTGCACGAGGCGCTGCAAAAGCGCTTTGACGCGCTTCGTGCGCGCATCGACAAAGAGGGGATTTCTCCCGAAGAGCAGGCTAATCTCACGAAAGAGCTTCGCGCCCTCTGCGATGACGCGAATTCGCTCCTTCAACGCGCCGCGCCGGGCACACCTCCCTCGTCTCGATGATTGGGCGAAGATGGCTTGAGAGGATGTTGCCATCGGGGATTTGGGCGAGGAATTATCCTGTTTGCCTCTGCTTTCGCGCGTGCATATCCTGAGGGATTCCTCAGGTTTTCCGCAGAGGCGCTATGACCGATACACAACTCCGAGCGCAAGAGGAGTGGGCGAGTCCATTGTTCACCCCGAGGGAGCGCGAGCTCATGCGCGAGCTGAAGGAGTTGCAGCAACGGTCGGCAGCGGTGATCGAACGGTTGGCGTACGCGACGCGGCCGAAAGAATTCCTGCATCACTTTCCGTCGCTGCCTTCAAAGTCTAAGAATCCCCCCCACTGATTCTTGTTCCATCTGAATTTATTTCTCGTGCAGCAGCAGCTGGCGCATCGTTTCCGTGCGGGCTTCCTGTTCGGCGGCGCGCTCGCCGTAGCGCGCGGCCATGTCGTTGACTCCGCGCTCGTGCGCTTTGGCTTCCATGCGCCGGTGCATGGCGGCGCTTTCCTGGAACATCCGCACGGCTTCCCAAAGCGTCGATTCGAGATGCGAGTCGTGCTCGGACGCCATCGACTCGGCGGTGTAGGCGTGGCCGACGTGACAGCGATACGTCAGCAGGCCGCGCTCGTTTCCCTCCCACACGGCTCCGCCGCATTGGGGGCAGGTGAGACCGGTGGGAGCGCCCGGAAGATGACCGGTCGTGAGTGCGTTGTCGCCGCGATCGGCGGTATCGCCGGTCTCGCTGGGGATCCCCGCGTTTTCCGGTAAGTCGTTCGCAGACATGATGGACGCTCCTCCTGCGGAAGGAAGGGTGCTCGGCTCCTGGACGAGTTGGGTTAAAACGCCGGCGATCTGGTCGGGGCTCAGGATGTAATCGCACGGAACATTGCGGATGACGCTGGCGGGCATGTCGCCGGCCTCGGCGCTGGCGGGATCCTGCGCAATGGCCGTTCCACCGAACTGTTTGACGCGCATCATACCGAGGGTGCCGTCGTCGAGCTGACCGGAAAGGATCACGCCGATGACCTGTTTTTCGTACGTCCGCGCGGCGGTGCGGAAGAGCGGATCGATCGAGGGACGAAAGCGGTTTTCCTTCGGACCGAGCGAGAGCTTCATGCGCCCACGCTCGATCAGCACGTGGTAGTTCGGCGGCGCGACATAGACGCGACCGAGTTCGATCGGGGCGCCGTCTTTGGCATGATCCGCGGGAAGCTTCCCAACCCGTGACAGGATCTCCGGCAGTCGTCCCGGCTGGCTCTGCGACTGGTGCACGACAACGAACACCGCCGCGGGGAAATTCGCCGGCAACGGCGCGAAGAGCTCCTGCAAGACGGAGAGCGCCCCCGCCGACCCTCCGATGACGATAATGTCCCGATCAATCGCGGGTTCGTGGAGCGCCATCCAGTCAACCCTAGCACAATCGTGCGGGGGCGTCTGTGAGGTAATTACTGATCCGCTTTTGGCGTCCAAACGCGGATACGAATCGGCAAATGGGCGGCTTGACATCGACCGCCCGGACCGCCCGCAGCCGGCGTGATTCGATCACGATTCGCCTGTCCGACAGTTCAATGCGCCCGGCGATATTTCGCGCAGCGCTTCCTGCACCGATCGCGGCTCGCCGAGGTCGCGCGCCCCCCGGCTCGATCCGCTCGCCCAGAAAGCTTCCCGCTGTCTTGCCCCGCAATGGCAAGAACGTGGCACGGAATCTGCAACGCCGCTCAATCTCACCGCTTGGGTCCGACGCCGGACGCTCGAGGTGAGATTATGGCGAAGGGGCGGTCGCTCCGGCGATCGCTCCTTTTGCACGTTTGCGCCTCGACGCTTCTCCGCGCCGAAGCTTCGTCTTCAGCGCGCCGATCTTCTTTCGCTGCGCGTGCGCAGCCTTACGCGTAGTCTTCAGCGCCTTTGCTCTGGCTGCGCGTCGCTTCGTTCGGCGCGCCGTCGCGCGATCCGCATCGGCCCACCGTCGCTCCGCTTCTTCGCGCAGCGAGTCCGAAAGTCCGCGCTGCTTACCCGCACCCGACGCCGACATTCGCTTCGATCCACGTTTTTTCGATCGGCTCATATTCGGCTCCTGGATTTTCGCGCTCCGCTTCCGCGCACCGTGCGCATAATCGTAACCATGCCAGAAGATCCCAGGCGTGCCGAGGCCGAAAAAGCCATCGACTCCCTCCGCAGCGAGGCCGACAACCTGCTGCAGCGTTCGCGCGAACTCGCCGAGCAGGCCCTTCGCCTCAAACAGCGCGCCGACGACCTCGCCCAACTCCTCAAGCAACACGACGCCCGCGACTGACTTGGCTTGCGCTCAGCGCAATTGCATGTGAACCATTTTGGGAGGCGAGGCTCCTGCCGAGCCGGCGTGCCGATCGGCAAATGCGGCTCGGCAGGAGCCTCGCCCTCCCGTTTGTGAACACATGCGTTCGCCCCGGCTGGCGCTGCCCTTCGCGCACAAATTCCTCATATCATTCCCGCCCGACAGTGCTATAGTGCTCGCGGCTAACCGACGACCGAGTCACGCCACGGGCGTTACGCCCCCGCCGCCTGCCTCCCTCGACCCTTCGCCTTTCGCGAATCGATTTCAACACGCAGTCCGAACGCGCACGCCGTGCGCGATCACGCTGCCATCTCTTTCGCAGGAGCGCTCATGATCATCGTCGGAATCTTTGGCTGGATCGTCGCCGGCCTCATCGTTGGATTCATCGTCAGCAAAATTGTCAATCTGCGCGGCGACGATCCCAAGCTCGGCATCGCCGTCGCTGCCATTGCCGGCGTGCTCGGCGGAATTGTCTACACGATCCGTTCCGGCGCCGGCGTCGTCGGCTTCAACGTCTGGTGCATGCTCACCGTCGCCATCTGCGCGCTCGTCGCCGTCATCATCTGGCACCTCGTCCGCTCGCGCAGCGTCTCCCGCGATCAACAATCAGTCCGGAGATCCTATTGATCGCGGGCACCGCGGCTCTCTGACATCGTCGACGCTCCGCCAGCGGAAGGAAGCGTGCTCCACTGCTGGACGAGCTCGTTTAAAACACCGCCGATCTGGTCGGGGCTGAGAGTGTAACCGCAGATGTAAATGCTGACCCGGGCTTTCCCCTTCAAACGCGCTTGCAGCCGCGAAATGGGCGGCTTGACATCGACCCGGACCGCCATAAAGTAAGGCGCTCGCGGGCCCCAAGCCCGCGATCTTTTTCGGCAGTAGCTCAATGGTAGAGTCCCGACTTGTCGGGATTAACCGACTGAGTTTGCAAGTTTCGGCAGTAGCTCAATAGTAGAGTCCCGACTCGTCGGGATTAACCGACTGAGTTTGCAAGTTTCGGCAGTAGCTCAATGGTAGAGCAGTCGGCTGTTAACCGACTGGTTGTAGGTTCGAGTCCTACCTGCCGAGTTTCCCTCTGTTGCGTTTGACGATCCGTAGGGTGCGGGTCAGCGCCCCGGTTATTTCTCCGCGCGCAGAGCGAACAACCGGTGCGCTGAAGCGCACCCTACGCATCGATTTAAATGCGATGCGGATTAAATCGGTCGATCCACGCGCGCTTCGTGTCGTAGATCGATACCGGGTTGGTAGTCGATTTTGATGCTCGTGGTCGCTGCCGATCGCACCCAGTCGAGATAGCCGAAACGCCAGAGATAGGCGAAGCCGACGAGGAGCACGCCGAAGAAGAAGAGCATGTCGACCAGCGCGACCGAGCGGAGTTCGAACGCGCTCATGCCCAGGTCACTCGCCATCGCGCTCGCTCGGCCGTAGGTCACCGCCCACGGATAGAAGAGCGCGACTTCCACATCGAAGATCAAATACACCAGAGCAACAATATAAAACCGCAGGTCGAACTGCACCCAGCTGGTGCCGATGCTGGGTTCGCCGCATTCGTAAACCGAGGACTTTTCGGGATTAGGAATCTTCGGCCGCGCGACCGCGCCGATCACCAGGTTGGCAAAGACGAACGCCGCTCCGAATCCGACAAACAGCGTGATCGAAAGCAGCAGTTCCACGCCATTTAGCCTAGATTCGCGAGGGAAAATTGCAAGAACTCTTCATTTCTGTCGAAAGCCGAAAATCCTCTCGCCCGAACTCGCGCTCTTCCCTATGATTCACCATCTCATGCATTTTCGAGAGGGAATTGGAGCCATGGATGTCAGCAACTCCGCCGATTGCTTCGTGCCGATACGCAACTGATTCTGGACGCCTTTACCACCCGCCAGCACCTCCGTCCGCACCAGCCGATTGGCCAGGTGCTCCCGAGCATTGTCGATGAAGTGGGCTGCTGCCCGAATGCGATCGCTCAGGCGATGGAATGGCTGCACATCGATCCGGCGATGGCGATTGGTCGCCTTCGTCGCACCGAGTTGATGCAACTCTCGCGCAGCATCCAGCGCTTCTGGCGCAACGCGTCGCTTCGCGCGACCGCTAGTGCGCAATAACTTATCCCTGATCAACAGCTTGACGAGCCGCGACCGTAAGGAGCGGTGCGGATTTCCGTTCCTCACGGTCGCCGCTCGTTCTCTTCCCGTCAAAATGTGGCTTTTGGACCACCCATAAGGCCTGTCCGGGCCGTTTCTGCGCTTCGGCACGCAATGTGCTCTCAAATCCTTCGTTCGGCCGATAGTGAGATATGTATCATCGGCTTGGAGACGAACCATGAAACCGTCTGCTCCACTTTGTTGCAATCGTGCGGCCTTTGAGCTGCTTTCCCGCCAAGTGCCCGCGATCAACTCCTCTGATGCATTGCTCGAAGGCGCGATCGCCATCGCGATGCATCAGATGGAAAACGTGGACGCCACGGTCCTCGATAAAACGATTCAGAGCTACGCCGACACCGTTCGCTCGCGCGTGCGAGGTCCGCAACCGCAAGCGCTGCTCGCGCACCTGCACGAATTTCTCTTCGACGAGCTCGGCTTTACCGGCAACGGCGAAGACTACTACAACCCAATCAACAGCTACGTGCCGGCGGTCATTCAGACCCGCCGCGGGTTGCCGATCATTCTCAGCCTGATCTACAAGCTCGTCGCGGAGCGCATTGGCCTGCGCTGCTGGGGCGTCGGACTCCCCGGCCACTTCATCGTCGGCGTGGATGTCGATGGGACGAACATGCTGGTCGATCCGTTCAACGGCGGACGCGTGCTCTCCACAGATGAAGCGCACCAGCGCATGCGCGACACGTTCGGCCCGGAGATCGAATGGTCGGATGAACTGATCCAGCCGATCTCGAACCTGCACTGGCTGACGCGCGTCCTGCAGAACCTGCTGCACATCTTCGGCGCCAGCGGCCACTACGCCGACGTCGCCGCGATGCTCGAGATGGAAATGGTGCTCTGGCCGAAGCAGACGCACTTGCAGCGCGATCTCGCGCTCGTGCTCGCGCGGATCGGCCTGTCGCAACCCGCGTCGATTTGGCTTGACCGCTACCTCAAGAGCAACCCCGACGATCCGCAGAAGCAGGATCTGGAACAGCTGCGAGAAGTGCTCAAGACGTAGCGAAACGAAACTTGAGGCGCGGCGCGCGCGACCGACTCAGCGCGCTGCCCTCACTAGGCTTCCACTCAACAAGCGGCGTGGTCACTGCGGTGACCGCGCCTCTTTTATTTTACTCCACTGGTAGGGTCCGCTTCAGCGGACCGGTTACTCTCGGTTCGAAACCCGAATAACCGGTCCGCTGAAGCGGACCCTACAAAGAGCGCGTCGTCGCGCGTCCGTTCTTTAACATCGCGATGATTTTCTCATAATCCGCCGGCTTCCCGGGCGCGAAGTCTTTGAAGTCGCCACGCTTTCCTTCTTCAGCATCCTGAACGAAGCCTGGATTGATCTTCGCCCCCGCATCAATCAGCGCCTTCACATTCTCGGGCTTCCCGGCGACCACCGCCCAACCCAGCGGCGTGTTGTGATGCTCTTCTTCGATTGAATCCAGCGGCGCGCCCGCCTTCACCAGCACATCGATTACTTCCGGATTCGCACTCCACGCCGCGGAGTGAAGCATCGTCACACCGTGCTCGCCTTCCGCCTTCGCGTTCGCCCCCAGTTCGATCAGCGCCTTCACCACCTTCGCCTGCGATGCATTCACCGCGACCATCAGCGGCGTGGAATGTCCCACTTCATTCCGCGTCGCCTCCGTCGCGTGCTCGCCATCGCCGAGAACATCGCATTTCAACCCCGGCTTCTCCAACAGCGACGGATCCGATTTGACCAGCGATTTCACCCGCTCGACATCTCCCAGCCCGCACGCCAGAAACAAATCATCGACCTTCGCCCCACGCTCGCGGAGAAACTTCGCGACATCCCAACGCTTGTCCGACACCGCCCACCGCAACGGCGTCGCGAAATTGGCGGTGTCAAGTGCTTCGAGATCCGCGCCATTTTCCAGCAGGAGTTTCGCCACGTCGACATTCGCCGCCAGGTGCAATGGCATCGCGCCATGCCCCTCCTCGCGCGTGCTGACGAGCCGCTTGTCGCGCGCGAGATCCGCCTTCATTTTCTCAAGATCCCCCTTCTTCATCGCACGCCAGAAATCAGCGGTGAGACGAATGGATGGTTTGTCCGGGTGCTTCGGATCCTGCGCAAGAAGTGAACTCGTGATTGCGCATACAATCGCGCACGTCAGACCGAGCTTGATCATCGTCGTGCCCTTTGGAAGCTGACGACATCATACCGTTCCGATCGAAAAACGGACGCGAAATCGCAAGCGAGCCATCGAACCTCGCTTGCGATTTCGCGTCTGTTTTCTGACTATTTCGCGTGATACGCCTGAAGTGGTTGAACGCCCCACCCCTGCTTCTTCATCGCCTCGATCGCCCGCGCCGCCGCATTCGCCCCCGTGATCGTCGTCACGATCGGCACCTTGTTCAGCACCGACATCGCCCGAATCTTCCCCTCGTCCGTCGCGGGCCCCTTCTTCGTCGGCGTGTTGATGATCAGCTGGACTTTGCCGTTCTTGATGTAGTCGGAAATGTTCGGCCGGCCTTCACCGAGGCGTGGAATACGCTTCGACGGCACGTCGTTCTTTGAAAGCGCCTCATGCGTTCCACGACTGGCGACGATCTCGAAGCCCATCCCCGCAAGCATTTTCGCCGCCGGCACGATCGCATCTTTATCGTGATCGCGCACGGAGATGAACACGGTTCCTTCCGTCGGCAAAACCGTCCCCGCCGCCAGCTGGCTCTTCGCGAACGCGAGCGGGAAGCTTTGATCGATGCCCATCACTTCACCGGTGCTGCGCATTTCGGGGCCGAGAATCACGTCCACGCCGGGGAACTTGCTGAACGGGAAGACGACTTCTTTCACGCTGATGTGCTTCGGATCCGGAATCTCGTGAACGTTCAGTTCATCGAGCGTCTTCCCCGCCATCACCTTCGCGGCGATCTTCGCGTACGGGACTCCGGTTGCCTTCGAAACAAACGGCACCGTTCGCGACGCCCGCGGGTTCACTTCGATAACGTAGATCTCGCGATCCTTGATCGCGTACTGCACGTTCATGAGCCCGCGTACGCGCAGCGCCTTGGCCAGCTCAACCGTCTGCCGCTTCAGCTCCGCGATGATTTCTTTCGAGAGCGAGTAAGGCGGCAAGGCGCACGCGCTGTCGCCCGAGTGAATGCCGGCTTCTTCGATGTGCTCCATCACGCCGATGACGATGGCTCTTCCATCGACATGAGGCACAGCCGCCCCCGGCTGTGCTCCGCGCGCCGGCACAGCCGAGGGCGGCTGTGCCACACGGAAGTCTGCCAAACAATCGACGTCCACTTCCGTCGCGGCGTCGAGGAATTTGTCCACCAGGATCGGCGCGTCCTTGATCGTCGAAGCTTCGACCGCATGCGCCATGTAGTAGTTGAGCTGCTCTTCGTCGCTCACGATTTCCATCGCGCGGCCACCGAGCACAAAGCTGGGCCGCACAAGCACAGGATATCCGATTCTCTTCGCGATCTCGCGCGCTTCATCGACGTTGCGTGCGATGCCATTCTCAGGTTGTTTGAGTTTCAGTTGCTGGAGCAGCGTCCGGAACTGCTCGCGGTCGCCTGCGCGATCGATCGATTCCACGGTCGTGCCGATGATTGGAACACCTGCTTCTTCCAAACCCTTCGCAAGGTTAAGAGGCGTCTGTCCACCGAACTGAACGATCACACCTTTCACCAAGCCCACGGATGGCGATCCGTGGGCTTTAAACGGACCACCATTGAGCCGCTCACAGATATTGAGAATGTCTTCATGCGTCAGCGGCTCGAAAAAGAGCAGATCGCTCGTGTCGTAGTCGGTCGAAACCGTTTCCGGATTCGAATTGATCATCACCGACTCGATCCCCATCTCCCGCATCGCAAACGCCGCCTGCACGCAGCAGTAATCGAACTCAATCCCCTGCCCGATTCGATTCGGCCCACCGCCGATGATGATGACTTTCGGCTTGTCGGTCAGGCGGATTTCGTCTTCGGTTTGGATTGTTGCTTGTTGATTGTTGATTGTTGTAAAGGGCTTTTCGTAGGTGGAGTAGTAGTACGGCGTCGAGGCCTCAAACTCCGCCGCGCAGGTGTCGACGAGTTTGTAGACGGGCCTGATGTTCCGCTCGCCTCGGATTTCGCGCACCGCGCCTGGCTTCATGCCAGAAATAGCAGCCAGTTGAATGTCGGAATAACCAAATGCTTTTGCTCGCGACAACAATGCTGACGATTCAGCTAAGAATCGCTCCTTCCCGCCTGGCAACCAGTGCGTCAAGGAATGCCGTTCCTCATGAAGCTCCTTCAATCCGATAGCTAGTTGCGTCTCAAAATCGGTCAGTTCCTTCATCTGCGCAAGGAACCATGGATCGATGTTCGTCAGCTCGTGGATGCGGTCGATCGACCAGCCCATCTTCATCGCGTAGCGGATGTAGTAGAGGCGGCCTTGGCTGGGGACGGCGAGTTTTCTTCGCAGTTTCTCTTCCGGGATGGGCCATTCGTGGTCGAGCGATTCGCCTTGTGTGGTTTTATCTGATGCTTCATCGACCCGCGGCGGAGCCGCTGGGCTCCCGCTTACTTTTGGTGCGCTTTGAGCATTCAACCACTTGTCATATTTGTCGAGGCCGAAACCGAAGCGTTTGACCTCCATCGAGCGGATGCCCTTCTGCAGCGCTTCCTTGAACGTGCGGCCGATCGCCATCGCTTCGCCGACGGATTTCATTTGCGTGGTGAGCGTTTCATCGGCGTCGGGAAATTTTTCGAACGTCCACCGCGGGATCTTGATGACGACGTAGTCAATCGTCGGCTCGAAGCAGGCGGAGGTGTACATATCCCACATCTCGCGCGGATCACTGCTTTGGCGCTGCCCGCTTAAGCGGGCGGCGCCGGCGGTGCGACGACTGGTGATGTAGTTTGGAAGTTCGTCGAGGGTATAGCCCACAGCAAGCTTTGCTGCGATCTTCGCAATTGGATAACCCGTTGCCTTCGATGCGAGCGCCGACGATCGCGACACGCGCGGGTTCATCTCGACGACGACCATGTCGCCGGTCTTCGGATCCGTCGCAAACTGAATGTTCGATCCGCCGGTCTCGACACCGACGGCGCGGATCACCGCGATGGCGGCGTCGCGCATGCGTTGGTATTCCTTGTCGGTCAGCGTCTGGATCGGGGCGACGGTGATCGAATCGCCCGTATGCACGCCCATCGGATCGATATTTTCGATCGAGCAGATGATGACGACGTTGTCGTTCTTGTCGCGCATCACCTCGAGCTCGAATTCCTTCCAGCCGATGACCGATTGCTCGATGAGCACTTCCGTCACCGGCGAAGCATCGAGCCCGCGCTGCACGATCGTTTCGAATTCTTCGACGTTGTAGGCGATGCCTCCGCCCGTTCCACCCAAAGTGAATGCGGGGCGAATAATGAGCGGCAGGCCAATGTCATCCATCACCTTGCGGGCTTCCGCCATCGTGTGGACGACGCCCGATCGCGGCACCTTCAGGCCGATCTTGATCATCAGGTCCTTGAAGACCTGCCGATCTTCGCCTTTGAAGATCGCTTCGCGATCGGCGCCGATCATCTTCACGTTGTACTTCTTGAGAATGCCCTGATCGAAGCAGGCCATGCCGGTGTTGAGGCCGGTTTGGCCACCCAGCGTGGGCAGTAGCGCATCGATCGGTGTGCCTTTTTCCTGCTCCAGCTTCAAAATCTTCTCGACCGTTTCAGGCGAAATCGGCTCGATGTAAGTCGCGTCGGCGAACTCCGGATCGGTCATGATCGTGGCAGGGTTGCTGTTGATCAGGACGATGCGGTAGCCCTCCTCGCGCAGCGCGCGGCAGGCCTGCACACCGGAGTAGTCGAACTCGCATCCCTGGCCGATGACGATGGGACCGGAGCCGATGATGAGGATGGTGTGGATGTCGGTGCGACGGGGCATAGTCGAGCAATCTTAGGATGAAAAAGTCGAAAGAAATTCGGGGTAATGTACAGGGATGGGGCGCGATGTCCAATGCAGCGGAAGGAAGACCATTTCTGCGCAAAAAAGTGCCCACGCATGAATGCGTGGGCAGGATGAATGCTGTGCGAAATCACTTGAGCGACGCCATGTATTTTGCCGGATCTTTTTGGAAATCGGGGATGCAATCGGGGCAGCAAAATCCGATCACCTTGCCCTGATATGTGAACGTGACCTTCGGGTCGATCTTGTTCTTGGTTTCGACGGCGCAGAACTTGTTGATCGGCATCGCGGAGGTTTGTGTCGCAGGAGCGGAGGTCGGTGCGGCTTTGGGTGTCGGAGCGGGTGGCACCGCCGGCGCGGTGGTTGGCGGTGGATTGAAATTGGGCTCCTTCAAATCGGGCGGAAGGTCGTTCGCCGAATTCGTCTTTGAATCCGATTTGTCGCACGCAAACGCGATGCAAAGGAGTGAAACACAAACGGCCGCGGTTATCCAACGCATACGTAATCTCCAACGAATGTGCCGAACCGATCATAGACGCGAATTGCGCCTCTTCCAACAAAAACGGGCCGCGACAAGCGTCGCGACCCGGGTCGTCAGATCTTCGAAAAAGGTTCTGATCACTTTTTGTAGTATTGCGTGTTTCTCTCGATGAACGAGGCCCATTCCGCCGGGAGGTCTTCCTGCGGGAAAATCGCCGTCACCGGACATTCATCCACGCACAGCCCGCAGTCAATGCAGGTATCCGGGTCAATATAGAGCATTTCCTCAGTCGCAAATTCCGGTTCATCCTTGGTGGGATGAATGCAATCCACCGGGCAGACCGTGACACAAGCGGTGTCTTTGGTGCCGATGCACGGCTGCGCGATAAAGTGAGACATAAAAAACTCTCCTGATCTAACGGAGGGTCGATTATAGGGAACTGAACGCGGGGGACAATAGCTGGAAAACTTCGGAACCGCCGAGGCGACGAGAAGTGCCGAGATCGCCGGAAAGACAGAAAAGTAGCACGGGCTTCTCAACCCATGCATGGCGCGGGCAACTCCATCAATGATCGGACTTCTTACGCAATTCTTCCCGCACAATCTCCCAAGGAATATCCTCCGACAGACCTGCATCCTCTTCAGCAATTCGACGCGCAAGATCTTCCCACTGACCGGGCGTGAGATCTAGATTCTCGGGGCGAACGCTCCACAACAGCATTTCTCCCAAGATCTCTCGCTGTTCCGGTGGAAGTGCTTCGGCCTCTTTCAGGATCGTTTCAAAGGTCATCGGCGCACCTCGGTTGTGGGTACGGTCACTTGTCGATCAGCGACCGCCCGTTCATTTCCTTCGGCTGCTCCAATCCCATCATCTGTAATGCAGTCGGCGCAACGTCGGCTAACCGGCCGCCTTCGTTCAGTTTCTTCCCCTTCAATCGCTCATCAACCAGGAAGATTTCGACCGGATACGTCGTGTGCGCCGTGTGCGGCCCGCCGGTGGCGGGATCGATCATCTGTTCGCAGTTGCCGTGGTCGGCGGTCACGATCGCGACGCCGTTTTGTTTCTGGATCGCGTCGAGGATTCGACCGACGCAGACATCAACCACTTCGACCGCTTTCACAGCCGCATTCAGCACGCCGGTGTGGCCGACCATGTCGCCGTTCGCGAAGTTCACCACCAGCATGTCGTACTGGTTGGAATTAATACGATTGATTACTTCGTCGCACACGCCGTAGGCGCTCATCTCCGGCTTCTGGTCGTATGTCGTCACATCCGTTGGCGAGGGAATGATCTGCCGATCCTCGCCGGGGAATGGATCATTGCGGTAATCGTTGAAGAAGAACGTGACATGCGGGTATTTCTCGGTCTCGGCGCTGCGGAACTGTCGCAGTCCTTTGTTCGACAGATATTCGCCGAGAATGTTCGCCATCTTCGGCGGCTTCGGATACGCGACGTGCACCGGCAGGCCTTGCTCGTACGCGCTCATCGTCACGAAGTACAGATCGAGCCGCTCGCCACGATCGAAGCCCGTGAAATCGGGCATAACGAACGCCTTCGTGATCTCGCGCGGACGGTCCCCGCGGTAGTTGTAGAAAATCACCGAATCGCCGCTTTTCACCGTCGCACGCGGTGTCGCGCCGTCGTCGCAGATCACCGACGGCGTGACAAACTCATCGCCGCTCATGTTCGTTTCGAGCGGATGCTCGTAATAAAACGTGATCGCTTCCTCCGCCGACCTGAACTTTGCGCCTTCGCCAAATCGAATCGCCCGATACGCCTTCTCCACGCGCTGCCATCGGTTGTCGCGGTCCATCGCCCAGTAGCGTCCGCTCACGGTCGCGATCTTTCCAACCCCGATCTCCTTCATCTTCGCTTCAACCTGCCGCGCGTAATTCAGCCCCGAATTCGGCGACGTGTCCCGACCATCGGTAAACGCATGCAGAAATACGCGGTTCAATCCGCGACGCTTACACAGCTCGAGGCACGCATACAAATGTTCGAGCAGCCCATGCACCCCCGCGTCGCTCACGATCCCGAAGAGATGCAGGTTCGTCCCCTTCGTCAGCGCATTCGTCACCGCGTTGTTCAATTCGACGTTGTCGAAAAACTCCCCGTTTCGAATCTGCTTGGTGATGCGCACCGACTCCTGATCGACGATGCGCCCCGCCCCGATGTTCTGATGCCCCACCTCGCTGTTGCCCATCGTTCCCTCGGGCAATCCAACATCAAATCCGCTCGTGTGAATCAGCGTGTTCGGATACTCCGCCAGCAATCGATCCTGCACCGGATGCTTCGCCAGATACACCGCGTTGGCGTGATTCCACTCCGGAAACGGATTCTTCCCCCACCCATCGCGAATGATCAAAACGAGCGGTCGCTTCAGCACGGACACGGTGAACCTTTCGAAAAGTTGAAGGGAGCATCTTATGCGGAAGCGAGAGCGTCACAAGGAACCGAGAGAACGATGTGGCACAGCCGCCCTCGGCTGTGCGTCCGCGGACACAGCCGAGGGCGGCTGTGCGACATTGGGCCTTACCAATCGCCGACGGGTCCGCTTCGACGTGATTTGATTTCGGACCGACGCTTCTTCGACTGGAGTCGTCGCTGTTTCGCGGCTTTGCTCGGCTTTGTCGCCCTTCGCTTCTTCGGAAGGGTCACCGCCCGCACGAGCAATTCGCGCAAACGCTCCAGCGCCTCCTCGCGATTCCGTTCTTGCGTGCGCTCGGATTCGGACGTGATGTGCAATTCATCGTTCGCGGTGATGCGCCGGCCGGCGAGCTTTCGCAGGCGCTCGAGGGCGATGGGGTTCAGCTCGCCGAGGTCGGACAGGGCGATCCAGAGTTCGGCCTTGGTGTTCAGCTTGTTGACGTTCTGCCCGCCGGGGCCGCCGCTACGCGCGAATTGAAAACGCAGCACCGATACCGGAACGCGCACGCCGGGCGCCAAACGGATTCGGCCGTCGCTTTCGCCGTAAAATGAACGATTCGTTTCACTCACGCACGCGATTGTAGCTCATTCGCGCGCGCCGGGGATGGATGGATTCTTGAGAAGCGCCTGGAAGAGATTCTGCCGCGCACCGCGCGAGGCGCTGGCGAGGAAGATCGCAATCATGAGGATGAACAAATTGATCCGCATCCACTGCAAGGGACGTTCCGGCGGCTTTCCGCCGCTCACCAGCGCCACCGCGATCACCAGCGAAAACAGACCTGACGCAATGTGGGCCAGGAACCAGAACCGCGGCCAGTTGAAAAACGACGCGGTGATCAGGCTGTAAACCTGATTCGGACCCGCGGCCTGAACCATGAACCGGATGAAATCGCCGTTGATCACGTTCCAATTCCGATACATCGAAATCGCGCCGGTGAGCAGCAGCGTCGCCGTGCTGATGTACACCACCCAGCGGAAAATCCACCGCATCCGCGCGAACAGCACCATCTGCACTTCGAGTTTCAGTTCATTGATCGCGATGGGCACGACCATTTCAAAGAACAGCGTGCCACCGACGATCAACGTCGTCGCGACGATGTGCAGGTAGCGCGCACTGAGAAAGAATAAATTGACCAGCGTTTCAACCATGTGCCGAGATTTGCGTGGCTGACTTGCGACCGCCGGCGGGATCATACCGTCTCATCGCAAATGAAACCAAATTACTGATCGTACAAAACATTTCCCATCGGCTCACGCGCGCCGTAGGGGTATAATGCGGGATTGCGGTTCACGGAGGTGCGCATGTCGGTGCGAGTTGGGATTCTACTCAGCGGATGTGGTGTTTACGACGGCAGCGAGATTCACGAAGCCGTCAGCATCCTCGTTTCCCTCGATCGCCGCGGCGCAGAAGTGATCTGCATTGCGCCGTCCATCGCGCAGGCTGAAGTGATCAACCACCTCACGAAGAAGCCCACGAGCGAGAAGCGAAACGTGCTGGAAGAATCCGCCCGAATCGCGCGCGGGAAGATTCGCGATTTGAAGAAGGTGTCGGTGGACGATCTTGACGCCCTGATCCTTCCCGGAGGGTTCGGCGCCGCCAAGAACCTCTGCACCTTCGCAAAAGACGGCGCCGAGTGCAGCGTTCAGTCCGACGTCGCCAAGCTGTTCAAAGAACTTCACGCCGCGAAGAAGCCGATCGGTCTTGCGTGCATCTCCCCTGTGATTGCCGCGCGAATTTTTGGCGAACTGAAGGTTAATCCAAAGCTGACGATTGGTTCCGATCAATCGACGGCAGACGCGATCAATGCGATGGGCGGACAGCATCACCACGTCGGGCCGACGGATGCGTATGTTGATGAAGAAAACCGGCTCGTCAGCTCGCCCTGCTATATGAATGACGTCAGCCCTTGGATCGTCTTCCAGGGCGCCGAGCGATTGGTGGAAGAAGTATTGCGACTGGCGGGCGATCAATCGTCGCTCATCCGCTCACACCTCGCGACGATGGAAAACAAATTCTGAAGAGCCACAGATCGCACAGAGAATGGTTCAGAGGGACTTTCTCTGTGCTCTCCGTGTCTCTGTGGCGAATTCATCCGTCATAAGCGTACAAACCCCTTCGTCACGCCAGGATCGTCCGCGACGTCGAGAATCCGGCGGATCATCAGACTCTCGCGACGGTCGATGTTTGGTTTCTTCGCTTCGAAGAAATCCACAATCGCGGCGGCGTTGTTGACGAAGATTTTGCCGGCGTCGACTTTGATATATCGCGTGTTCTGCGCCGTTGACAGTGTGGCAGCGAACGGCGTGTCGGCGTTCGTGTAAACATTCGCCACCGCCGTGCGGTCGTCGGAGAAATTAATCAGCAGCTGCGATTGATCTCCTGAACCTCGGCGCACGACGCTCAGCGCATCCGGCCCCATGCAGCTGATCACCAGTTCCAGCGGATGGATCGCGTATTCCGCGAACGAGCTTCCGCCGCCCCACGCGACCATGTGCCGCAACGGCTGGCGCATCTGCTTGAGTTCATCCTGCACATTCGTGTAGCGCAGCGCCGACGTCGTCTGCATCGGCGCATTATGCTTCTCCGCCAACGCGAAAATCCTCTTCGCCGTCTCGACATCCGGTGCGAAGGTTTTGTCAACGTAGGTCGGCTTCCCTATTGGCAACGTCATCTCGCACAATACCCAGTGCGTCTCCGGATTCCCTGGCGCCAGCACCATGAATGCATCGACGTTTGCCGCGAGCTCATTCACGCTCGAAAACAATGGCACGCCGTTCTTCGCGCTCCACGCGCGGGCCACTTCCTGATCGAGCCCGAAACATCCGACGACGCTCGCCGCGCGGTCCTTCAGCTGCTCGCGGAAGATGCTCAAGAATGTGTTGGCGTGATAGTTTTCGAGTTTGTAATCGACGTACCCGATGCGCATGCGAACTCCAGGTAACACGGGAATCTACTTTATCTCAATCATTGAGAACATGTCATCCTGAGCGAAGCGAAGGATCTCGAAATCGGATATCGCTTCCCAAATCGAGATCCTTCGCTTCGCTCAGGATGACATGCGGCAAAGGAGAGACGAACGAGCAACTTCACGGTGCGGTTGTCGGATACGTTGCAGGCGCCACCGGCGCGGGCGTAGTGATTGCCTCGGCGGGTCCGGTCGTCGGCTGCGTCGTCGAAAGCAGTCGCGATTCCGGCGCAGCCGCATCGCTCAGTGTTCCTGTCTGGCGCAAAAGCGTCAGGAAGAACAGCTTGCGATCATACGATTCGCTGGCGTATTGCAACTGTGCAGAAAGCAACTGATCCTGCGCTGTGAGGCGCTCGAGGTTGGTCGCCAATCCAACGTTGTATTGCTGATCCGCCTGCCGATAAGCCTCTGCGGCCGCGGTGATTTGAACCTGCAGCTCGGTGAGGCGATGCACGCTCGCGATGGTGTCGTTGTACGCTGTCTCGACATTCTCCAGAACCTGCCGGCGCAAGAGCGATTCAGCGTATTTCGTCTGACGCAGTCGCGACCAGGCGTCGCGCACATTCGCTTCGATAATCCCGGCGGAGAAGATCGGCAGGTTCATCGACAGCAGCGCATTCCATTGCGAGTCGGTGGGCGAGCTCTCGCGCTTGAGGAACGCGTTCACGTCGAGCGCGATCGACGGATAATATTGACCGAAAGCCACTTGCACGTTCTGCCGCGCCGCTTCGATCGCGTGTTCGGAGGCAAGCAGGTCCTGCCGATGTTCCAGAGCCAGCTGCTTGACGGCCGCGAGCGGCGGCGCTTCATTTGGCATCGCGACGGTATCGACCAGCGGATTCGGCAGCTCTTTGAAGCCGAGCAGAAACGCCAGCGCCGCCCGATTGTTGCGAACGTCGTTCTCCGCGTTGATCAGCGTCACGCGCGTTTGCGATTGCAGCGCCTGCGTCTGCGCCACGTCGAGCTGGCGCGCGACGCCCGCCTGCTGGCGGCCGACGATGTACCGCACGCGCTCGTCCTGCACCTTCAGCGAATTCGTCAACACCACAACCGAACGCTCGGCGCGCAGGATATTGAAGTAACTCTGAGCCACATCGAGCAAAAGCGCTTCGCGCGCATCGAGCAGATTCAGCCGCTGCTGCTCGATGGTCGCTTCGGCGCCGCGCAGATTTGCGACGTCGCGGAAGCCGTTGAAGAGATTGATCTCGCCGTTCACTGGCGCGTCGAACGTGTGCGTCCGCGCATTTGTCGGCCCGCCACTACCCGCGACGGCGCCAGACTTATCCTGCATGAAGTAACTCGGAATGAAGCTCACCGTCGGCAGAAATCCCGCGATGGCGCGGCGCTTCGCGATGATCGCCTGCAG
>JAICIO010000052.1 GCA_025924315.1 Phycisphaerae bacterium
ACCGGTTACTCATCCTCGAACAGAAATAACCGGTGCGCTGAAGCGCACCCTACGAGGCAATTCGAGGTTGTCTCGCAAATCGACTCCCACTATCTTCGACCGTGAAGGAGAAACGCAAATGCCCCTCTCGCCGCTCGCGGGGAAATTGCCGCCGAAGGAATTGCTGATCGACCCATCGAAGCTCGAACAGCAGTATTACCAGATCAAGCCGGATCCGAAGCAGCCATCGCAGCGCGTGAGCTTCGGCACGAGCGGCCATCGCGGCACGCCGGAAAATGGATCGTTCAACGAAGCGCACATCCTCGCGATCGTTCAATCCGTGTGCGAATATCGCAAGTCCAAAGGCATCGACGGCCCGCTGTATCTTGGCAAAGACACGCACTTTGCCGATCAGCCCGCGACGAAGACGGCGATCGAAGTGCTCGCGGGAAATGGCGTCGAGACGATCATCGCGCAGAACGACGAATACACGCCGACGCCGGTGATTTCGCACGCGATCCTTACGTATAACAAGAACCGCAAGACGGGAATGGCGGACGGGATCATCGTTACTCCGTCGCACAATCCGCCGCGCGATGGTGGCATCAAATACAATCCGCCGCACGGTGGGCCGGCGGATGTCGACGTTACGAAGTGGATCCAGGATCGCGCGAATCAGCTGCTCGAATCTAACAATGCGGGCGTCAAGCGCTCGAGCGATCGCGCGACGATTCACGAGCAGGATCTCATCTCGCCGTATGTGAACGACCTCGCCAGCATCATCGATTTCGACATCATCAAATCGTCGAAGCTGCGCATCGGCGCCGATCCCCTCGGCGGCGCGAGCGTGCATTATTGGAAGCCGATCGCGGAGAAGTACGGACTCAATCTGACTGTTGTGAATCCGAACGTCGATTTCTCGTTCAAGTTCATGACCGTCGATCACGACGGGCAGATCCGCATGGATTGCTCGAGTCCATATGCGATGACAAGCCTCATTGGCCTGAAGGACAAGTACGACATCGCCTTCGGCAACGACACCGACGCCGATCGCCACGGCATCGTCGCGCCGTCGGTGGGCTTGCTCAATCCAAATCACTTCCTCGCCGTCGCGATTCAGTATCTCTTCGGCAATCGCGAGAAGTGGAGCAAGTCGGCGGCCGTCGGAAAGACGCTCGTCAGCAGCAGCATCATCGATCGCGTCGCGAATCAGCTTGGGCGAAAGCTGCTCGAAGTGCCTGTCGGATTCAAATGGTTTTCGCCCGGTTTGTTCGATGGCTCGCTCGGATTTGGCGGAGAAGAAAGCGCCGGCGCGAGCTTCCTGCGTCGCGACGGAACCGTCTGGACCACGGACAAAGACGGCCTGATCATGGGCCTCCTCGCGGCGGAGATCACTGCCCGCACAGGCAAAGATCCGGGCGAACATTACGAGAAGATCGAGCAGCAGTTCGGCAAGAGCTACTATCGCCGCATCGACAGTCCGGCGAACGCGTCGGAGAAGAAGATCTTGTCGACTCTTTCACCCGAAGCGGTGAAAGCGACGACACTCGCGGGCGAAGCGATCGAAGGAAAGTTCACCAAAGCGCCCGGCAACAACGCCGCCATCGGTGGCCTGAAGGTCACAACGAAAAACGGCTGGTTCGCGGCCCGTCCGTCCGGCACCGAAGACGTGTACAAGATCTACGCGGAGAGTTTAAGAAGCGAAGAGCATCTCGAAGCGATTCTCGACGATGCCCGCGAGGTGGTGAGCGCAGCTCTGAAGTCGTCGTAGCACGGGCTACCAGCCCGTGCCTTCTTCGCGAGGCGAATGCACGGGCAAGTTGCCCGTGCTACTTTTTATCAATCCGAACAAAATCAAACGCCGCAGGGATACTGCGGATGCTGTCCGGCGAGCACGCGCCAAAACCGATGCGGAGATCGATCAGGTTCAAGTTGCGGCTGCCAAGCTTCGTCCACTTGTTGCCGTCCAGGCTATATAAGAAGTCGTAGTTATCCGCCTTCTTTTCGATGCGAAGCCAATATGCATCCGCGACCGGCGCGTCGTGCAAATCGGAATCGTTCTTCTGCTGAATCTCGGTATCGATCTCCAGTTTTACTCCGCCATGCGAATGCACGACGTCAATCTTTGCGAAGTTGTTGTGGTCCTGCCAGATGTTCAAAAAGGCCTGCTCGAAATCCTTCTGGGGCTTCACCGCGACTTTTGTCGTGACCGTGAAGTCACCGAACGGCGCGTATTCGAGGAAGAGATTTTCCAGATCCGATCGATCTTCAAACACATCGCCATCAAACGTGTTGATGGTCAGCATCCCGTTCTTCAGCGACCACCGCTTTGGTTCTTCGCTGAAGATCGTCCAGCGCTTGCGATCGAGCGAGGTTTCATTGAACTCGTCGCTCTCCCCGCGCACGAGCTTGGCTGATCCCGAAGGCATCGGCTGCGGCTGGGTTGTTGGCCCGAAGACCTTAATCGTCGGCGGACTGCCTTCGATGATCTTGGCGCGATCGATCGCGAGCTGCCGCGGCCCGCCGGGCTCGTTCAGAAACTGATGCGTGTGATACGCGATGAACCATTCCTTATGATCGGGCGAGTCGATGAAGCAGTGGTGACCGGGACCTGAAACCCCTTGGGCGCGCGTGAGGATCGGACCCGGCGCGGTCTTGTTCCACGGACCCGTCGGCGATTTCGCCCACGCGATGCCGACCGAGTAATTCGGGTCCTGGAACCCGTTGAACGAATACGTCAGCAGGTAGTAACCCTTGTGCTTGATGACGAACGGCCCCTCGTTCACCATCCCGCCTTCCCACGATTTTTCGGGCATGATGCACAGCGTCGATTCCTTCGACACGCGAAGTTGATCGTCGAGCCGGTGCACGCGAACCTGAAAGGTGCCACGCAAGCTGTCGGGCGTGTAGACGGCGTAGAGATACATCTTGCCGTCGTCGTCTTTGAAGACGTCCGAATCGATGACACTGTTGCCCGGATCCCACCACGGGGCCAATTTTTCCTTGAACGGTCCGAGCGGCGAATCACCTTCCGCCAGCACGATGCGACGGTCGTGGTTCGCGTTTTGCGCGGTGAAGTGCAGGTAATACTTTCCGCGATATTTGAAGAGCTCCGGCGCCCAGAAGTTCCGCCGCGCCCACGAGCTTTGCGTGCGCTTCAGCGCATATCCATTGCGTTGCCAGTTCACGAGATCGTGCGACGTCCAGACATACAGCCCATCGTCCGCCGCCGTGCCGTAGAGGTAATACGTGTTGCCTTCGCGATAGATGAACGGATCGGCGATCAGCACGTCCAGCGGGTTGGCGTAGGTGTCGACGTTCTTCGCCATCGGTTGCGATGATGCGCAGCCGGTGACGAGCATCGCGAGAAGAAGAACGGCGGAAGAAAACTGTCGACGCATGTCATTCTTTCCAAGGGAACGGATCAACCGCGGAGGCGCGAAGGACGCGAAGAACAGACGCGAAGTAAAAGCGATCTCGCAATCATTCTTCTTCGCGTCCTTCCTTCGCGCTCTTCGCGGCTTCGCGGTTGTCTGTATCAGAGTATGTAATTGGTTTGCGCTATTCCTTCAATCCCGCCGTCGCGATGCCTTTGATGATGTGTTTGTGGAACAGCAAAAAGATCACGATGATCGGCAGCGTGCAGATCACGCTCGCCGCCAAGGTCAGGCCGTATTCGTTTGCATAGCTGCTCTGAAACAGTGCGATGCCCACCGGCAGCGTGTAGTTCTCCACCGAATCGAGAAACACCAGCGGCTCGGTGAAGGAATTCCACGACCCGATGAATGTGAAAATCGCCAGCGTCGCCAAGGCGGGTTTGCTCAGGGGAAGCATGATCCGCCAGTAGATTTCCCACGACGAGCAGCCGTCAATCATCGCGGCTTCTTCAAGCTCCCTCGGAATTCCTTTGAAGAATTGATGCAGCAGAAACACGCCAAATGCGCCGGCACCGGCGGGGACGATCAGCGCCCAGGGCGTGTCGAGCCAGTGCAGCTTGCTGAGGATCAAGTAAACCGGCACGAGCAGAATCTGCCCCGGGACCATCATCGTCGCGAGGATGATCGCGAAGATCCATTTCCCGCCACGCAAATTGAGCCGTGATAGCGCATATGCGGCCATCGAATCGACGGTCAGCACGAGCAGCGTCACGCTCGACGAAATGAAGACCGAATTGAAAAGCCACCGGAAGATCGGAATCTCCTCCGGCCGCCCGAGCACTTCGCGGAAATGGGTGAGGGTCCACTCGTGCGGAAAGAAGCCGTTGAACTGGATGATCTCCGAATCGGGTTTAAAAGCTGTGAGAAAGATCAACGCCACCGGAATGATGCACGCGAGCGCGACGAGGAAGACGAGGATTTCAACCGGCGACCATTTACGCATTTCGTCTCAAACGCATTGTTCGCGAAGACGCGAAGAAGCGCGAAGGTTCGCGAAGACCAGAAGAACGGATTCGCCACAGAGACACAGAGAGCACAGAGGCAAGATTCGAATGAACATCTCTGTGGCCTCTGTGTCTCTGTGGCACATTATTCCTTCGCGATCTTCGCGCACATTCGCGCCTTCGCGATAAACGTCTTACCGTTCCCTCATCACCCGAAACTGGATCACCGAAAACACCACGATGATCAAAAACAGCAGCCAGCTCATCGCGGCGCCGTAGCCCATGTGAAAGTTGTTGAACGCTTGTGCGTAAATGTAGAGCACGAGCACGAGCGTGCCGCGTTCCGGTCCGCCCGCGGTCATGATGAAGGGCTGGCCGAAGATCTGCCATGCGCCGATCACACTGATCACCGTCACGAAGAGCAACACGTTACGGAGTAGCGGCAGCGTGACGAAGAAGAACTTTCGCCAGCCGACCGCGCCGTCGATTGATGCGGCCTCGTAATACGCTTCGGGAATCTGCTTGAGACCGGCGAGGAGAATCACCACCGGTCCGCCGACGGTCCACCAGAGCGTCATGATGATGGTTGACGTCATCGCCCAGTTGGGCGTGAGCAGCCACGGGACTTTCACCGGCAAAATCGCGTTGAACACGCCAAATTCCGAGTTGTAAAACCACCGCCACAAAATGCCGGCGACGCTGATCGTGATCATCGTTGGCAGAAAAATGGCGACGCGATACGCCTGCTCGCGCTTTCCGCGGATGGATTCGATGCCGACGGAGATGAGCAGGGCGCTGATGATCGTGATCGGCACGGAGAAGATGACGAACTTCGTCGTCACCCAAAGCGCTTTCCAGAAATAATCGTCGTGCAGCGCATCGTTGTAGTTGCGCAGGCCGATGAACTGCGGGACGTCGCCGGCCTTTCGCGCGAGCTCGTATTCCTGGAACGAGATCCACAGGCCAAAGAGCAATGGAATCACGAGGAACACGAGAAAGATGGAGAGATACGGCGCGAGGAAGAGGTAATTCCACGCCGAGCGCCGGCGGCCACGCGTCATGGGGTTGCTCCGCTGTCGCCGTTGAAGCGATTCATGATGCGTGTGATCTTTACCGCGGCGCTGTCGAGCGCCTGCTGCGGTGTCTGCGATCCACGAAGCGCCTTCTCGATGCCGTATTCGTACTCGGTCATGTACTCAAAGTTGTACGGCACCGCCGGGAAATACGCCGCGTACGGAATCTCCTTCGCGAACTCGCGCTGCTCGTTCATGTGCTGAAATCGCTCGCTCGCACGCAGGCTCTTCCGCACCGGAATCTGCCCGGCGGCGGCCCAGTCGAGCGTGTGATCGGAGAGAAACTTCACGAATCGCTTCGCCGCTTCCAACTCCGGCCCGCTCAGATTGGCGCGAAGACAAAGGCTATGCGAATTCGCCCAGGCCGCCGGCTGCTTGAACAGCAGCGGCACCGGCGCGGCGGCGTAGTCGAGCTTGCCGTCCTGCTTGCGCAGATCCGGCAGCATGTAGATTCCCTCGAATGCGATGCCGACTTTGCCCTGCAGAAATCCAACCCATGCGTCAAAGTCCTGCGGCGCGGGCGCGAGCTTTTCTTTCAGCACCAGATCTGCACACCATTGCAGCGCCTCGACATTCTGCGGCGAGTTGATCGTCGTCTTCGTATGATCGGCGTTGAACATGTCCCCGCCGTTTTGACGAATGGCGGTGTAGACGTTCGTCCGCTGCCACGTGTAAACAAATCCCCAGGAATCGGGGCCATTGATGCCTTTGAGCTTCCGCAGATCGTCGATGAACTCTTCGCGATTCGTCGGCGGTTTCGGCTCGCCTTTCGCGTCGACGATCCCCGCCTTGCGAAACATCGCGCGGTTGTAAAACATCCCGAGCAGATGAATGTCGAGCGGCACGGCCCAGTGTTTTCCATCGCGCTCCGTCGCATGCCACACGTTCTCATCGAAATCGCTCGGATCAACGATGCCGTTCTTCCCCACAAGATCGTCCACCGGCCGCACGAAATTCGCACGCGTGAAGCGCGCCAGCGAATCGGCATGAACCACGAACACCTCTGGCGCCCGCCCACCAATCCCGGCAACGAAAAGCTTGTTGTAATAGAGCCCCCAATCCATCCGCTGCATGGTCACATAGATGTCGGGGTTGGATTCGTTGAACTGCTTGACGAGCGCTAGCATCGTTCGGCCGTCGGGCCCGGTGAAGCCGTTCCAGAAGCGAAGCTTCACGGGCGAGTGAACGGTGCTCGATGAGCGATCACAGCTCGTCACGGAAAGAATGCAAAGCGAGAGGGCGAGATGAAGAATCGCAAGCAGCCGCAGTCGGTAGGTCATCTGGAGTCATCTCCAGATGCGAGCCGGCCGTCAATCGCCCAGACGCCAGACTTGTGGTCGATCTCCGTGCCGATCAGCGCGACAATCGTGTCATCGTCGCGCACGAACAGCGAATTCCATTCCCCTTGTTTCTCCTCAAACGGTTTCGTCGCGGCTTTGAATTGGCTCGCTGTGGCGTCACCGACGAAAAGTGCGGGCCGAGGACCCGCGCGGCCCATCCACAGTCCGGTCTGGCAGGAGAGAATCGTTTCGCCAGTCGACAACTGAGCGATGTATGGCGCACCCGCATACAAACGTTCGTCGAGCGAATGAATCGCAGCTGTTCGACGCCGATCCGATCCACCGATGACCGAGGTATCCCTCGGATCCGAATGAAGAATGGTCGGCTGAAGCGCGCGTGTTTTGCGGTCGCCGGTGTCTTCCACCACGACGACCAGTTCGCCGCTTTTCAGGATCAGAGGGACCGGCATACCATCGCGACCACCTTTACGAAAGCTGAAGCTTCTCGCGTCGCTCCACGAGGCCCCATCATCGGTCGATCGCATGACCGAGATTTCCTGTTCGTCGCTCTCCCGATAGGGCGACTCGTTCGCGAAAAACAGATCGATTTCGCCTGCCGGGCGCTGCACGGCCGCAGGTTCCCAACAGCCGTTCTTCCGATCGGAATCGGCCGTGTAGATCGGATCCGGGCGCGGCGACCAGGTTCGTCCACCGTCGCTGCTGCTGGTCATGCAGATCGCATAGGGGCTCTTGTGATCGGTGGGGCGATCGTTGTAGATGAGAACAATCGTCCCGGACCGCAACTGTAGTGGTTGCGGATTGACGGCGGCGCCGTCATTGCTCCGCGCCGCTTCGATGGCATCGCTCCAGGTCTTTCCATCATCCTCGCTTCGACGAACGACCGCGCGTCCGCGTTCTTCGCACGAAAGCAGGGTCGCGCCGTTCTTGAGCGCGATCATGCGCGGATACCCGCCAGGGCCGAGGTAGCGCAGGGTCAAAGGATTCCAATCGATGTTCACCTCTGCCCTTGGCGCGGGAAACGCTGACGACTTCAGATGCTGATTAAGAAATCGAACAGCCACCGGCCGCAGGTCCTGCGGCAGCGGTTTGTGGTTCCACGTCTGGAAATCGAACGTGTGACCGATGGCGGGAATCATGTGGATCTCGTGCTCGACGCCCGCTTCCTTCAGCTTCGCCTCGAGTTCCGTCGCCTGATCGCGGTTCACGGTTGTGTCGGCGGTGCCGTGCAGGATCAGCGTTGGCGGGGTGTGCTTGTTGATGTATGTCACGGGCGAGGCGGATTTCCATAGATCTTCATGGCCCTCGCGCTCGTCCTTCAACATTGCCGCGGCCTTGTCGCCGGGTGTGCCGATGGCGTTGCCTTTGTCATCGGTTTTGCTTCGCGTGAGCAGGTCCGTGATCCCGTACATGTCGACGACGCAGTTTACGGCGTCGGAAACGCCGGGATATGGCGACTTCGGCTCGAGGTCCGCGACGTCGGTTGTATAGGCGACCATCAACGCGAGATGTCCGCCGGCGGAGCCACCGATCACGCCGATGTGTTTGCCGTCGATTTGATAGGTTTCACTATTCTTGCGCAGGAAGCGGACCCCGTTCTTGCAATCGAAAAGGTTGCTCGGCCAGTTCCCGCGCTCCAGCGTGTAGTTGATGCTTGCGACGACATAACCGGCCTTCGCGAGGGTGGCGCCGATCTCAAATTCGCGGCCGGACGCTTTGTCGCCACCCACCCAACCGCCGCCGTGAATCAATACGATCGCGGGCGAACGTACGTCTTTCGGTCGATCCGCGGGCAGATAGAGATCGAGTTTTTCCGCGCGCTGCGGTTCGAGGTAGGTCACATTCTGCTGAATGACGACGCCGGCGGGCGCTGGCGGGAGTTTCGCCGCACGCTTCGTCGTCTGCGCGCAAAGCGGCGCCGCGAGAACGAGCGCGATCAATATGCAACACCACGATCGTCTCACGACGGCCTCTTTCCTGAACGCGAATCGAGATTGTGGTCGAGGGGCCGAAATGATGCAACGTGGAACCGCAGATGAACGCGGTCTTGTAGGGTGTGCTTCAGCACACCATTGGCCGAATGGTGTGCTGTAGCACACGCTACGCCCATCACTTCGTGGTCTGCTGAATCGCCGCCTGCAAACGTTCGAGATCGACGGGCTTGGTGAGGTGCTTTTCGAAACCGGATTCCGCGCTGCGCGAGATGTCTTCGTCCATACCGAAGCCGCTCACGGCGATGCCTTTTACGGCGTAGCGGGCGCGCAACGCGCGCATCACATCGTGACCACTTCCGTCGGGCAGGCCAAGGTCGCTTACGACGAGATCGATCGGTTCCTGCTCCGCGGCGGCGAGGGCTTCTTTGACCGTGGATGCGGTGATGACGCGATGGCCGAGGCCATTGAGCAGTTTCGTCATTGCCTTGAGCGTGCCGACGTGATCTTCGACGAGCAGAATGCGCATCGGCGACTGCTTCGCCGGCGGGAGCTTTACGCGCGTCGGTTCCTGCGTGATCGCTGGCGATACCGTGGGCAGATCGATCGTAAATTTCGATCCGCGCATGCGGCCTTCACTGAACGCTTCGATGGTTCCCTGATGCGCCTCGACCAGCTGCCGCGTGATCGTCAGACCGAGACCCAGTCCGCCGAAGTTTCGCGTGAGCGATGCGTCTCCTTGTTGAAATGCGTTGAACACCGTCGGCAGCACGCTCGTGTCGATTCCGACGCCGTGATCGGAGATTTCCACCACAAGATGTCCGCTCGTCGCATTGCTTGTGCAAACGGTAATGCGCTCGCCTTCAGGCGTGAATTTGTCCGCGTTGCTCAGCACGTTCCAGAAGATCTGCTGCAGCCGCGCGGGATCGGCACGAACGTGATGCTGCTCGGCATCGAGCTTTACCTCGACATCGTCCAGCCGCTGCTGGCAACACAGGTTTACCGCGTTGCGAATGAGCAGATGCGCATCGACGGTTTCGAAATGAAGCTGCAGCGTTCCGCGCGTGATGCGCGTGAGGTCGAGCAGATCGTCGATGAGTCGCGCCTCGAGCTCAACGTTGCGGCGGATCGTTTGAATGTCGTCCTGCACTTCGCCGGGAAGATTCTCGAATCGCTCGAGCAGTGAAACCGTCAGCAGCACAGGCGTGAGCGGCGTGCGCAGCTCGTGCGAGAGCATCGCGAGGAATTGATCCTTCGCGAGATTGGCCGATACCGCCGCGAGACGTTGCGCTTCCGCGAGTTCTTTTGCGGCGGTGAGTTCTTTCGTCAGCTGAAGCAGCCGCGATTCACTTTCGCGTGCGATCTCGGCGGCCAGCAGGTGTCGCGCGCTGTCTCCGCGCATGCGGAGCAGTTCGGTCACCTCTTCAGCGCGGTGAATGATCGCGATGACCGCGCCGCGCTCGTTGAGCAGCGGGGTGTTCACCGCCCGCCAATGCCGTTCCTCAAACCCGCCGCCTTCGCTTGCCGGCCGGCGAATGTCGTACTTCAGCACGGCGACGGTGTCGGGCTTGCCGGTCCGGATCACGCGCTCGAAGGAAGCGCGAATCTGCTTTTCACCGTCATTCGGTCGCTCAGGATTGTCGGGGAAAACCTCAAACGTCGGCCGGCCGAGGATCTCCTCGCGCCGGGTCATCGTCGCCGCAAGGTAAGAATCGCTCGCCGCCAAAATCGTGAACTGCGGATCGACATTGACAACGAGATACAACCCCGGCACGCTCTCAAACAGCGCCCGAAAATCCAGCTGCGGATTCACCGGCTGATGCCCCATCTGCGAGCGAAGTATAAATCGCTTCGCCCGCAGAGGCCACGAGATAATTTATCCCTAAGGGGCGATCTTTGGATGATCCTTGTAATACGCGGCGTTCTTCTCAATGAAGGACTGGGAGTCGACCGGCAATTCGTCTTCGTTGAAGATCGCCGAGACAGGGCATTCACCCACGCATAATCCGCAGCAGGTGCAATCCCGCCCATCGATGAACAGTTGATCGACCTCGTTGAAGTTCCTTTCGTCCGCGGTTGGATGAATGACATCCACCGGGCAGACGACCACGCACGCGGTATCTTTCACGCCGATGCAAGGCTTGGCGATGACATAAGCCATAAGACCTCCTCGTGCGCGAAAATAGCGTGCGACTGGGTCATAAATCCAATACATAACGGTGTTACACGATATAACTAGAAGTTATGAACCTTCACGCTTTGGAAATCTTCCGCGCGGTCGGCCATTTAAAAAACGTCAGTCGCGCGGCGGAGTCATTAATGATCAGTCAACCGGCAGTTTCCAAGCAGCTGAGCCAGCTCGAGCGGTCGCTCGGACGAAAGCTCCTGGAGCGATCGTCTCGCGGGGTGACACTGACCGATGCGGGCGAAGTGCTGGTGGGCTACGCCGATCGCATCTTCGCCCTCGCGCACGACGCAGAGATGAACATGCGTCAGTTCGATCCACTGCGCACTGGAAAAGTGTCGATCGGTATTACGCCCAGCCTCGGTACGTACATTCTTCCAAAGGTGATCGTCTATTTGCGGCAGCGGTATCCGGGCGTGCAAATTCGATCGGAGATGCAATCCGCCGAGCGTCTGAAAAGCCTGTTGGAAGATCGCGTGCTCGACGTGGCGCTTTCTCCGGTGGACATCTCGTCCAAACAGATGCAGAGAGAGATCACATGCATGGAGGATATGTTGCCGGTTGTCTCCGCGCGCCATCGTTTCGCGTCGAAGCGTCATGTCACCACCGCGGAATTCTTGACCGAACCGATGATCGCGCGCGAACCGAGCTCTCACGCCCGTTCGCTCGTCGAAACGGCGCTCGCCGGAAGAGGTTTGCGCGTCGAGCCAGCGATGACCTTTGCCAGCACAGAAGCGGTAAAGCAGGCAGTCGCCGCCGGATTGGGTGTGGGTTGGTTGTCGCGCATCGCGATCGAGCACGAATTGGCCGCGAAACGCCTGGCGATCGCGGCGATTCGGTCGTTGCACTTTCGCCGCCCGGTGTATCATGTGCGGCCGAGGTCGGGGCCGGTGAACAAGCTCGTTCCGGCGCTGATCACGGTGTTCCGGCACGCGATGCGCGGAACGCTGCCGGAAAAACCGCGCTTGACGCTGCAGTAGTTCGTGATGGAGGGTCGTGCAGTGAATCGATCAATCGTTGTAGACACAACCAAAAGTGCGTTCGGGTCGCTTCAGCCGGTCGCTCTGTCGGACGTGACGGTGGCCGATGCGTTCTGGGCGCCGCGGCGGGAGACGAATCGCGAGAAGACGATTCCACAGCAGTGGCGGCAGTGCGAAGCAACCGGGCGGATTGATAACTTTCGGCGGGCGTCGGGGCATAAGCAGGATCCCGCGTTTCATGGGGCGTTTTTCAACGATTCGGATGTTTACAAGATGCTTGAGTCGGCCGCATGGACGCTCGCGACGGATCGCGATCCAAAGTTGGAAAAGATGGTCGATGATCTGATCGGCGAGATCGCGGCGGCGCAGCAGCCGGACGGGTACATCGACACGTTTTTCATGTTCGATAAGGCGAAGGAACGCTTTACGAACCTTCGCGATCTCCATGAGCTGTACTGCCAGGGTCATCTGATTCAAGCGGCGGTCGCGCATCATCGTGCGACGGGGAAGACTACTTTGCTCGACGTCGCGAAAAGATCGGCCGATCACATCCGCGATTACTTTGGCCCCAAAGATTCCCGGAAGCACGAAGGCGTGCCGGGTCATCCGGAATTGGAGATGGCGATGGTCGAGCTGTCGCGCGACACCGGCGACGAGAAGTATCTGAAGCAGGCGGAGTATTTCATCAACGCGCGCGGGCACGGACTCATCGGCGGAAGCCCGTATCACCAGGATCACAAACCAATTCGCGAGCAGGATCGGATGGTGGGGCACGCGGTGCGGAATGCGTATCTGAACTGCGGCGCGACGGATCTCGTGCTCGAGCGCGGCGATGAGAAGCTGAAAACCGCGATGGAGCGGACGTGGCAGCAGATGGTATCGCGCGTGCTGTACGTGACCGGCGGAATCGGTGCTCGGGCGAATGGCGAAGCGTTCGGCGACGATTTCGAATTGCCCAACGCCGCGGCATACGCTGAAACCTGCGCATCGGTTGCGAGCATCATGTGGAGCTACCGCATGCTGCTGCTCACCGGCGAGGCAAAGTACGCGGATCTTATCGAACTGACGATGTACAACGGCGCGCTGAGCGGCATCGCGCTCGACGGTGAGAATTACTTTTACGTGAACCCGCTCGAAAACGACGGCAACCATCGCCGCGTGCCGTGGTTTGATTGCGCGTGCTGCCCGCCGAACATTTCGCGGCTGATCGCGTCGTGGCCGGGTTACCTCTACAGCACGTCGAAGGATGCAGTTTGGGTGCATCATTATGTGAAGGGTGCGCTGAACGGGAAGCTGACGGTCGATGCGAATTATCCCTGGTCAGGAAAGATCGCGGTGAAGATTGATGGCCCAGGATCGTACGCGCTGATGCTTCGCGTTCCAGCTTGGGCGAAGGACGCGACGGTTTCGATAAATGGCGAAAGGCAATCGATCGATTTGAAGCCGGCGAGCTATGCGCGCCTTCAGCGCGATTGGAAGGCTGGCGACACGGTCGAGCTTGATCTGCCGATGCCGGCTCGGTTGCTCCTCCCGCATCCGTACATCGAAAGCTGCAGCGGCAAGGCCGCGATCACGCGCGGGCCCGTGGTTTATTGCCTGGAAGGTGTCGATCAGCCCAACCTCGATCCGCGGGAGGTCGAGCTGACCGCCAACCCAAGGTTCCAAGAGAGGTGGCGCGGCGACGAGCTGCGGGGCATCATGACCCTGCAAACCAGCGACGCGCGTCGCCTCCAATTCGATCCGAATGCCCTTTACCAGACTGAGGTTGCGACGAAATCCGAGCAACCGGTGAGCTTAACGGCGATTCCGTACTACGCGTGGGCGAATCGGGAGAAGGCGCGCATGGCGATCTGGATTCGCCTGGCGTAAGAATTGATTCCCGCATAACTTAGGTGAGCTTGGCCGCTTGCGGCTTAGCGGATTGGTGAGTTGCAATATTTCCCGCTAACCCGCAAGCGGCTAAATTAGCTTAAGTAACGGATGGATATAGACTTAAGTGAGAGTCCTCGATAACCCCCGGACCCCGCCGTTTGACGTCCCATATCCCTGCCGCTACCAATTACTTCACGTGGATCGCCCCGTAGACAAACCGCGGCCGGGTAAACCGGCCGTGCAGACCGAACCCAGCGACCTTCAAGCGGTGCCCCTCGGCCGATCGTCGGACGAGGAGCTCATGCGCCGCACCCAGACTGGCGACAAGCAGGCGTTTTCCCTCCTGTACGAACGCTACAACGCTTCGGTCCTGTCGTACCTCTACCGCATGCTTGGCAACGTTGAGGACGTTGAGTCCATCGGCCAGGAAGTCTTCCTCCGGGCGTTTCGCTTCGCCGCGACATATCGCTATCCGCAAAAATTCTCGACCTGGCTATTCACGATCACCCGCAACCTCGCGATCAACAACGCGCGCCGCAAGAAGCGCAGCCCGATCAAGAACATCACCGAGCTGCACCTCGAAGGCATGGACATGAGCGGCGACGCGTACGAAGTCGCGTCGCGGGCAACAGATGACGTCGAGAAGCGCGAAGAGATTGCAATTGTATTAAAAGCGCTCGATGACCTGCCGACGGATCAGAAAGAAGTGATTGTGCTTGGCGTATTCCAGGACCTGAGCTACGCGCAGATGGAAGAAATCACCGGAACAAAGGCGGTGACGCTGCGTTCGCGAATGTTCCACGGCCTGAAAAAACTCGCGAGGCTCATGGGCGGCGAAGAAGCCGTCGCGGAGATCGAAGGACGGAAGGAAAAAGATCGTTGAGGCTCTTGCTCCTGTAGGGTCCGCTTCAGCGGACCGGTTACTCGTCTTGGAGAAATGGAATAACCGGTCCGCTGAAGCGGACCCTACAAGACAAACGGGAAACGATGGCGACGCTGGATTTTGAATCCGATCAATTCTTGCAGCTGCTGACGGAGGCTCTGCGCGCTGGACCTGCGAGCCCGGAGTGGCATCAAGCCGTCGCGCGCTTGCGCACCGAGCACGGGGTGGAAGTTGATGAGTTCAAACTGCTTGTCGCGGCACGACAGCATCTCGAGAGTGGTAAGGAATATCGATCGGTTCGCGCGGGGCCGGAGTTCACGCGAAAGATCATGTCGTCGCTCGAAGAGGAAGAGCCCGCGATTGCGCGGCGGCACACGAAGGTACCCACAGCCAATCTCATCGCGATCATTTCCGCATTGGTCATGATCGCGGTTGTGGGGCTTCTCGTGTGGGTGTTGATCCCGGGGAAGAACGAAGCACCGATTGCGATCGACGCGCTGGGGAGCGTGTATTTTTCCGAGCCGGCGATGAATGTGAGCTTCGATTCGCCGCTCGATCCGCAGTGGCACAGCTTTGGTTCGCTGAAGCTAGACGTCGGCACTGGTCTTTCGCCCGTCCCGGCCCTCGACAGCGGCACAGAACCGGCCGGCGGAGGGATTTACTGGAGCCAGCCGCTCGATGCATCGCAGCCCGTCTCGATCGAAGCGGCGCTTCGCGTGAATCAAATTCCGGACAATCTCATCGCGCAAGTGTTCGTGACCGATCAACCGGAATTCAGCGAGACGCGCGGCACCGGACAACACGAGCTTACGTGGTCATTACGGAACGGACAGGCGACGCTCGTGCTGCCCTCAGGTGACGTCGCGGCGCAAAGTGCCAGCCTCCGTGAAGTGCCGACCACGATTCACGTGCGCTTCCTCATCGACCAGTCGAATACGATCGTCGAAATGGGCGAGCAAGTCTGGAAAGGCCCACACGGGCTCGGCGGCCAACCGCGATACGTCGGGCTGCGATTTCTTCGCGTCGATTCCATGCGCAAACCATCGAAGGACTCAACGCATCGCGCGAGCGACAAAGACGCACTCGTCTTCCAATCCCTCCGTGTACTCAAGGCACAAAAGCAGTAGGATGCTCGCGCCTTAAATGACCGCGACGAATTCAACCAACTCGAGCGCCGGTGTGAATCAAACCGCCGCGCCGTCCGATGTCGAGGCCGCGCGCTCGCTGGCGGAGTCGTATCAGCAATTGCAGGCCGAACTCGGCAAGGTGATCGTCGGGCAGCAGCGCGTGATCGAAGAGCTACTCATCGCCATTTTCGCTCGCGGGCATTGTTTGATGCAGGGCGTGCCAGGGCTGGCGAAGACGATGCTCGTCTCGACGCTCGCCCAGACGATGGATCTGAGCTTCAGCCGCATCCAATTCACGCCGGATTTGATGCCCAGCGACATCACGGGCACGGACATTCTCCAGGAGGATCCGGATACCGGCCGACGCAGCTTCGAATTCCAGCGCGGGCCCATCTTCGCGAATCTTTTGCTCGCGGATGAGATCAACCGCACTCCGCCGAAGACTCAGGCGGCGCTTCTCCAGGCGATGCAGGAACACCAGGTAACGGTCGGCAACCGCACGATGAACTTGCCGGATCCGTTTTTCGTCCTGGCGACGCAGAATCCGATCGAGCAGGAGGGGACGTATCCGCTGCCCGAGGCGCAGCTCGACCGTTTCATGTTCATGGTGATCGTGAACTATCCGAATCGCGATGAAGAGTTCGAAGTGCTGAAGCGCACGACGGGCTCGGTGCATGCTGCGATTGGGCGCGTGCTCAGTGGCGAGCGGATCAAGCAGTTGCAGGAGATCGTGCGACGCGTGCCGGTGGGCGATCACGTCTTCAACTTCGCGCTCGACATCATCCGAGCGACGCGGCCGAACGAGCAGGGCGCGAGCGACTTCGTCCGCCACTGGCTCAACTGGGGCGCGGGTCCGCGCGCTGGGCAGTACATGGTGCTCGCGGGCAAAGCGCGTGCGCTAATCCATGGCCGGCTGCATGTGACGATCGAAGACATCGAAGCGGTTGCCGCCCCGGCGCTTCGCCATCGCCTCATCCCCAACTTCAACGCCGAAGCCGAAGGGATCACCGTCGAGCAAATCATTGAGAAGATCCTCACCCTCATCCCGCGAGGCAAAGGCGAGCGGCTTCTGTAGGAAGCTATTGCGGAATGAGTTGGGCGATTGTTTCGCGCAAAGTCCAGCCGACGTTGTCGGCGCCGGATGAGCGAAGGAAACGGTCGGTTTGCGTGGTATCTCCGCTCTGTCCCCACCGGCCAACGAGAAGTTTCGTCTTTGGATGCGTTCGGCGCACCTCCGCAAGAAGCGCGCGAGTCTGCGTAAGCCCACCCGGCGAGAGCGTCAATAAGCAGACGACGATTGGCTTGGTCGATTCTCGTTCCGCTTGATCCACTGCCTGCAGCAGTGCGTTCGAAGAAATCACAACCACTTCGCCTTTGGGGCAGATCGCATCGCGGAACATTTCGAGAGCGATCTTATCCGCGTCGCCAAAGACCGCGCAGCCAATCACACGCACGGGCGGCAGGTTTGTGGCTGCTTGAGCGGCGGGACGCTGGCAGTTGTTGTGGGCGATGAGCCCGCCAAGCAACTCGCGCGTGGCGTCGTTGATCGAGTGTTCTTCATCGGCAGGAATGTCGCCTTGCTCGCGGTCCGTTTTCGCTTGCGCGAGCGCGGGCAGGAGGACGTGGTCGTATGTTTCGACCGGCGGGTGGTTCGAGTTGTATTCGTCGAGAATGACCGCGGCCTCGTCGTAATCGCGCGCGAGCAACCGGTTGTAATATCGCGCCGCAGGATCGAGCGTGGGCTCGTCGCCGAGAAGCACTTTTAGAAATCCCAGCGCCGGCACATGCTCGCCAATCACCGCGAGACAAACCGTGAGCGGCGTGGAGAGCAGCAATCCAACCGGTCCCCACAAAAATGCCCAGAAAACCGCGGCGATCAGCAGCGCCACGGGCGTCACGCCTGTGCCGTGACTGAACACGAGCGGCTCGACGACGTTCGCCATCGCGAGGTCAAACGCGGCGAACATGATCAGCACGTAGAGCGGGTGTGACCACCCAGGCGTCACGGCCGCGCTCATGGCGATCGCGCTCACACCGGCAATCCAGTAGCCGACGTACGGTACAAAGCGAAGGATGGTCACGAGCAGCCCGAACAGCGGCGCGTACGGCACCTTGAGGAGGTACAAGCCGAAGCCGACAACCGCCCCGAGGATTGCGTTGATGCACAGCTGCAGAAGCAGGTATTTTCCGACTCGCGCCGCGGCGTCATCGAGCGCGCGGGTCGTGCTGCTCAGCCGGCTTCGTCCTGCGAGTCGGATCAAACGATCGCGGAACGTTTCGCGCTGCATCAGCATGAAGACGGTCAGGACGATCACAAGGACGAGGTTGACGAAAATCTCGACCAGCGGGCGCGCGAGCGACGGCACCCATGACAATGCATCGACCTGCGGCGGTTGAACGACGACCGGCTTTGGTTGGTCGGGCGCGGCCGGTTGCGTTGTTTCGGGCGCTGCTTCGTTGATGTGCGACTGTAGCGCGCGGATGCGATGCAGCAGTTTTTCGGCCGGCTCGATCTTCTGTTGGATGTTGGTTTCGTACTGAGGAAGATCGGCGACGAGATCGTGAAACTGGTTCACGGCCAGCGTGACAAATGCGGCGAGGATCGCGAACGCGCCGATGGTCACAAGGAGCACGCTCGGCGCCCGCGGCAGGCCTTTCTTCTCGAGCCACTGCGCCGGCGGGGTGAGGACGAACGCAAACAGCGCCGCGAGCGAGAGCGGAACCAGGATGACCTGTCCCCAATAGAGCGTCACGGCGATCAGAACGAGCAGACCGATGGCGTAAAAGGCGTTCTGCAGCCGATGGGGTGCGACGGGTGAGGATGGCGCGGTTCGTGGTTTCGTCAAAGTTGCACTTCCGCGAGTGACGGTACCGATCCGGGGACGAGCATGCAGCGCGGAAAGTATGGATCGGAAACATCCAACGGTGTCATCCTGAGAGCGTGTGATCTTTTCAGCGTGGCGAGGGCATCTTGCCCTCGCGAACGCGGCTGTAGCCGCAAATGCGAGGGCGAGACGCCCTCGCCACGCAAAAGATCACACGCTCTCAGGACGACATTCCTCGCGCACCAGGAAATGACGGAAGCTGCACGGATCTTGTCTGCAGGCTTACGACCCTGGAATCGGCGGCGGCAGAGGCGGAGGGGTCGTTGCCGCGCCGGTGGGCGCTGGGCCGTAGGTGGTGACGAGCGGTTTGCCTGAAAGCATTGGTCCCCAGTAGAGGAATCCGCCGACGGGGGATTTCGCGTGGGCGAAGGAGTGATTGGTTGTATTTAATGCACTCGGATAATAAGCCGTGCCTTTGCCTTCGACGTGTCCATCGGCATAAAGGATGTTCTGGAATGCGGGGCGGGTGGGATCGTCGCGGCGGCGATGGTTGATGCGGTAGCGCAGTTGCACCAGATCCCAGGCATAGCCAGGCCCGCCGGTGAAGAAGACCATGTCGGCCGCGATGATCCGCTGCGATGCGGAGCGATCGCTGGCCTTGATCGCGGGGACGGCGCTCCCCCAGTGCGCCACGCTCCAGCCGTAATTTCGCGTCGTGAGACCCGCGACGTAAATGTAATCGGTCCAAACGACAGGCCCCCACGCCGCGGGCGTGCCGGTCGTCGTGTCGAGATATTCGATCGCCTTCTCAGCGCTCGGACACGCGAAATTCTTTTCGAACGCGCCGAACTGGTTGTAGAGCTGCCACGGGGTGCCGTACACCGTCCACTTCGAGGTCGTTTTATCGTTGTCCCAGTTGCGCGAGATCACCGCGGGGAAGCGATACGGGTAGCTGCTGCTCGCCATACGATAGGTCATCGGAAAGCGGCCTTTGCGCAGGGCGGCGAAGTTGTGGCAAGCGTCGCCGAGGTTCCGCAAGTTGGCGGCGCATTGCGTGCGGTTGGCGGACTCACGTGCGGTCTGAAGCGTGGGGAGAAGCAGGGCGATCAGCAGTGCGATGATCGCGATCACCACGAGAAGTTCGACAAGCGTGAACGCGGCACGCGGGCGCACAAATGTCTCCCGACCTCAAGTGACTGCGCTGGCAGCGGATTCGGCAACGACGTGACGAGCACATTGTACCGGAACTTGCGATTTGGGAAGGGAAATTTATGGTGTAGCGTCCGCTTTAGCCGACCGGTTATTCGCCGTTTCGAGCGGAATAACCGCTCCGCTGAAGCAGACCCTACACCCTTTTCCCCTAATAAACCTTCTGGAGTATCGTCAAACGGATGAGCAGGCAGCGCTCGGCGGAGATCGCATGACGGGAGTCCCACCCGGGAATGGGCAATGGATCCATGCTGCGGTGGCGCGGTATGAGGCTCCGCTGATGGTGTATGCCGCACGTCTGGTGCGCGACCCGGAGTCCGCGCGCGACATTGTGCAGGATGTGTTCACGAAGCTGTGCGCGCAGGACCCGTTACAGGTGGGGCCGGTCCTGCCGCAATGGCTTTACACCGTCTGCCGCAACCGCGCGCTGGATGTGCGGCGGAAGGAGAAGCGCATGACGCGCCTCGCGGACGCCGATGTGGATGTCGCCGCCAATGGCGCCGCGCGCCCCCTGGACCTTGCGGAGCTGCATGACACGTCACAGGCCGTCGTGCGAATGGTTGAGCACCTGTCGGACGATCAGCAGGAAGTGATTCGGCTGCGGTTTCAGCACGGGCTATCGTACCAGCAGATCGCGGAGGTCACGGGGCATAGCGTGAGCAATGTGGGGGTGCTGATTCACACCGCGATCAAGAAGCTGCGATTGCAGATGGCGGTGAGCGAGAAGGCGAAGGGAATTGCAAGAAAATGATGAATGATGAATTATGAATTAGGAATCACAGAGAGAGCTGTCTCATTTTCATAATTCATCCTTCTGAATTCATAATTCGAGTGATTTCTCCGGCGGGCATCGGAGCAGGTCATGATTGAGAATGATGATCCCATTTTGACTGCGTACGCGCTCGGCGAGCTGAGCGAGGTGGACCGCCGCGCCGTTGAGGCCGAACTGGCGATGAATCGCGAGGCGCGGGCGGCGGTGAACGAGATCCGCGCGACCGCAAATCTCCTTTCACAGCAGTTGCAATTACAACAATTGAAGGAAATGGAAGCGCTGAAAGGTGTGATCGCGCAGAAGCCGCTGAAACTGCCAACGGATAAAGTGACGTTCGCGGACCGGGTCCAGGCGTGGCCAGCCCGCGTGTTTACGATTGCGGTCGCCGCAAGCATCGTGCTGGTCGTCGGCGGAATTCCGCTCGCGATTATTCTGGGGAATCAGCGCGCGACAGTGCAGAATGCTGTTGGCCCGTTGAAAGCGTCCCCTGCGACTCAGCCGGGTGCTACGGACCAGAGCGTTACGTATCGCGCCTCGCCACCGCTCGTTCAGTCGATGCCGCCAGTCGTCGCGCCCGCGCCTCAACCGCTCATAGCGCAGGACAACCCAGCGGCGATTCCGCAAACGCCGATCCGTCCCGATGCATCGGACCGTCAAACCCGCACATTCGTCGCGGTTCCTCCTCCGCCGGGATCGAACGTCGCAGTGCGGACGCCCGGAACGTATACGCCTCCCACGCGCGATGCGGAACGACCGAACCCGCACGACGTTGGCTACGCAAGCATTCCAAACCAGCCGCAACCGCATCTGGATTCCAGTTCGCCGGGGGAGACGTACGGCCGGCCCTCCAGCGTCGATTCCGCGACGTTGCAAGTGCAGGCCAGCATCAACCCGCCGTCGCGTGACGAGCTTGTCCATCGCGAGCGCCCGGTCGAACCTCCGACGAGCACCGAAAGTTACACTCCGTTTATCGACAATAAGTTCCTTGATGTCGCGAGCGATCCGGTTTCGACCTTTTCCGTCGATGTCGACACCGCTTCGTATTCGACGATTCGGCGGTTCATTCAGCAGAACAACACGCTTCCGCCGAAAGAAGCCGTGCGGATCGAGGAGATGTTGAATTATTTCCCGTACGAATATGAAGGCCCGGCGAAGGATGCCGTCGATCCAATTGCACCACACGTCGAGATTTCCGAGTGTCCGTGGCATCCGGAGCACCGGCTCGTCCGCGTGGGCCTGAAGGCAAAGACGGCCGCAAACGATGTGAAGATTCAGGTCGAGTTCAACCCCGCGAAAGCCTCGGAGTATCGGCTGATCGGTTACGAAAACCGGTTGTTGGCGAAGGAGGACTTCGACAACAATCGCAAGGAAGCAGGCGGGATGCGCGCGGGACAGGCGGTCACGGCTCTGTACGAAGTCGTTCCCGCCGCGTTATCAAGCACCACGGGCGCTGCAACGACGCGTGAAGTAGGCGATCAGTTGTTTACGCTGAGATTGCACTATAAGCAACCGGGCGGCAATCCGAGCAAGCTGATGGAAGTGCCGGTGACTGACTGGGGCAAGGGCCTGCTCGCCAGCAGCACCGACTTGCGCTTCGCCGCCGCGGTCGCCGAGTTCGGCATGATCCTCCGCGGATCACCGTACAAAGGCGCCGCGACGTACGCGAGCGTCATCGAACTCGCGAACGGCGCGCGAGGCGCCGATCCCGGCGGATATCGCAAAGAATTCGTTGAACTCGTCCGAAAAGCGCGGACGCTCGCGAATCAGAAGTAAGACCCAACCGCAAAGAAAGCACCGCTGGAAAATCCGGTTCTTTCGCTAAATCCCGCCCACTTTCCCACCCGCCAGCAACTTCTTGGCAGATTCCATTAGATTTCGATCACTTCACACAGCCCCCTCACTAGACTGCCTCGTCGTATCTCGCTGTGGGTGTCCGTGTCGGCGCAAGGCCGGCTCGTCAGCCAAATCGTGAATGCCGTTGAAGCTAGCAAAAAATCTGGAGGGTCTGGTTATGCGCGCATCGAAGGGTTACGCATGGTTTGAGCGTCTCGAAGATCGACGATTGCTCGCGGCGCATGTCGACGGAAATACGTATCCGACGATTCAGGGGGCCGTCGATGCCGCCAACCCGGGTGACACCGTCACCGTGGACGCCGGCAGCTATGAGGAGCAGGTCTTCATCACGACCACCGGCCTCAAGATCCAAGGTGCCGCCGCCGGCACGGATGCGCGCAGCGCTACGCGCGGGTCGAACGAAAGCGTAATCCGCGGGACTGAATACGACACGACGAATCATCTGCGCTCGTCATCGTTTGTCATATGGGCCAATGACGTGACGATCGATGGTTTTACCGTGCAGGACAACAACTCGCCCGGTGCGGACGGCTCGGGCATCGTAATCAAGGCGGGCGCATCCGGAACGGATATTCTCAACAACATCATCCGCAATAACACGTCGGGCGTTTCGCTCGCCAACCAGAGCAGCACGGATCCCGCAGTGATTCAGGGCAACCTGTTCGACAGCAACAACAACCCCGGCCTGAACACCGGCCGCGGAATCATCAGCAACGGCGATATCTCCGGCGGGTTGCTGACCAACGTCACGATCAACAACAACACGTTCACGAACAACATGGGCTTCAATATCGATCCGCAGAACAACCCCGAAGCGGCAGTTTCGCTCGAAGCCGCGACGTCGGCCTCGACCCAGTCGAAAATCAGCATCACGAACAACACGATGACCGGCAACGGCAAGGCCGTGCTCGCGTTCAATGCGAAAAACCTGACCATCACCGGCAACCTGGTTACCAACTCGCAGGACGCCAACAGCGCCGCGTTGCGCTTCGAAGGCAACGACAACAACGTCACGATCAACAGCAACACCGTGACCGGCAGCCTGGGCTTTGCGATTCGGATCGATGACAAATCCGTGAACAGCACTGGAGCCGCGAACAGCGGATTCACGATCAATGCCAATAATCTCTATGGCAATACGCTGGGCGCGCTGCGCGTCTTCCAGGACACGTATGCCGGCACGATGGACGCCACCGGGAACTGGTGGGGCAGCTCGTGGGGTCCCAGCGGATCGCAACCGGGCTTCGGCGATTACACCCAGGTCGACAACGCCAACGTCGCGATCTGGCAGTGGCTGGCGCTGCCGTCCACCAGTGCCCCGCAACTCGCTCAGACTCCGCGAGCGCTCGAACTCGACGCGCTCGCCGATTTGAAGAAGTATCGGGCCAGCGTCACGCAGAAGGACATCGGGACGAAACTCGACGGCGCCATCACCCAGCTGACCAGCGCAACGAGTGCGTCGCTCTGGAAGGACGATTCACATCTGCTGGCGACGAGCAAAAACGTCTTCGATCTGACCAAGCAGGCAGTCGCCACGCTGAAGGGCCTTCTTTCCAACGCTGCGGTGTGGAACATCGGCCTGACCGGCAATATCCAGCGGTTCGATCAGGCGATGCGAAGTGTCGCTCAGATCGCCCTGAACGAAGCAGTCGCTCGCAACGGCAACGCGAGCAAGATCAAAGCCGCCCAAACCGCCTTCGCGCAGGGCGACAAGGACTTCGCCGGCAACAAGTACGACACTTGCATCGATGATTACAAGAACGCATGGGCGAACGCGATCATCGCCTAAGCACAACGACATCGAGGGGAGTACCCAGAAGCACGGGCCGCAATCCGTGCTTCTGTTTTTGGATTTCTTTGCATCGCAAAAAAAGCCGATGTTATCGGACGATCCTGCGGCTTTTGGCCGCATCTTTTCTTTCGCGAAATGGGGCCTATTATTCCCGCGTCTGCTGAAGCAGACCGTACGCGTTAGATCCTGCCGGACACCCTCGCGCGTCTTCTTAGCCTCGTTAATTGAAGTTGCTCCCGGCGTTCACCGATGAACGTGTAGTTATGTTCGACCAGAACCCCATGACCGCGCTTGGCCTCATGTATGCCCTGCGCATGACCAAAGACCAGCCTTCTACCCGACGCGCGTCGCGTCCCACGGTGAGCTGGTTCACCCGTCTCACCAAGGCGATCGGCTCGCTCTTCGCGTCGCAACCCGCGAAGGCTCCGCCCGCTCGCGTGGTGAAGATGCCGGCGCCCGTCAAGCCGGACCTCCCCACGAAGCGCGCGGCGTAGCAGCACCTGTTGCATTTCGCCCGCGATCCGATTGACTAGCTCGAATGCCTCTCGCCACGCCACAGCGGATTGGCGCGTATCGCATTCTTCGGGCGCTTGCGCGCCAGAAGAGCTTCGTCGCCGACGACGAAGCCGGGCGGCGCGTCGTGATCAAGCTGCTGGATCCGGATTGTCTTCTGGACGATCAGCTTCATCCGAGCATTCACGATCGACTCGCGCGCGTCCGCGAGCTGGCGCAGGCGAGCGTCGCCAATCTCTACGGCGTGGAGCGGGATCTCGATCTCGTCTTCATGGTGTGGGAGTACGTCCATGCGATGTCGTTTGTCGAATACGCCTCATCGCCCGACCTAAGCGACGTGGATCTGATCAAGCTCATGCGCGAGCTGGCGCTGGCCGTCGAATCGCTGCATGCGCGCGGGATCGTGCACGGCGCGATTCACGACGGCAATGTCTTCGTCGATTCCGACGGCAGGATTCACCTGACCGATATCAGTCCGCTGCTCTATCACGACCCTGCGGTGGATGAACGGGCCGTGATCGAGCTCATGCGCGAAGCGGCGCGAGCGCGCACGCCGTTGAGCGGCGCGATCGCGCAATCGCTCGAAGCGCTGGACGGGCAGCAGACGAATCTACGCGAGCTGACGGATCACCTTGCCGCGTTGGCAAAGCCGGACGACCCCGCTCGCATCGCGATCGACGAGCGGCCGGGTCGCCTTCGATTACGCACGATCGTCATGGCGCTCGTGATCGCGATCGTGGGCATTGCGAGCGTTTTTATCGTCCGCTCGTACATCCTCGCGCAGCTTCGCAAATCCGCGCCGCCGAGCGTCGCGCCCCCGATATCGACGCGCTGACCAGCATCGCAGTTGGCAACGACCGTCGTCGTCGCTTCGCGGTTTCGCAGATTCACACACGCTTGCGTCTGCGAAACCGCCAAGCGACGGCCGGCGCGCTTTCCAAAATCCTGTGCCGTCTGCTCGACCATAGTTGATCTTCCATTCAGTGAGCGTACGCTTATTTACGGGCAAATCGCGGTTTTCCCGTTGCATGAGTCTCGTCTCGCGATATCTCGATCCGGCCGTCATCGAGCGGCTCAATCAGCTCCAGCTTTCCGCGCGCAGCGTGGTCGAAGGCAATACCACCGGTCTGCACAGAAGCCCGGTGAAAGGCGCCAGCATCGAGTTCCGCCAACATCGCTTTTACGTCCCCGGCGACGAACCGCGTCGGCTGGATTGGCGCGTGCTCGCGCGGACGAACAAGCCGTTCATCAAGGAATATGACGAAGAGACAAACCTTCGCTGCGTGCTGATGCTCGACAGCAGCGGGTCGATGGCCTACGGCGACCGCGCGGGCTCGAAGTTCGACTATGCCGCGCGGATGGCGGCGTCGCTCGCGTATCTGATGCTTGGTCAGACCGAGAGTGTTGGCTTGGCGGCGCACTCGAACAAGCTCGACACGTTTATCGCGCCGCACGGCGGACATGCGCAGCTCACCCGAATCATCGACGCACTCGAGCGCATCAGCCCAAGGCAGGAGTCAACGCTGCATCGCGCGATGCATGAGGTCGCGGATCGTGTTTCCCGTCGCGCTCTGATGGTGATCCTCTCGGATTTCTTCGCCCCGGCCGCACGCGTTCGGGAAGGCCTTGCACGACTGCGTCACGATCGCCATGAGGTGATCGCGATGCAGATCCTGCATCGCAACGAAGTGGACTTTCCATTCCGAAGCTGGTCCCGCTTTAAAGGTTTGGAAGGCGAACGTGCGCAGCTTTGCGAGACGGCACTCGTTCGCAAAACGTATCTCGAAAACTTCCGCCGCCACAGAAGGGAACTGGAGGAAAGCTGCCGTCTTCTGGGCGTCGAATTCGCCTCGTTCGTCACCGACGATCCGCTGATCGATTCGATGACGTCGTTTCTGCGTCGCCGACGAACTGTCGGCTAGGAGAAGTTGGTGATTGGTGATTGGTGCATGACAAAAGCATCAATCACCAATTACCAATCACCATGTTTCTCAACCCCCTCATGCTCGCAGGCATCGGCGGCGCAGTGTTGCCGCTCGTGCTGCATTTGCTCAGCCGCGCGCGCTATCGCACCGTGGCATGGGGGGCGATGATGTTTCTCGAACCGCTCGAAGCGCAGCAGCGGCAGCACACGCGGCTCAAGCAGATCACGCTTCTGCTGGTGCGCATGGCGATCGTCGCGCTACTGGCGATTGCATTGGCCAGACCGATCGTGCACGGCACCTGGGGCACGCTCGCGGAAGAGGGTCGCGTCAGCGCAGTCGTCGTCCTCGATCGCTCCGCATCGCTCGCGTACGAGGAGAACGGCCGCCCGCGCATGGAAATCGCCAAGCAGGCGGTGTCGAACATTCTGTCGAACCTGCGCCGTGGCGATGAAGTCTCGCTCATCCTGATGGGTGGCGAAAAGACGAATGCGGACGTCGTCGCGAGCAGCGATCTTCAGTCGCTCACCTCGCGGCTCGCGGATCTGTCGCCCTCTTCCGGCAAAGCCGACATTGCCTCGGCTCTCACACAGGCGATGCGCATCTTCAATCGCGACAAGAGCAACAATCGAGAGTTGTACCTTGTGTGTGATCGACAGGCGGCGAGCTGGCAGCAGATTAACGACGCGTTCACCGCGTCCTGGAACAAGGCACGCGAATCGATGGGCGTCGCGCCGCGGTTTGTGGTGGTGCCGGTCGGCGGCGAAGAACGCGACAACGCGCTGATCGAGCAGGTCGTGCCCCTAAGCAACCCAATCGTTCGCGATCTGCCGACGGACTTTGAGATCCGCATCCGCAACATCGGCAAGACTCCGAGATCCGCGATGCCGGTGACGCTTTCGGTTGGCGGCAAAGAGGTCTTCCGCACGACGACGAGCCTCGGTCCGGACTCATCCGCGTCGATCGTCGCGACCGTGAAGCTGAGCACGATCGGTTCCCAGATTCTCTCGGCGCATATCACAAGCGCAGGTTACACCGCCGACGATTCGTTCGACCTCGCGTCGGATGTGGTCGATCCAATCCCCGTGCTGCTGATCAGCGGCGACGAGCGCGAAGGCGCGTTTCGCAGCGAATCGGATTACGCGCGGCTCGCGCTGGCGCCGTTCAAGACCGTCGGCGAAAAAGGCCCCGATCCTGCGACCGTTACGGTGCTTCCATCGGACCAATGGCCGAAAGAAGGGCTCGACAACTTTCGCGTCGTGATCGTCGCGAACGTCGCGCGGCTCGCGCCGGCGCGGATCAAAGAGTTGGAGGAATTCATCTACAGCGGCGGCGGGGTGCTCTTCTCGGTCGGTAATCTCACGCGTCCCGAGGCGTACAACTCAACCCTCTTTCGCGACCGCGCCGGGCCGCTGCCGGCGGCGCTTTCGGCGCCGGCGACGTCGCTTCCGAGCGAAGGCACGACGATCGGGTCGCTGCAGATCGATCATCCGATATTCGGATTTCTCAAGGGCCGCATCGATCTCATCCCCGCGATGGCCTTTGCGCGGTATTGCCCGGCTGACGCCAGCGGCAGCGACGCGCGCGTCATCGCAACCTTCAAAACCGGCGATCCATTTCTGATCGAGCGCACCTACGGCCGCGGGCGCGTTCTGCTCGACACGACGACGCTCGACGCCGACTGGAACACGCTACCGCTGACGAACTTTTATCTGCCGATGCTGCAGTCCTGCGTCCGCTATCTTGCGTCCGCCAATGCGGTGAATCGAAATCTCTCGCCCGGCGAGCCAATCCTGGCGACGTTCGATGATGCGATCGAGAACAAGGCGACGGTTGTGCGCCCCGATGGCGCGAGCGAGGTCGATCTGGCGCGCATCGGCGATCGGCTCGAAGCGCGCTTTGACGACACGAGCGAGCCGGGAAGGTATTCGATCAAAGTAAAAACGAAGTCCGGCGAGCAGCGTGTGAACTTCGTCGTTGCCACGCCGCGCGAGGAATCCGATCTCACGCCGCTGGATGAAGCGAAGTGGCAGTCGCTGTCGAAGTCGCTGCACTTCACGCGGATCGATCCCGATCGCGAGAAACTCGCGGCCGCGATCAGTGGAGGCCGCAGCGGGCGCGAGCTGTGGATGACGATGCTCGCGTGCGTCGCGGCGCTTGCGATCGGAGAGTTGATGCTCGCGCGGCTCTGGACACAGGAGGCCGCATGAACATCGGCCGCTTGCTTCTCAATTCACCGAACTTGCTCCCCGCAGTGCTGATCGCGGCGGGATTGGTGTTTATCGTCGTTCTGTGGCTCTATCCTCCGCAGGTGCGATTGCTGCCGGCGCGGTTTCGGTGGATTCTGCCGGGCCTTCGCGTGCTGGCGCTGCTGGCGCTTGCGTCTGCGATCCTGCGTCCGGTAATGATTCGCCCGCGAACGGCCAGCGAGCAAGGCGCGATCGCGGTCATTGTCGATTCGTCGAAGAGCATGAGCGTGGTCGATTCCGGCCGCACGCCCGCGCAGCTCGTCGCGCTCGCGGATGCAATGGGTCAGCTTCCCCCGGACACGCGCGCGACTCAGCTCTCGCAGATGATCCAGTCGTGGATGGCGCTTCGTCCACTGGTGGAGGACCTGGCGCTGGCGCGCACGGCGCTCGATTATGCGAAGCTGACGGGACAGGGCGTAGAGAGCGCGCAGCAGCGCGTCCGCACGAGCGGCGCCGCAATGGCGAGTGCGCTGAAAGTGTTCGCGGCCGAGTCGGCCTCGATTCCCCCTGGCACGAAACTATCCGAGGTCATCAAACAGGTGCACGAGAACCTCGGACTTGAAGAAGCAAGCGCGACCGGCGCGCTGCGAACAGACGTGCAGCACCTCGGCGACATCATTCGGCAGCAGCAAGTCGCGCGCGATGAGCAGTCCTACCAGACGAACCCCGCGGTGCGGGAGGCGTGCGATGAGCTTTCGCGCATGTCGCGGTTCGATCTGGTGCAGCGGCTGCTCTTGCGTCCGAAGACGGGTTTGCTCGCGCGACTCGGGGCTGAAGCGCCGATCATCGCGTTTTCGCTGAATGAAAAGCTCTCGCCCATTCCCATCGCGACACAGAATGGGGTCGCCAGCGCTCTGCCGATGAGGCCGGTTGGATTACGCAGCGATCTGACGGGCGGGTTACGCGATCTGCAGGATCAGCTGCGCGGGCAGACCGTGCAGGCGATATTGCTTTTCTCCGACGGTCGGCAAGTCGGTGGCGAAGCGCAACCCGCGGCGGCGGGGTCCGTCCTCGGTGCGCCGTTATTTGCCGTGTCCGCGGGTGGACAGATCAAGCGCGACATCGCACTGACGCGGCTCTCGATTCCGGCGAGTCAGTATGTTGGTGAAACGATCACTGTCCGCGCGGACGTCCGCGGGATCGGTTTTCGCGGCTCGATGCTCGACGTAAAGCTCGATGCGGGTGAGGTGCATGATTCGCGGCGCGTCGCGCTCGACGATCGTCAGCAAGCGACGATAGAGTTTCCGCTCAAGCTCACGACGCCGGGCGTTGAAAAAGTTCGGGTGAGCATCCCGCCCCAGGAAGGCGAGGCCGCCCTGGACAACAACGCGATCGAGCGGTCGCTGAAAGTGCTCGCGGACAAGGTGCGTGTGCTGGCGCTGGCGGGGGCGCCGAGCTGGGATTTTCAGTACATCCGCAATTGCCTGAACCGCGCGAATTGGATTCGCTGCCAGGATTACATTCTTGACGGCGGCGCACCGCTGGCGCTTTCGCGCGCACAGATCCTCGATCACGACGTCATTCTCCTGTCGGCCGTTCACGAGTCCATGCTGTCGAGCGAGCAATGGGAGGCGATTGACGAATTCACGAATAGCCGCGGGGGCACGGTCATCGTGATCGGCACCGATGAGTCCGTGCTGTCCGAGTACGCTGCGAACGAATCGCTCAACGATCTGATTCCCTATCGTCCGCGACAGAATCCGCGATGGCGAACCTGGCCGGGTGAGGACGCGTTCTTTCGGCTCGTTCCTGCGCCGGGGACCGAGAACATCGATGCGATTAAGCTGGCCGATACGCCGGCGGAGAATAAGCGGCGATGGGAGCAGTTGCCGGCGATGTTTCACTTCATGGCGTTGCCGGAACTCAAGCCGAACGCACAGGTGCTGCTGCTGGAGCGCGATTCAAATTCGGCGGTGCTCACCGACAGCCGCGTCGGTTCGGGTCGTGTGATGTTCTTCGGCGCCGATGAAACGTGGCGGTGGCGGGCGAAGATCGGCGAGCGGGATCAGGACCGATTCTGGTTGCAGCTGCTGCGTTACGCGGTTGAAGAGCCGTACGCACTGCATGACGGCGATGTTGCGTTCGATCTAGATCGATTGAACGTCGCACCAGGCGAGGCGGTGCGGGCGCGCGTTCGCGCGACGACGCAGCCGTCGATCGAGATTATGCAGGACGGAAAGGATGTTCGCTCAGTGGCGATGAGCCGCGCTGGCGGTGAAGGTGCAGCCCGATTTGAGGCGACGTTGTCCGACCTGCCCGTCGGACAATACGACGTGAAGCTGCGCCTCGGCGGTGAAGCGACAAAGCTCGCGCTGCCGCTGACGGTGTCGGATGAGAGCAGTCCGGAAACGCGAATTTTGTCCGGCGACGAAGTGCGGCTGGCGAGTCTCGTGGCGGGCACGGGCGGTGATGTCGTCCGCTTGGAAGATGCCGGTCAGCTTCCACAGCGGATTCGCGATGTCCGCGAGAAGAACGCACGGCCGATCGAGTATTCTCTCTGGGACAGCCCGTACCTGTTCTGCTTCGTGCTTGGGTGCCTCGGCACCGAATGGGCGCTTCGTAAACGATTTGGCCTCGCATGACGATGACGATCGGCGCCATCACGTCTCTTCCGCCGGCGGTTCACAATTATGTGAGCGGCTTCGTCACGCGCCAGCGGCGGATCGACGCGCTGCGCGCGATCGGCGTTGCCCTGAGCTGCGCGTTCGTGTGGATCATGTGGTGGGCGCTCTTCGATCGGTTCTTCCAGTTCCCGCAGAACGTGCGAACGGCGCTGCTCGGGCTCAACCTGCTCGCGGTGATCGTCATTTGCTGGCGGCCGATGCGCGCGCTCATTCGCCGCGAGATGAGCTGGGCGATAGCTTCGATGCAGATCGAGCGGCGAAATCCGAAGTTCGGCGAGCGACTGCTCACGATTACCTCGCAGTTGCTCTCACCCGTGGGCCATCGCGGATCGCCGGAGATGCTGGATCAGTTGCTCCATGAAGTGGCGGTGGAGACCTCGAGCGATCGGCCGGAGAAGCTGCTGCCCCTGTCGCTGGCGCTGCGACCCTGGATCGTCGTGCTGTCGCTCGCGTTTATCGCGGTGGCGCTCTCGTTCATCTCGTGGATAGACATGCCGACGCTTTTGCTCCGGGAGGTGCTTCCGCTGGCGAACATTCGGCCGGCGACCACGACGCATCTCGACGTGAAGCCGGGGAATTCTGAGGTGATCGAAGGCCAGCCGCTGCGGATTACCGTTGCGCCGCAGCGCCTCGGCGATTCCGGCATCACGTTGCGTACGAGCACCGACCGCAAAACCTGGACGAGCTTTGCGATGCCTTATGCGAGCGAGGGGCTTTACGCGTTCACGATTCCGTCGATCGATCGCGATTTGAATTACGAAGTCGCGGGTGGAGATGCGGAAAGCGAAACGTACTCGGTGAGCGTGCTGCGCCGGCCGGTGGTGACGAAGTATGAGCTGGAATACGCGTACCCCGCGTATCTCAATCTGCCGAAGCAGACCGTGACGAACACCGACGGCGCGGTGGAAGCCCCGATGGGCACGGAAGCGACGCTTCGAATCACCGCGAGCGAGCCACTCCAGTCGGCGGTGATGGTGCTCGGCGATGAGCGCATCGTGACGGAACCGGAGAGCGATCCCGCCGTTCGACAGGCGCGATTCATTGTGCGCGCGACGGGCAAATACGACCTGGAGCTCGTCAGCTCGCACAATATTCCCAGCGCCGGCCCGACCGGTCTGCCGATTCGCGCGATCACGGATCATCCGCCGGTCGTGAGCCTGCAATTGCCTTCGACGGATGCAAGGCTCCATCCACGCGATTCGCTCGCGGTGCCGTACCAGGCGGCCGATGATTACGCGCTCGCATCGCTCGATGCGAACGTACAGGTGAATGGCTCGGTTCTTCGCGACATGAGCATTCCCGTTTCGACGAACGTAAAGGAACAGGATGGCGTGTTCAGCCTCGATCTATCGGCACTCGACGTGTCGATTGGCGATGTCGTTACGGTGGCGATCGAGGCGGAGGATCGTGCGGGACAACGCTCGGCGAGCCAGTTGCTTCGTGTGCTGGTGTCGCCGCAGACGATTGGGGCGAAGACGGCGAATCGCATCGAGGAGTTGCGTGAATCGGCGCGGCGCGCCGAGCGATTGATCGCAGAGTTGGGTGCCGCGCAACAGACGATGAGGGCGCCCGCCTCCACATCGCCGAGCGATGCGCAGCCGGACGTAACCGGCACGTCGCGCCATCTGGCCAACGCCGCCGAAGCGGGACGATTGCTCTCGCGATCTTTGCTGCGTTCGATTCGTCAGAGCGATTCGTCACGGTTGTCGACGGCGCTGAGTAAGCAGATCGACACGACGGCGCTCGTGACGGGGCAGGCGGAGCGGATTGGGGCGACGGCGAGCGCCGATCCGGCGATTCGGGCGACGCAGGCGCAGCAAGTGCAAGCGCTTGTCGATTCGGTAAAGCCGATGCAGCAGCTGTTGCAGGCGCTCGCGCACGGCGAGGCGGCCGCGGCGCTCGAGGCGGATCGCCACAACGTCGCTGCGGCGCAAAGGGCGGTGGAGCAGCGCGGCGAGCCAGCGCGAAATGAATTCCGCGAGGCGGTGGATCAGGCTCAAAAGAGCGTCGCCATGGGCGCGACGGCACTGGGACTCGATCCGGCGGCGCCGGATTTTGATGCGCAGCTTCAGCAGCGGGTGACGACGGCCGCGCAGCTTGCGGCGAGTCAGCCCGCCCCGGATGTCGGCGCGATGACGAAGCAATGGGCTAACAGCGCGAACCGCGCGGATCTGGCGCTCGATTCGCGCCTGTCGCTTCTCGCGCAGGCGGAGGCGCTGCGGCCGGATGCGCATTTTGTCTGGGCGCGCGACCTGCAACTCGCATCACACGCGGTGCAGCATCTGTCGGCGGAGGCGAGCGCGGCGCAGCCGAGTGCGCCAAAAGACCAGCAGGTCGTGCAAGCGGTTGAAACACTCGCGCACGCGCACGAGGCGACGAAGAACGCGCCGCCAGCGCCACCATCGGCTGAATCCGAGGCGGCGCGTCAGCAGCTTCGCGCGCTCGCGGGCGAGAGCGAGGGCGACGGGTCGCTCCAGAGAAACGAAAACGCGACGATGGATGCAACAGCGGCGGCGGTGTCGAAGAAATTCGATGCCGCGAAGGCGATCGATCGGGGTGCGACGACATCGCCTGGCTCGACGACGTTGCCAGCGAATTCGTCCGGCCCCGCCGAGCAGTCGCTCGGTGCGGCGCAGCAGTTGGATGAACTCGAGACGGTGGAGAAGACGCTGCGCGAGGAGACGCTTAAGGCGACCTCAGACACGCAGGCGCGGCTCGCGCAGCAGCAGGATCAGCTGGCGGATCGGATTGAGGAGATTCGGCGGCAGCGTTCGCCGGAGCTGGGCGAGGACAGCGCGGGCGATTTCAATTCGCGCAACAAAGCGATGGCCGCGGTGCGCGCGATGCAGCAGCGCGCGGCGGCGCTGCCGCAGCAGTTTGAGGAGGCGCAGAAGGCGGCGGAGTCGGCGCGAAAGGCGCATGCGGCGGCGAATGTGGCGTTCGGCGCTGACAAGGCCCAAGCGCAGGCGAATGCGGACGCAGCGGACCGCGCCGCGAGCGAGGCCGCAAAGCAGGTCGATCCCGCCGTTGCGAATTTCATGTCGTCCCGTCTGCGACAGTTCGAGCCAGAAACGAGCGGCGCGCTCAGCGCGATCGAAACGCAGCTTCGCCCCGCGATGAACGCGTTTCAGCAGGCGATGAAGGTGGGCGATGCGCCGGCCGCGAACGCGGCGGCACAGTCTGCGACCCAGGCAGTTCAAGGGCTCCGAGGACAATTGCTCGGGGCGCATGAGGCGCTCGCGGAGCCCGATCCGTTGGCGGCGGCGCAGTGGTTCGCGCGGCAGTCCGCGCGAGCGCTGGCGCAGAAGGATGCAAACCCGCAGGCGGCGCAAGTCGATCAATCGAATGCGGCCATTGCGCTTTCGCGCGCATCGGAAGTGCTGGCGCGCGAGTCGGCGACGGCGCGATTGGCGGCGCTTCCCTCGATGGCGGGGCTGTTCGCGCCGTCGTCGCCATATGAAACGGCCCCGCAGAACAACGAGATTTTGGGCTTTTTGCCGGGGCTCCCGGCGCTGCGCGACTGGACGACGTTGCGGACGCGCCCGCCGGATGAGATCAGCGCCGGCAGCCGTGAAGCGGATCCGCCTGGGTATCAGGATGCGTTGCGCGTGTACTTTGGCGCGATCAGCAAATTGCGCGAGGGGACGGAGAGGCGATGAAAGGGTGTGCCGCGCGAGAGTTCGGGAACGATCCTCCCTCTCCCCATCGGGGAGAGGGCAGGGGAGAGGGGCGAAGGGCGCTCAATGTCGACGATGGTACTTGGCGCGGAACGCGTATGAACGTTCCGCTAAGCCGCAAGCGGCGTGACGTGGCGCGATTTGTGCAGGTAACCGTCCATCGACTCTCGCGCCGCTCGCCCCTCTCCCCCGCCCTCTCCCCGGTGGGGAGAGGGAGGACGCTTCTCGTGTTGATCTCGCTGACCTTGCTTTCAAGCATCGTTCGCGCGCAGGTGCCGACGACTCAACCCGAAGTTTCTCCCGGCGTCGATAGTGCGATCGCGAAAGGCCTCGCCTTTCTCGATCGTCAGCAACTGGAGAACGGGTCGTTCAGCAATGGTGACCTGCGCTGTGCCATGACCGGGCTTGTGTTGATGTCGTTTCTTTCGGTTGGCAATACGCCCGACGTTGGCACATATGGCTCGACCGTTCGCCGCGCGCTCGATTACCTGGTCGCGTCGTGTCCGGCGAATGGGTATTACGGGGCCGCCGATAACTCACGAATGTACGGGCAGGGAATCGTTACACTCGCGCTGGCGGAGGCGTATGGGGTCGAAACCGACGAGGCGTCGCGGGTGAAGTTGCGCGCGGCCCTGGGGAAGGCAGTGGGGGTGATCGTCGCGGCGCAGAATGTGAAGAAGGATGACAACTCCGCCGGCGGGTGGCGCTATCTGCCGGAATCGACGGACAGTGATCTTTCGCTTTCGGGTTGGAATGCGCTGGCGCTGCGGGCGGCGCGCAGCGACGGCATCGCGGTGCCGGATGACAGCCCGCCGCGAACAGTGCAGTTTGTGCTGAAGTGCTGGAATGCACCCGCTTCTGGATTTTCGTATCAACCGGGCGGCGCTGCTTCGCCGGCGACGAACGCGGTAGGAATGCTCGCGCTGTATCTGCTCAAATCGGCTGATCGGCCCGAGCTTGCGCCGGCGACGAAGTTTCTGGTGGATCATCCGGTCACGCCCGGCACGCGCTTCCCATACTACAGTTTCTATTACACGACGCAGGCCGCGTTTCATGTCGGCGAGCCGTCGTGGAGTGTCGTGTGGAAAGCGACGCAGGAACAATTGCTCAAGCTGCAGGAAACCGACGGCGGATGGTCAGCGAGCCCGACCGCTGAAGAGCCCGGCCGGATCTACTCGACGAGCATGGCGCTGCTCACGCTGAGCGTGCCGTACCGGTTGTTGCCGGCCTATCAGCGCTGAGCCGCTTTGATGATTCACAGTGACGGGCGGGCGAGGCTCCTGCCGAGCCGTTTGCTCCCAATCGGCTCGGCAGGAGCCT
>JAICIO010000053.1 GCA_025924315.1 Phycisphaerae bacterium
TTCGAAGCGCCGCAGGCGCTGCTGTGCGCGAAGGCGGGTGCGGCGATGGTCAGCCTCGGCGTGGATTTTGCGAAAGGCGATGGAGCGCTCGCGGTGATTCAAACGATTCGGCGGATGTACGGAAATTACGGCTACGGCACAGAGATCTGCGTCGCGGGGGTTTCAACTGCGCCGCAACTGGTCGAGGTTGCTTCCGCGGGAGCGGATGCGGCGGTCATTCCGATGTCGGTGGTGGATGAAATGTTGAGCGATCCTGTAACTCGCCTTGGCGTGCACAAGATCATACGGTGAACGAACCCGCGGAGCTGCGCTCCGCCCGCTAAATAAGGGAACAGCCTCGTTCCCAATATTTAGCGGCGGAGCGCAGTTCCGCGGGTTTTTGTTTCCAACCCCGCGCGCGCAAAAAAACGAGCGGCGATGCCTTCACCCATGAAGCATCGCCGCTCGTGATTTAGGGCAAGTCGGGTTGAATCGCAGCACTTAGCGGTGATACGAGAACCGGACGGACGTGTCGTAGTAGCTCGTCCGCGGGGTGTAGCACGGCGCCGGGCTGTAGTAGTACACGCGCGGAGCAGGCGCCACGACGACCGGCGCCGGGGCGACATACACCGGACCCGGATCGGAATAAACGACCGGTGGAGCGACGTACACAGGAGCCGGTGCGTACACGGGCGCGCTGTAGTAGCTCGGTCCGTAATACCCGCCGCCGAAGCCAAAGCCGAGTGACAGCGAGAAGTGCGAATGGTCATCGTGGTCGTGACCATGGTAGTAATCGTGTCCGCCATGGCCCCAATCACTGTGGCCCCAGCCACCGTGACCGTACGAATAGTGGCCACCACGGTCTGCCTTGGCGACCGCGGGAACCAGGCACAACATCAAAGCAGCAATTAATACGCGTTTCATATCCAAGCTCCTTTTCGCCACAAACTGCACGTAAGGGAGTTTGCGTCTCCATTATAGAGACACGGATGGGGGCCGGTGGTTAGGAGCTTGAGTCGCGCGCAGAAGGGGATTGTAAGTGGTTGATTATGCGTGCTTTGTGATGTGGAGCTTATCGGCCGCTCGCGGCTTAGTGCGATCACGCTAAGCCGCAAGCGGTTCGGAATTCACCTTTGAAGCTCGACGATGAGATTGTCGCGATGCACCACTTCGTCGTAGGCCTCGATCTGCAGCAACGCGCGGATCTCTTGCGTCTTTTTGCCGCGAACTTTCTCGACGTCGGGCGATGCGTAGTTGCTCAACCCTCGCGCGATGATTCGCCCGTCGCTGGCGCAGATTGCGACGACGTCGCCGCGATCGAAATTGCCTTCGACGCGCGTGATGCCTGCCGGGAGAAGGCTGCGATTTTTCTCGACCAGCGCGGTGACGGCGCCGTCGTCGACGAAGATGCTTCCCGCCGGCCGCGCCGCGCCGATCCATCGGCTGCGGCTCGAGCGCTTGCGGCTCGACGGATTAAAGAGCGTGCCGACTTCGTCGCCGTCGAGCATGCGAACGAGCACGTTTTCCATGCGACCGTTCGCGACGACCATCAGCTCACCGGCGTCGGTCACCATGCGGGCGGCCTCGAGCTTTGAATTCATCCCGCCTTTGCCAAGTGCCGACTTTTCTGATCGCACCAGCGCGCGGGCGGCTTCGACGCTTTCGACGAGCCGCAGCGCTTTGCCGTTTGCATCGAGCAAACCATCCACCACCGTGAGCAGCACAAGCAGATCGGCGCGCAGCGCGCTTGCGACCAGCGCGGCGAGGATGTCGTTGTCGCCGAACGTGATCTTGATCAGCTCCGATGTGCTGATCGTGTCGTTTTCATTGATGATCGGCACGGCGCCGAGCTCATGAGCGGCGTTAATCGTGTTGCGCACGTTGAGGAACCGTGTGCGATCGTCGATGTCCTCACGGGTGAGAAGAAGCTGCGCCACCGGCATTTTGTGCGGCTCGAACGCGGCCGCCCAGACGTCCATGAGTCGTCGTTGTCCGACGGCGGCGACGGCTTGCAGTTTACCGAGATCGCTCGGGCGCGAGGTCAAACCGAGCTGGCGAAGTCCTGCCCCAATCGCGCCGGAGCTGACGATCGTTACACGCACGCCGCGCTCGCGGAGCGTCGCGACTTGCCCGGCGATCCCGGCGATGAATTGCGAATCGAGCTTCGCGGTCGGGTCGTTCAGCAGCTGCGTGCCGAGCTTGACGACGACACTGCGAACCGACGAAAGCGCTTGTTGCCGTGAATCTGCCATGGTCAATGCGTAATGCGACGTGAGCTTAATGGATGGAGACGGCGATGAACACCAGCGCGATGATCACAACCAGGACGACAAGCGCCAGGTAAATCGACCCGCAGATGATGCCGGCGAGAGCCATTCCGCGGCCGCTCATCTCATTGGTGTTGATCTTTGGCTTGGCCAGCACACCGAACACGATCGCCATGATCGCGCACGGCAGGCCGACGATCGCGCCGACGTGAAACAGGCAGACACTGAGCAGCGAAACGATGCCGAGCACCAGGCTGGCGATCGCCAAGCCGCTCGCGGGTGGCGCTGCGATGGCGCTCTGGTATTGGATGGCGTAGTTAGGCGCGCTCGCGTAGCCCACGGGCGCCTTGGGAGCCTGCCAAGCCGGGGCGACTTCGAGCGGCGCAATCTCCGGCGCGGATGCGGGCGTGGGCTCGGCGAGATTTTCCGCGGGTGGCGCCGTTGCGGGGGCGACCGATGCGTTTGGGATCAGCGCCATCAGCTCCGGCACCGTGTCCATCCGCTGCCAGTTCGCCATTCCTTCGCGCCAGACGAGCGTGTCGGGGCGCAGGCCAAACTGGCTCAGTTCTTCGAGCGAGTAAGGCCCCCGCTGCTCCATTCCGTTCGCGAAGTAATACATCATGATGCCCGGGCGAAGATTCTCTTGCGATTTATCGAATGACGCAACCTTATCGCGGTTTGTTGCATCCAAACGGAACTTCTTTGCGTAGATTCGAAGCGAAGCGGATAAGATTACACGTTTATGCCGGACGACCACCCCAAAACGATGACCTGCATGGAAGTCTGGGGCGGCAGCGAGACGACCGACAACGCCGTCTCAATGAACGGCCTCGATGCATGGGTTTATTCCAAGCCCTATCAAAGCGCCGAGGCGGGCGGAGACGTCTATTACGTCTCATCCTGTGCGACGGGCCGGATCACGCGCCTGCTGGTGGCAGATGTATCCGGCCACGGCGCAAAGGTGCGCGATACCGCTGCGACATTGCGCGGGTTGATGCGCCGGTATGTGAATCACCTCGACCAGCGTCAGTTCCTCAAATCGATGAACTCGCACTTCACCGAGATCAGTGAAGGCGGGATTTTTGCGACTGCCGTGGTCACAACCTTTTTCGGTCCGACGCGATATCTCACGCTCTGCAACGCCGGCCATCCCACGCCGCTGATCTATCGCGCGAAACAGCGCGAGTGGAGTTTGCTCGAGCGCCAGCGGACGAGCGGCGACGCGATCGTAAACATCCCGCTCGGCATCGAAGGGATGACCGAGTACGGGCAAATCGGCTTGCAATTGCATCCGGGCGATCTCGTGCTCTGCTACAGCGACTCGCTCATCGAGGCCTGCGGCGAAGATCGCGTGATGCTCGGTGAAAAAGGTTTGCTCGAGCTGGCGCGCACGCTCGATGTGAAGGATCCGACGCAGGTCGTCCCGCAGCTGCTCGCGAAGATCGCCGCGAGAAGTGGCGGGTCGATCGAGGGCGACGATGTGACGGTTCTGCTGTTCCGTCCCAACGGCGGGCGTGGAAGCGCGAACTTTTTTCTCCGCGCGTTCGCGCCGATCCGCGTGCTGGGGGCAACGATCCGCGCCTGTCTCCCGGGCGGACAATCCGCCCCACTTCCCGACTTCAAGCTCGCGAACGTCGGCGGCGCGATGTTCAGCGGGTTCAACCGATTCTGGCGCGGGTGAGTTTCTGCGCAAAACACGCGATTTGGTCTGCGAAACCGCAAGCGGCCTCAGATGCAGAATGGCAAGCGGGGCCGCTTGCGGTTTCGCAGACGTTTATGCGATGACTTTACAAACCTCCCTCTCCGACGATCTCGCGTTGTGCCTTTACCTGCCTCGTGGATAATTGAGGTGTGGGAATTGTTCTCAAGATCCTCGCCACCCTGACGCTCGTCGCGCTGAACGGATACTTCGTCGCGGCGGAGTTTGCCTCGGTCAGCGCCCGGATGACCCGGCTGGAAACGCTCGCGGATCAGAGTTTCCTTGCGCGACTCGCGCTCGATGTGAAGAAGCGGCTCGATTTGTATCTGTCGAGCTGCCAACTCGGGATTACGCTGGCGAGCCTGGCGCTGGGCGCGGTGATTGAGCCGGCCGTCGCGGGGGTGATTGAGCCGCTGTTTGGTGCGTTCCACCTCTCGCCGCACACCCTTTACGTCATTTCGTTCACGGTGGGCATGGCGATCAGCACCTCGCTGCATATCGTGATCGGCGAGCAGGCGCCGAAGAACTGGGCGATTCGCTACGCCGACACCGTGCTGCCGGCGATCGCGTTGCCGCTGGTGATTTTCACCCACATCTTTTACCCCGCCATCTGGGCGTTGAATTGGGCGACCAACAGCGTGCTGCACCTCACAGGCATGAAGACGGGCGGGGCAAATGTGCATGGCGTGCTGCCGCACACGGAGGAGGAGCTAAAATCGCTGCTCGCGCAGGCCGTCGCCGGCGGAACGATCCCCAAAGGCCACGAGCGCCTGCTCACGAGCGTCTTTCGCTTTGGTGATCTCAAAGCGCGTCAGATCATGATGCCGCGGACGCAGGTCGCGTTCCTCAAGCTCGGGCAGCCGATGGGCGAGATGCTGAAGATCGTGCAGCAGAGCCAGTACACGCGTTTCCCGCTGGTCGAAGGCGACATCGATCACGTGATCGGCATGATCCACATGAAGGACCTGTTCGTGCACCTCCGGCTCGTGCCGGGAAAGCTGCGCTTTGGCGACGATCGCACGCCCGAAGGCGAGTTGATCGCGATCGCGGATGGCAAACCGGGGTCAATGGTGCACGTGATCGGTTCCGGCGAGATCAACCTGCTCGACATTAAGCGCGAGGTGATGTTCGTGCCGGAGCTCACGCCGCTGTCAAAATTGCTGCGGCAGTTTCAGAGCCAGCGCGTGCACATGGCGGTCGTGGTGGACGAATACGGCGCGACGCAGGGCATCGTGACGCTGGAAGACGTGCTGGAAGAAATCGTCGGCGAAATTGCGGATGAATTCGATCCGCAGGCCAAGAGCGATTTCGTGAAGGAAGGCGAAAGCTTCCGGATCACCGGCGTGTTCCCACTGCGCGAGCTGCGCGATCGTTTGTCGCTTGATGAGATTGAGCTGGAAGACGTCGATACCGTCGGCGGATATATCATTAAAGAGCTCGGCCGCTTCCCCCGCGCCGGGGACAAGATTCAAGTTGATGGTTATGTGCTGCGCGTAATGACGGTAAACCAGAAGCGCGTCGGCCAAGTCCTCATCTCACCGACAACACAAGACGTGATGCGCGCTGACGGTCCCGGTGAAGCGTGAGAAGAAATGATGAATTATGAATGATGAATTATGAAAACGGAGATCCCCCGCCTTCATAATTCATCATTCCGAATTCTGAGTTTGCTTACACCACCGCGGGTTCGCGTTCGTCTTCGGCGGTGGAGTGTTTACCGTTGCCGTTTTGCGTCGGGGCCGGCTCATCTTGCGGTTCGTATTCGTCCGCGACGTAGCCGTAGTACATCGCGTCGCGGTTGGCGCTGTGCAGCGTCACGAGAATCCAGATCGTGAAGAGCACCAGGATCGCACCGCCCGAAGCGAGCGTGAATTTCAGCCGCGGGTCGTCTTTGCCCAGGATGCGGATGTCCGCTTCGCTCGGTTCGAGCGGCTCGACCATGCCCCTGATCTGCCGAGAGCGCATGTCCAAGTCGCTCTTGTTCTGATCGAGCTGGCGGCTGATCGCATCCTTCTGCTCGATCGCCGTTTCAAGCCGCTCGTTGCTCATGCGGACTTCATCGACTGCCGCGAGCGCTCCGCGGTGTTCTTTGTCCTTCGCGTCGAGCGCCGCCCGCGCATCGGCTTCGGCCTTCGTCAGTCCGTCAAGCTCTTTCTGCTTCGCAGCAACAGCGGCCTTGCGCTGCGCGAGCAGCTGATCGTTCTGCTGCGTGAGCGTCTGTTGATTGGCCGATGCCAGCGCCGCGCGGCGCGTGTCGATCTGGCCCTGCAGTTCGTTGCGCTCTTTCTGCATGTCCGCCAGTGCCTGTTGCGTCTGAGCGTTGCTGTCGTCGATCGCCTTGGCGTACGTCTTGCGCGCGTCGTTGATCGCGCCGAGCTTCTTGCCGAGATCTTCGGCAAGCTGTTTCTGCTCGGACGGAAGTTTTTCTACGCTCGGCGTGAGCTGCGTGAAGTTCTTCTGCTGCTCTTCGAGCATCTCATCGGTCCGTTTGCGATCGGCAGCGATATCTTTCGTCTGCGTATCGACCATCAGATTGAGCTGCTCGATCGCGTCGGCATACGTCGGATCATTGCCGAGCAGTTCCTGACGCGACTTGATCAGGCTGTTGGTGAGGTCAAGTTCCGCCTTGACGTTCTCGGCTTCCTTCTTGAGATTGCTCGAGACGGCCGCGTTGTACTGCCGCTGATACATCTCGTACTTCTCGCGCAGGCTCTTGAGCTCCTCGTCGTTCGCCCAGGTCTCGCTGCGCTTGGAATCCATCTTTTCATTGAGGCGCTGCCGAAGGTCGGTGAGCGCGGCGATCGACTTCTGCTGACGCTGAATCAAGTCGTCAACGAGCGAGCGCGTGTTTTCCTGCAGCTTCTGGGCGGCTTCAACATATGCCTTGAGCTGCGGATTGTCCTTCATCGCGTCCTGTGCGGTGGCGATCTGCTTCTGGAAATCGTCCATCGCGCTGTCGAGGCCCTTGCGCGCTTCGGCGGCCTGGTTCGCTTGCGAATCTTTCGTCGCCGCGATTTTGGCGCTCAGCTCGGCGAGCTTCTTGTTCATCTGGCTGAGCTGCACATCGGTCGCGGGATCGACCTTGCCGGTGGGCGCGGTCGTCGGCGTGTTCTTGAGTTCTTCCTGCAGCCGATCGAGATCGGTCTGGGCATTCTTCACCGCAGCGCGGGCGTCGGTCCACGCTTTGTCGAGCTTCGCAAGCTGATCTTTCAGATCCAGCTCGTGCTGCTGCACGTCCCCGGCGGCTTCACCGAAATCGCGCTCCTTCTTAATCTTGGCGGTCAGGTCGTCCAGCTGCGTTGTCTTCACGGCGATCGAAGACTTGAGATCGTCGATCTGTTGTCGCGTGCGCACGACGTCGCCGAGCAACGTCCGATTGGCATCGAACATCGCGGCAGCGACCGCCTGCATGCGTTTCGCGTCGCCAACCTCGTCATCGCCCAGATAATGAATGACAAACACGCCCTTGCGCGATTCGGGCCATTCGGCGCCGCTGTTGTTCTTTAAAAATGCTTGTTGATAAGCGACCAAGTCGGCAAGGAAACCGCCGGACAATTTCGGATCGATCTGGTGAAGTTTTTCCAGCGCAGTGAGGCGCGTGCCAGGATCGACGAGATAGCCGCGCTGGATGTCCTGGAAGCGCCGCAACTCGTGCGTCGTCATGTTGTCGAAGTTTTTGAAGTTGATCGACGCTTCGAGGCGCGTCTTCACCGGCCAGAAGTAGTAGATGCCCCCGCCGGCGGCGCCGATCAGCACGAGCATCGCGACGAGCAGAATCGGCACGCGGCGCAGACGTGCGCGGCGGATCGCGTCGGGGCTGATGTCTTCGGCCTGCGATTGATCGGAATATGAAACCGACGGTCGACGCGGCGCGAAAGCATCCGGCGAAATTCCGCGACGCTCGCGCGCGGCTTTGGCACGCGCTGTTTCCTGATATTCCTCGGCCGCTGCCGTTTCTTCTGCGGGCTTCCATTCGTCGGCCGAGCGCGAGATGCCGGTAAGACCGACGGGCGTGATCGGCGGCGCAACTTCCGGCGCCTGCACCATGTCCATGGGCGTCAGCGCCCGCTTCCCGCGAAGGATTTCTTCTTCGTCGTATTCGGGCGACGGTTGTGAGAAGACGTCGTCTTCACGCACCGGCGCGTTGGCGAGCGCTTCAAATCCGATCGCCGCGTCACCAGTGGCGCCGGCAAACGGCGGAATCGTCGGCTCAGCCTGCTGCGCGCGACCGAAGTTGCGGATGAGCGCCGGCTTGCGCGGCTTGGGGCGAATCTCCGGCGCGACAGCTTCGTCGCTCGCTTCGGGCTCGGCGGGCGAAGGCTCGGTGACCGGTTCCGCGACTTCCGCCGCGGGCGTGAGCGATTCGTTCTCGGTGACGCCCGCTTCGGCGGCGTCGGTCAGAACGTTCTCTTCGATCGTCTCTTCCGGCGCTGCTTCGGCGACACCCGCGCTGGGGACGACGATGTCGTCGAAGTCGTCGGCCGTGCGCTCGATCGTGTCGAGCGTATCCTCGGGCGGAAGATCGACTTTGCGCAGATCGACGGCAGCGCCACCGAGGAAATGGTCCTGGTTCGCGCCCCAGAATTCATCCGATGCTTCGGCTTTCGTCTGTGATTCGGCGATTGAAGATTCTGTGCGAGTTTCCAGCTCGATCGCGGGCGCTTCCGCGACGGGCTGCGGCTGTTCTTCCTGCTTTTCGTCCTCAAGGACCGGAGCTTCTACGACAGCGGCGGCTTCATCGAGCGGCGGTTCAGGGGCCTCGGGCGCTTCGGCTGCGAGCGCCGAAAGATCGAGCGAATCAAGTCCCGGCGCGCCGGGATCGGCGGCGATGAGCGGCTTCTCGGGCTCGACGTCGATCGGGGGCGCTTCAGCGACTTCCGTGGCTTCTTCTTGGGGTTCGACGATCGGCCCGGTCGCTTCGCCGACGAATTCGTCGACCGCGCGGCCAAAGCTCGTATCGGTCAGCGAATCCACGGAGACGGTTTCGGTCGTGTCAATCGCGGGCGCTTCGTCCGCGGATTCGAGCGTCAGCGCCGACTCCGGCGTTGGCTCGGTCTGGTCAAGGACTTCGACGTTTTCATCCGCGACGACAGGCGGGACTGGAATGATTTCCGGAGCGGGCGCTTCAGCGACGGGCTCGATGACCGGCTCTTCGACAACCGGAGCAGGCGCTTCCGCGATAATCTCGGGCCCTTCGAGGGCGCCGCCTTTTTTCTTCCCGCGACGGCCTTTCGGCTTCTTCTCTTTCTTGCCCTTCCTGGTTTCGACGACCGGCGGTTCGATCACTTCGGAAGCCGCTTCAATGATGGGCGCTTCGGCGACGATTGGCGCCGCGGTGATCGGGGTGACTGGCGGAGCGATTTCGATCGCATCCGCGGCGATCAACGGGCGAATCGGCTCGTCTTTCGCCGTTTCGTTTTCCGGGTGCGGTGCTTCAGGCGCGCTCAGATCGACAAGCTTGGCTTCGGCTTTCGCCGCTTCCGGTTCGAGCGCCTCTTGGATCTCCGCTTCATCCGCAGGCGCCGGTTTTTCCTGCAGCCGCGAGAAGTCGACCGTTTCGAGCTCGGAGTATTCCTGCACCGCCGGCGGCTCGTCGCGCCGCACGCTTGGGCGCGCCAAGTCAAGCAAATTGCTCGTCAGGCCAAGATCGGTGAGGTCCTCTTCCGGAGAGGCGAGATCGGGCGCGCTCGGGGCAGTCGCCTCCGCAGAGGCCGTGGAGCCGAGCGTGTCCTGGTCGAGCGTCGCAACCGACGCGTCGTCGCCATGCGAAACAGTTTCAGAGGGGTCCGAGAAACGAAACACGGAGTCGTCCGATGCTGTCTGGGCCGGCTGCTCCTTGCCGCTTTCGGGCTTTTCGCTTTCCGGCGCCGCGGGGATTTCATCCACCGGGACTTCCGGAGCGATCGCCCGCCAGCCGCGACGTTTGGATTCGGTCGGCTTGACCGTTTCGTTCGCTTCGTCGGCTTCGGCAGTTGGGGCAACCGGCTCGGCCGACTTCACATCGAGCACGTCGTTGAGGACGTCTTCGATCGATTCGGCCGCCGATGCGTCGGACGTCGCCGGCGCCTTCGCCGACTCAACTTCGTCCGTCGCTGCGGGCGTTGTGTCGGCCTCGGCTTTCTCGTCCCTTAACTTTTCCAGCTGAAGGCCGCTGTCGGCCAATAACTCTTCTTCCGCCCCCGCGATTTCAGCACTGGGAGCCGCTTCGGCAGGCTGTTTCGTCGAACTGATTTTTCCGGCGGATTCGGCCGCTTCAGCCTCGTCCGCTGGCCGAACGACCGGAATCGCGGCCGTGTCATCGTGCGATTCGGCGGGCTTTTCGTGATCGAGATCGAGCTGATCGAGATCCAGTCCTTCCGCGACGGGAGCCGCCTCTGGGTCGGATTCGATCACCGGCGAGATCAAATCCGCTTCGGACCTCGCGGCCGGCACTTCCGGCTCAATCGCCGGGGTTGGCGTTTCGTCGGTCAGATCCAGACCGAGGTCGAGCTCATCGGAAGGTGCAATTGCGATCGCGGAATCGGATGCGGGCGCCGCTTCGGCGGGCTGCTCGCTCGGCAGCGCATACCGCATCGTCGTCTCGCCGATCGTGATCTCGTCGCCCGGCTCCAGTTCCTGCTGGTGGATCTTCTTGCCGTTGACGCGCGTGCCGGTGCGACTGCCGAGATCGCGAATGAAGCGATCGCCGTTCATCTGGAAGATGACGGCATGCGCGGTCGAAACCGACTCTTCGAGCAGCGCGATGTCGCTGCCCGGGCGCCGGCCGATCAGCATGACCCGCTCTTCGATCGGGATGGGCATTTCCCCGCCGGTCACGTCGATCACGCCGGGGCCGGGGTCGACCTCCGGCTTCAGACGGACCTTGGCGGATTGGTATTTGAATGTGAATTTTCCGATCTTGACCAGATCGCCGTCATTGAGGACGACTTCACGCACCTGGTCGCCGTTGACATATAAATGCTCACGGCTCAGGAGATCGCGGATGTAGGTCCCGCTGCGCGTCTGAACCAAAAGCGCGTGCGCCTTGCTGACGGATCGACTGGTGAGATGAATATGGGCGTTGGATCGCGAGCCGATCAGCATGACCGGCCGTTTCAGCGGAATCGCGCCGTAGTGCGCGTATTCGCCCATCGGGATCAGGGCGGGTCCGGAGGAAGCGGAGTTCGTGTTAACGGATGATGATACAGCCATTCCAAGCCCTGCTGGCGCTCTGTTGCGATCGAGTCAGCCGAAACGACATCCTTGTCAGGGATCAGCCCTCGACGATCAATAGAACGCATCAACTAACGTGTGAGTTCGTTGCCCTTCTGCGATGTGCGCTGACATCGCCCCCGCCTCTCAGCGGAGCGCCACTCCAATCAGATCTGCATCATAAGCGGCGAGGAACTCGCATTCTATCAAAAGGATCGGAGCGTCGTGCAAGAAAAAGTGGGGATTTATGGGCGGTTTGAGTTACCGGACGTAAGCCACGTCGCGGGCGGGATCGTCATCAGGCATCGCCCGATAATTCCCCTTTCGCCAGCCAAGAAAAGGAATTTGGACTTTCCGTGGCCCTCGCTTCGCGCGGTGGGCATCCTGTCGATTGCTCGGGCCGGCATTCCGGTGATTTAGCTTGCAGTGGCGAATTCGTGATCGTAGAACGACGTTTCCTCCCTGCCGGGCACCTGGTCTCATGCGGGTCATTTCGAAGATTTGGAGTGACAATGAGAGGGTTTGTCATCGGTTTTGTGGGCATTTCGGTGCTCGCGTGTGGTGCTGCACGCGCGGCGGTCACATTTACAAAGATCGCCGACAGCAGCACCGTCGCAACCGGCGAATCCTCGGCGTTTACACAGTTCCACAACCCCTCACTCAGTGGAAGCAACCTGGAGTTTCTCGCCTTTTACTCAGGCGGATTCGGTGAATTCTCCGCCACCACGACATCAGGCCCGTTCAAAGTTTTTGACACCGGCGATACAGTGCCCGGCCACGGCGCCGTCGGCGGTTTTGGAAACAACGGCGGAATCAGCGGTGGCACCATCGCCTTCGAAATCGCCTATACCAGCGGCTATGGCCTTTGGCACGGCACGGTCGGATCCACGAGCATCACCAAAATTCTCGATACGGGCACCACCAACGCCCCCGGGCAAACCACGAAGATCTCCGACCTGGCCGATGTCAAAGTGAGCGGGAACAACATTGCCTTCAAAGCCTACTACGACACTGGCAACTCCCAGGGGGTTTACACCGAAACCCTCAGCGGCACCGGGCTCGCCAAGATCGTCGATTTCAGCAGCACTGCGCCCGGAAGTACGAACTTCAACCAGCTCGGCATGCCAACGATCAGCGGAAACAATCTGACTTTCTGGGGTCAGTCCGCAAGCACCAGCGGTATCTATTCCGGCACGGTCGGCACGGCTGGCGCGACCAAGATTGCCGATCAAACCGATAGCCCGTTAGGCCACACGCATTTCACGGCCTTCGAGGACGATCCATCCATCGGCGGAAACACCGTTGCTTTTCGAGGCATCTATTCCGGAGGTTCGGGCATCTATTCAGCTACGATCGGAACGCCGGGCTTCACAAAAGTCGCCGAAGTGGGCGATCCAGCGGGGGACACCGGCGGAAATTTCACATCCGTGCAGACGCCGTCGACAAACGGCAGCGGCAGCGGCGTCGAGTTTTTTGCGGGCTATTCGTCTCCGTCAGGTAACAAGAACGCCATCTTTGTGGAAGCTGACGGCACGATCACCCGGGTCATCGGCGCCGGTGATTCGTTGTTTGGCGGAGTGATCCAGTTCGTGTCGATCGGTAATTCCGCATATGACGGATATCGTGTGACGTTCGGATACCAACTCACCAACGGCACCGCCGGCATCGCGGTGGCCGATCTACCCGAGCCGGCGTTCGCCGGACTGGCGCTCGCGGGCACTCTCGCCTCGCTCTACCGACCCCGCCGCAGACGCATTTCGCGTGGTGTTTGATAAATCCGAATCGCCGTGCCGGATTTCCCCTTTGCCGCCCGCCGAGCAGGTTGTATATATTAGTTGCAGCAAACGACGTGCCCGATATGCACGATTTGTAAATGGGCTGGAGCTATGCAGTTAACACAATCAGCTTCGATGCGGATGGAGCAGCGGCAGCTCCTCACGCCGCGGATGATCCAGAGCATGGAGATCCTCCAGCTGCCGCTTCTGGCGCTGGAAGAACGCATCGAACAGGAGATGCAAAACAATCCCGTCCTTGAGATCCGCGAAGGCGATACGGATGGAGAAAGCGCATCGGCTGACACCACCGCCGACAATGCCTCTGACGCCACCGAAGCCTCCACACAATTCTCCGAAGAAGAACGTCCCTTGCTCGTAAAGGAAAACTCCGATCAGGCCGAAGACTTCGACCGCCTCGCCCGCATTAGCGACTACCTCGAGAACGAAGAATTCTCCGCCAACGGTTCCTCGAGCTTCCGCCAAGCTTCCAGTTTCGACGGCGAGCGCGACAAGAAGCTCGACGCGATGAACAACACCGCCGCCCGCGGTGAGAACCTCAGCGAATATCTCCTCGATCAATGGGCGTTTGTCGAAACCACGCCCGAGATCAAACGCGCCGGCGAAGTGCTGATCAACTTCGTCGACGCCGAGGGTTACCTCCGCACCGACCTCGAACAGATTCGCGCCGAAACGAAAAATCCGCCGCTGCTCGAGCATCTCCAGACTGCGTTGAAACTCCTTCAAGGCTTGGAGCCCGCAGGCGTCGCCGCGCGAAACCTCAGCGAGTGTCTTCTGCTCCAGCTCGACGCCCTCGCCGAAGATCCCGAAGCGTCGGAAGGCCACGACTTCGAACTCGAGCGCGCCCTCGTCACCGATCATCTCAAAGACCTCGAGATGAATCGCTATCCGCAGATCTCCAAAAAACTCGGCCGCGACATCGAAGACCTCAAGGCTGCGGTGAAGCGCCTCAGCCGGCTTCATCCGCACCCCGGCAAGCAGATCGGCGCCGACGAAGCTCCGCCGATCACGCCCGACGCTTCGATCTACTTCGACGAAGACAAAGGCACCTACGAAATCGAGATGAAGAACGATCCCGCGCCGAACCTATACATCCGCGGGATGTATCGCAAGATGCTCAAGGAGCGCAAGTGCGACAAGAGCACGCGCGAATTCCTCGCCAACAACATTCGCAACGCGCGCTGGCTAATTGAATCGATCGAACAGCGCCGCAGCACGATCCAGCGCGTCATTCGCGCCGTCGTCGACGCGCAAGTCGATTTCTTCGACAAAGGCCCCGAGCACCTCAAGCCCCTGCCGATGATCCAGGTGGCCGACCAGCTCGGCATCCACGTCGCCACCGTCTCTCGCGCCGTCAGCGAAAAATGGATTCAAACCCCGAGAGGCGTCTTCCCCTTGCGCCGCTTCTTCTCCGGCGGAACGACCAACGCCGAAGGCGAAGACATGAGCTGGGACGCGGTGAAGGAAAAGCTCAAGGTCATCATCAACGAAGAAGACAAAAAGAACCCGCTCAACGACGACGAGATCGTCGTGAAACTCTCCGAACAAGGCCTCACCCTCGCGAGAAGAACCGTCGCGAAATACCGCAAAATTCTCAACATCCCGACCGCACGTCAGCGGAAACAGTTTTAGTTCACAAGTTGATCGTTCGAATCGATCGTACCCCACAGACCAATCGGATTGACCGCGAAGGCCCGCGCCATTAGTGCGCTCGTCATCACCGGTTGATAGACACGATGCGGCATCGCGGCCTTGGCCAGATCGTCGTCCACGACCGATTTCGCCGGGCGATGCTGCTTCTTCTGCCGATGAACGGTTTCCTGCGAATCGTCAGTGCTGATCACCACGATCGCGGGTCCAGGTGGAACTACCGGTCGCGGCGTCACGACGATTTGCTGGCTGTAGGTGAACTTCTCTCCAATGCTCGTGTAACCAGTGAGCTCCATCGTGTACGTGCCTGCTTCTTCGAACGTGTCCGGGAACGTCGGGCCGCCTGCCTGTGACGACCCGCGATAGTTGAACCATGAGAACCACGGATCGTCGCTCGGCACTTCGTCGTTCACCACGTGCGCCGTAACGCTGAACGGCTGTCCCGCCTGAACCGTCGTTGGGGCAACAACGTTCATCACCGACGTATGTTCGATCGCGGTCACATTGATGACAGTGATCGTGCTGTCGCCGTCATCGTCGGTCACGCGCGCGGCGAATTGAAACTTCCCCGCGTGGTCGAAATTGAAGCGAATGTTGTCCTTCACTACGTCGCTGTCGAACGTGACGCCGTCGTAATTCAGATCCCAATCGATGACGCATTGATCTTCCTGCGACGCACGCTCGCGGCGGAAATAGCCGTCGCCGAAATTCGGCGATGTGCCGACCATCACGTACTTTGGATAGTAGATTGCGAGTTGTGGCTTCGTGTCCCGCACGCGCATGATGTCGGTGACGGTGCTGCTGGCACCGTATTGATCTGTCACATGAAGCGTCACCGGATAATCGCCGGGCAGATCGCGGTAGCCAAAGTTCGCTTCGATGCCTGTCTGCTCAAACACTCCGTCATTATCCGTATCCCATTCGTAGGTCAGCGGCTCGCTGGCGCCATCGGGATCGAACGATTTCCTCGCATCGAGCGTGTCGCCGAAGTTTTCGTCTTCGAAGTGGATTCCCGGCAGCGCAGAACCGCGCTGCACCAAATCGCCGTGACTTCCGCCAGCGATTCGATCGCGCTCAGGGACGCCGGCCACTGGTCGTGGGGCGCTCCTCGGATGCAGTTCGAAAAGGTGTTCTGCGATGACGCGAAGGGCTTGTGGTTTAGTCCCGGCGGCGCGGTCGCGATTCGCGTGTGGCTGCCGTAATGCGCGCGACTTCGCGGCGTGATCGAAACTCGTTAACCTTTCATCGTGCATCAAACACCCAAGGGACCGAATCAGCCAGCGATGAGCAGTTCAAGCGACGCGACGCCGTTGCGGTGGAATCGGCGCACGCGCATTCTCATTCTGCTGGCGGGGTTGATCCTTCCGCAGTTTGTTCTGATCCGGCCGTCGGTCTTCGGCGGGAAAATTCTGTTGCCCCTGGATTTTCTGCAGCAGCCGCAGGTGTACTTGCCGATCGATCCGGCGCATCCGCCGCCGACGTTGCACGATCGGCTTACCTCGGACTTGGTTTATCTTTTCGAGCCGAATCGGCAATTCATTGTTTCGGAAATGCGCGCCGGGCGCGTGCCGCTGTGGAATCCCTATAACTACTGCGGCGTGCCATGCCTCGCGTCCGGTCAGGGCGCTGTCTTCTCGCCGCTGCGCGTACTCGATTATCTTTGGAATGATCCCGGGGTACTGGCGTGGGACCGCGTGCTGCGCGCGATCGTGATGGGCGTCGGCGCATATCTGTTCTTTCGCCGCGTGCTCGGCGTTGGCTTCGCGCCAGCGGCAATCGGCGCGTGGTGCTATCCGCTCACCGGATTTATGACGATCTGGGACGGCTACACGCTGCCGATGGTGGCACTCTGGCTGCCGTGGATGCTCTTGTCGATTGAAGAAACGATTCGCGCGCCGCGCAGTGGATGGCCGATTGCGCTCGCGCTCTCGACCGCAGCGATGATCTTGAGCGGGCATCCGGCGATGTCGCTGCACGTGATGGCGGTTTCCGGTTTGTTCGCCGTGTGGCGCGTCGTCGCGCGTGGCGCCTGGACCGCGCCGATTGCCCTTGGGCTGGCGACGTTCTGCGGCATTCTCCTCGCCTGCCCGCAGATCCTTCCGTCCGCCGAATATCTAAACCACAGTTATCGCGTGGCGCAGCGCCGCGCGGGTGTGCAGGAGCCGAATTCCGAAGGCCCGCAGGCGCTGCTGCAGATGGTGCTCCCCTATTACTACGGCTCAAATCTGGGCGAGTCGTTCTATGTCATTACGAAGAGCAACCGTCTCGAAAGCGGCGCCGCCGGGTACGCGGGGCTCATTGTGGCGCTCGTCCTTGCGCCGCTCGGATGGTTGAACCGACGCCTGCGCAGTTTCCAGGTTTTCTGGCTGATCCTTGGTTTCCTGGCCGTCGCAGAGATCAGTCGATTTCCCGTCCTCGGGTCGATGCTCGATCATCCGCCGTTTAGCGTTGCGCGCGGGAACCGCCTCGTGTTTGCGAGTGCGTTTGCAATTCTCGCGAGCGGCGTCGCAGGGCTTGAGGAATTATTTTCTGCCCGGTCTCTGCGCCGCCGATGGCTGTGGTGCGTCTGCGCGGCGCTGCTCGTCCTGTGCGGCCTTGCCAGCTATCGCGCGTTTCAGCCCGAAGCCCAACTGGATCCGGTGCGCGCCGAGGCAAAGGCGAACATGGAGAGAGCAGGCACCTGGGCGGAGCAAAAGGATCATGTTGAGAGTGTGCTCGCGGCGGCGGTGCCGTCGTTCTGGGCAAACCATATGACCGAAGCGATCGTGTGCGGCGGCGCGCTCATCTTGCTGGGCCTCATTCAAATTGACTTCCTCTCGCCGCGTTCGCGCGGATCTGTGATCGCTGGCGCTGCAATCCTCGAGCTGATGGTCATGGCGTGGAACCTGAATGCGCAATGCGATTCACGGCTTTACTATCCAACGCTTCCGGTTTTCCAGGTCCTGCGGAGTTTTCCACCCGCGCGGGTAATGATGATGGCAGCATTTCCCGCCGACCTGAATCTCACCCAGCGACTTTACGACATTCGCGGATTCGACGGCGCCGATCCCGACGATTACGACGAGGTTTTGCAGCACATCATCATCCCCGGGACTTCGCCGGGCTATGCTCCGACGCAATCAATGGTGCCGTTGAACGGTCCCCTGTTCGATTCGCTCGGTGTGCGGTATGTCGTCTTCCGCGGTAGCCCTTCGATCAAGACAAACCTCATCTGGGTGGGCAACGATTATTGGATTCTGGAAAATCCCCGCGCCGCCCCGCGCGCGTTTGTCCCGAAGAGCGTGCGAACGCTGAATGATGACAAGTTGCAGCTCGACGAACTCCTCCGACCGGATTTCGATCCGTCGCGCGCGTTCGTTGAACAGCCGAAGACGGCCATTCAGATGGACAATTGCGAAGGGTCGGTGCGGATCACGGCAGAGAATCCCGAGCGAATCGAGTTGTCAGCGAATATGAAGACGGACGGGTTCGTGCTGTTGTCCGACCGGTGGGACGGCGGCTGGCGCGCGACGGTGAATGGCAAGCCCGAAATCGTGTATCGCGCGAATCGCCTGTTCCGCGCCGTCCAAGTTCCCGCGGGCGCGAGCACAATTGTGTTCACGTATTCGCCGCTGAGCTTCACCGTCGGGTGTTGGTGCGCGCTCACGGCACTCGGTGCGATCGTGTGGTGGGGACTACACAATCGGCGCCGCGCCCGAGCGCAAAGTTCGGATTTTGTTTGAGTCCGGTGCGGCTCGCGATATAACGCAGGGAGAAGGAGCGATCTACAACCTCACGGAGGAAGGGCCATCTCGGTGATCCGGCGAATCATTCTCGAAAACTACATGTCGCACGCCCGCACGGTGATCGAGCCGGCGGCGGGGTTGACGGTGCTGATCGGGCCCAATAACTGCGGAAAATCTGCCGTGGTTTCCGCATTGGAAACGCTCGCGCGCGACACGCGCGGCGATTTCATGGTGCGCCATGGCGAGAAGCTGTGCAGTGTGACTGTCGAAACCGATGACGGCCACACGATCACCTGGAAGCGGAAAAAGAACACGGCCAGTTACGAGATCGACGGCCGTGAAGTGCATCGCGTCACACCAAACGATCTTCACCAGCATTTGAAGCTCCCGCTGGTCACCTCGGACCGGAACAGCGACGACTTCGAGATCCATTTCGGCGAACAGAAGTCGCCGATCTTTCTGCTGAATGGCCCCGAGAGCCAGACTGCGACGTTTTTCTCCGCTTCGTCCGATGCGGGCCGGCTGCTCGAAATCCAGGATCGTCATCGCGAGAAAATCCGCGATCGGAAACGCGATCGGGCGGCCTGTTTGAAGGAGATCGCGCGACTGGAAGATCAGGCATCGCGGCTTGAGAGCCTGGCGGATGCGAACGTCGAGCTCGCGAAACTTGAGACGGAGCACGAGGCACTTCTTCGCGAGGCGCAGGCATTGGCAACGCTTGAGGCGACGGTTGCGAAGCTTGAAGCGTTCGGCCGGCTCATCGTCGAGCGACGCGACAAGAGCGAAACGTTCCGCGATCTTTCGCTTCCACCGGAATTGCACGCGACTGCCGAAATGCAGCGGCTGATCAATGAGATCGAAAGTTGCGCGGGCAAAGCGTCGCGTGCTGGTGAGGAAATTGCGGCATCGGAAAAGCTCGAACATCCACCCGAATTGATTGATGAGCGCGAGCTGAAAAGTGCGATCGGCAAAATCATGGCGGCGCGCATTGCGCTGGCGAAGCCGATGCAGACGGCGAAGGCGCTCGTGGTCTTGCACGATCCGCCCGCGATGATCGATCCAGCGGCGCTCGATGCGACCTGCAATGCAATTGCGACCGCGCGGGCGGTGCATGAGCGCGCGGTTCGTCATACGAAAGATGCAACGAACGCGCTGCACAAAGCCGAGCAAGAGATCCGGGAGTGGATCGAGGCGAATCCGTCGTGCCCCATTTGCGGCGGCGTGGTGACGACCGAAGCACTGCTGGAAGGCAGGCATGCGCATGCGTAAGGATTACGCGGGAATTCTCTGCGTTGGCGATCCGCATTTGGCGACGCGTCCGCCGGGATTTCGCAAGGATGACTATGCGAAAGCGATTCTCGCGAAGCTGAAGTTCTGCGCCAACCACGCGCGCGAAAACCGATTGCTGCTCGTCCTGCTCGGCGATCTGTTTCATCACCCGCGCGACATCTCGAACTGGATGCTTGTCGAGCTGATCTCGCTCTTTGGTGATGAGCCCGCGTACAGCGTCGCGGGAAATCACGATTGTCATGAGAATTCGCTGACCGATGACGACACGTTATCGGTTCTCGCGGCCGCGGGCGCAGTTCGGCTCCTCGATCGATCACCGTGGCGCGGTGATATGAATGGTTGCAAGGTTGCCATCGGCGGGACGAGCTGGGGACAAAGCCTGCCGAAGCAATTCGATCGAGACGGCGCGGGTCGCGTTTTCTGGATCACGCATCATGACGTGCGCTTTCCCGGTTACGAAGATACCGGTCGATTTGGGTGCTATGAGATCGACGGCATCGACGTGGTCATCAATGGCCACATTCACCGCACGCTGGACGATGTGACGGTCGGGCGGACGACGTGGATGAATCCGGGCAATATCGGCCGCGTGGGCCGTAGCGGGATCACGCGCGCGCACAAGCCGGCGGTGTTGCGATTCAATGTTTCGTCGGATGGGCATTCGTGCGAGCGTATCGAAGTGCCGCATCAACCGTTCGATGACGTGTTCCACGCCGTCGTTGAATCCGAGAACGTTCCCGCGGAGCAGTCCGGGTTCATCCAGAATCTCGCGGCGCTGCTGGCTCAGCGCACGGCGAGCGGCGCGGGGCTGGAACAGTTTCTCGATCGCAATCTCGGTCAGTTCGATCCGCGCGTCGCAAGTGAAATTCGTCTGCTCACGCAGGAGGTGCTGAGCCATGGTCAGCAATGAAGAGCCGCAGGACATCGAGATGCTCAAGAAGCGTCATCGCGATCTCGACCGGAAGAAAACGACGGCCGAGGCGAATCAGCGCTCGGCGGAGGAGTCGCTCGCCAAGCTCAAAGCCGAGGCGAAAGACAAGTACGGCACCGACGATCTCGACCAGCTGAAGCATAAGCTCGACGAGATGAGGCAGCAGAATCTGCAGAAGCGTCGCGAGTATCAGGCCCATCTCGATTCAGTCGACACGAAGCTCGCGGAGATCGAGAAGAAGTATGATGGACAGGGATAGCGCACAACTCGATGTTCCGTCGCCCGTCGCGCTTCGAAAGCGCTGCGATCGGTTGCTGTGGCACCAGCAGCAGGCTGCGAAATCGCTTGCGAATGAGCGCGCGAAGCTTGCGCAGATCGACGAATATCTTGCGATCGCGCCGGCCGTCGATGAAGCGCTCGACAAGCTAAGCGAAGAGATGTTCGGCTCGCTCACGAAGGTGATCGAGCAGCAGCTCACGGTCGCGCTGCAGGAGGTGCTGGATCAGCCGGATCTGACGCTGAAGGTCGAGCGCGAGTTCAAGCGCGGCGCCGCGACGATGCGGTTTCATATCGAGCGCAACGGCAATCGCGAAGACATCATGAAAGGCCAGGGTGGGTCGGTCGCGAATGTGCTGTCGGTCGGGTTGCGGCTGTTTGCGCTGACGACGCTCGATCCACAGAAGCATCGGCGCTTTCTCGTGCTCGACGAGCAGGATTGCTGGCTGAGACCGGACCTCGTGCCGGCGCTGGTGAAAATGGTCCGCGACGCGGGACGGGCGCTGGGGTTTCAGGTCATCATGATCAGCCATCACGATCTTGGAATCTTTGAGCGATATGCGGATCGCATTTATCGATTCACGCCATCAAGCGAAGGCGTGAAAGTCGAATGCGCGATGGCCCCACCTCCTGAAGCGGACAGTGCCACTTAAGCGGCACTGTCGGTCACGAACTCCGCTGGACACGCCGTAACATCGCGTGGTGAGGGTCGCGAACGATTGGCCGGAATTTCTGCCGAAGCTGCTGTTTGCGGCGGGGGTGGCGATCTGGATCTTCTGGTTGATCGTTCGGCGCAAAGGCGGCGCCGGCGATCCATCCTGCGGCGCGTGTGGTTATCTCGTGATCGGGCTGACGACACGGATCTGCCCCGAATGCGGGAACGATCTTTCCGACGTCGGCATTCGCATGCCCGGCGAGGCGCGCCCGATGCCGCGGGCGCTTCGTGCATTTCTCTTCACGCTCGTTTACTGGGCACTTGCGGCGATCATCTGGCCGGCGATCGAGCCAATGCTGCCGCGGTGGTATTCGGGGACGACTTCACTGGAGATGTCATATCCGCGGTCGGACGCGTTTCACAGCGCGATTGCCGTCGCATCGGGCAGCGGGTGGACCGAAGCGGTGAAGTTCGATCATGTCGATCTGACGGTGGTTCGCAGCAGCACCGAAGCGCGAACGCTCGAGATTGACATTCGGCCGGACGACTCGAGGAAACTGGTGGCGTTTTCGGATGAAGACGAGCAATCGATCGTGCTCCGCGACGTTCGCGATTTGACGCCGGATCTGGTGTTCGGTTGGATGGCGACATTTTTGAAATCGGATTCGTCAGCGCTGCGCGATGAGGCGGCGTCGATCTCCGCCGAGACGATCAAGCTGGTTTCATCGGATATCCAAATCCAGCACACGGCCCCGGATCACACGCCCTTCCGTTCGCTGAACTTTCGGCAAGTAGCGGCGATTCCGATGTTGCCGTGGCGGGCCATCGCGCCGGTCGCACTTGTGGGTTTCATGTTGTGGCTCATCGGCATCGTGGTTATCTACGTTCGGTCTGGCCACATTAGGGAGACCGTTCATGCCTGACATGCTCGTGCAGTTGCTGAAGCTTCCGCCGATCGAACCGCTCATTTCGGAGATGCGCGAAAACGGCGTGATCATCCGGCGGGCGATGGCGCACGAGATCTCGCGCGTGCGCGAATTCGTTGAGAAAACCTTCAGCGTCGCTTGGGCGGATGAGATCATGGTCGCCTATTCGAACAAACCGGTATCGCTCTTCATCGCCATTCGCGATGGCGAAGTGATTGGTTTCGCGGCGTACGAGACGACGCGTCGCGGTTTTTTTGGACCGACGGGCGTTGCTCCAACCGAGCGGGGCAAATACATCGGCAAAGCGCTGCTTCTCGCAAGTCTGTGGGGTTTGCGCGAAATGGGATACGTGTACGGAATCATCGGCGGCGCGGGACCGATCGATTTTTACGCGAAGCACTGTGGGGCAACGGTGATCCCAGAGAGCGAGCCTGGGATCTATGCCGATCCGCTCAAGAAACCTACTGCACCGACATAATCTCGCTGCTGCTCGATCCAAGGCTGCTGAGCGTTTCGTCGTTAAAAAGCTGGCAATCGTCGTTGAGGGTGATGTTCTTGAAGAGCATCGTGCCGCCGAAATAAAAATCATTGTCTGCGACGAAGCTTGCCGAGGGTCCGAAGAATTGTGCGCCGATCGAGAAGAAATCGTGAACCGTGAACGTCGTGCCGGACGCCTGATTCCACACTAGATTTCCAGCTTTCAATCCGTACGGAATGATGAGGCAGCGATCGTGGGCGGTGAAGTTGCCGTTCATGTTGATCGTCGCGACGCCGGTGAACGTGACGCTGTCATCGTCACCCATCGTGAACGAAGTGAAGTAATACGTCCCGCCCGGCCAGCTGACATTGCCACTGATCGTCGGGGTCGCGGACACGCCGCCGGGGTTGGACGAGGAGCTCATGGCGGTCTGCGTCGGCGTTGGGAGATTCGTGCCCAAATTGTGCGCCGTTCCGTGTATCAGGCCATTGCTTGTCACGGTGCAATTCCGTCCTCGATATTCGTCGCCCCAGAGATTTCCCGACGTACCGAGGTCGATTGAACCGTTGGATCCCAGCTCGCCGTTATTGGAGTGATAGCCGGTGTATTGGCTGGGTATCAGGATTGAGTTGGAGTTGTAACTGGCGAGGTACAAACCCGAGTGAGCGACGAACTTCGTGAGCCCGGTTATGGATGGGTCCGGTTGCGGGATATATGCAATCGACGCCGCCTTTACGTCGCAGGTCGATTGTCCAATTACTCGGCCATACGCAAGCGTGATCGCATTCGACGTGGCATTTGTTCGCCGCGCGGTGACGCGAATAGCATTTGCACTGGCGTACGCGCCGCTGCCGAGATTGGTGAACGTCTTGGCGATCGGATCCCAGGTTCCATAGTCGATGTCGGTCGAGGTGCTGATCGACACGGCGGTGCCATCGCACTTGTTTGCGGCGGCGATGTTCACCGCGGCGTTCTGGATCGTCGTGAGGTTGCTGCCGTTGGAAAGCTCGGAAGCCGCGGCGCGGGCAGCTGCGTCCGCGGCGCGCATCAGCTCGGTCTTGGCCAGCTGCACCTTCCCGAGATCCACCGCCAGCGAGACGAATGCGCACAGCGCCACCATCGCGATGACCGCATAGATCAGCGCGAGACCGCTGTGTCGACGAACATGCCGAGAACGTGGCATTATGTCTTACATCGACCTGCCACGGCCGGAGCTAAGGAACCTCTCAGCAAAAATTGACTGCGATCGGCGTTTATCGGCCCTTGCGCGTGCCACCGTCAATGCACTGACTCCACTGAAGTGCTGATGCGGCTGGAATCACTCAACGTCTCGTCCCAATACAGCTGTGCCGCATCGTGCAGTGTGACGTTCTTGAAAACCATCGATCCGCAAAAATACAGACGATCGTTCGCAACCAAATTTGCCCGCGAGCCAACGAATTGTCCCGCGAGAATGCAGTCATTGCCGACCGTGATCGTTGTGCTGTCTGCCTGATACCAGGTGAGCGTACTCGGCTTCCAGGCGCCGGTCAGAATCTTTGAACGGTCGTTCATCGTGACATTGCCGTTCATGTAGATTGTCGCCGTGTCCGTGAACTGAATGATGGCGTCGGCCGCCAGGGTCAGCGACGAAAAGTAGTAGGTTCCGCCTGGCCAGAGAACCAAGCCGCTGACGATGGGTGTTGTGGAAACGCCACCCGGATTGATCACCGACGTCATCGTCGGCGTGGTGGGCGTTGCGATGCTGATGGGCATGACGTGCTTGGTGCCGTGAACAATCCCGTGGTTGAGATCAACTGCAGAACGACCGGCCCATTGGTCGCCGTACAGATTGCCGCTGGTTCCGAGATCGATCGATCCATTTCCCCCGAGCGTCGCGTTGTTGTTGTGATAGAGCATCGTCGGCACTGGCCAGACGTTTGGGTTATAGCTTGCGACAAACAAGTTGGAGTACGCCGCGAAATTCGTCAGACCGGTAATGCCGGGCGGCGGGTCAGGAACGTAGGCGATAGCGGATGCCTTCACATCGCAATTCGCCAGACCGAGGATTCGCCCGTACGCCAGCGGGATCGGATTCCCGCGCGCGCTCGTGCGGCGCGCGGTGATCTGAATGGCGTTCGCACTCGTGTAGGAAGTGTTCGCAAGCGCGGTGAAGGAGCCAGTGGAAGAATCCCACGTCCCGAATTGCAGATCGTTTGTGGAATCGAGCGCGATGGAGGTGCTGTCGCACTTGTTGGCGGCGGCGATGGCGACCGCGGCATTCTGGATGGTGGTAAGATCGCTCCCCTTTTTCATTTCCGCGGCGGCCGCGCGGGCGGATGCGTCGGCGGCGCGCATCAGTTCGGTCTTGGCAACCTCTACCCGGCCGAAGTCAACCGCGAGCGACACGAATGCACAGAGCGCAACCATCGCGATGACCGCATAGATCATTGCGAGTCCGCGACGGGATGGACAAATCCCCCGGTACATACAAACCTCATCGTCGCACGGATACAGCGACATAACTCGATGAGATGCGTATTCATGTCATGTCGGTACGAAAAAGTGCCCACGGTTTGCACGACCGCGGGCACTTATGGGACTCGCACACACGAGCCCATGGGAGGAGATGTTCTGGTGAGTGATGATTGGTGATTGATATTCATGGATCAATCACCCATCACGATCGTTCATTTGACGATGAGAAGTTTGTCCGGGCGGTTGACGCGGACGTTGCGCTGGCCGGAGTTGTTGTTCCATTCGAAGAAGTCCCACGTCGCGAGGAACAGGCGCGTCGCACCTGGGGGAACCTGGAACTGCTGCTTCACGCCGTCCTTGGTCAAGCCGTCGCCGATGAAGAAGAGCTGCTTGAGCTTCGGCTGGTTGATCACATGATTACGCTTCTCGTCGGTTGAATAATCAAGCATGTCCGGATGGTTCGTGAGGTTGGGCTGATTCTCATCGAGGAACACACCCACCAGCGCATTGATCGGAGCGCGGAGCTGCGAGATTCCGTTTTCCGCGCCGTTGGTGTTCGTGCCGATGTCGTCGAGCTCGCCGTCCGGCGCGTAGTCGGCCAGGTTCGGATCGTGACGCGCGTCGCCGCTGATCGAATCGAACGTGAGCAGATCACCGGTGCTCAGCGGCAGGGCCACCTGCAGCGGCGACTGGAGCGGATTCGTGGCGGTGCCGGCATAGTCCGGGCTGTTGTGCGGGTTGTTCAGGCTGGCGACGCTGCCCGCCGGCATGCCCGACAGATACGGATTCGCCGTCGCGGAGATGTTGTCGTCGATGTGCACGCCGGGGATGAACTCGACGATGGTTTCGGCTTGGACGTCGCACGTGTTCTGCCCGAGAACGCGGGCGAACATCAGCGGAACCGACGTGCCGCGCGCGGTGATTCGCCGGGCGGTGACGTGCACCGCGTTGCAGGTGCTGATGTCGGTGGAGGTCGTCGCTTTGAACTTCTTGTCGCTTGGGCTCCACGTGCCGAATTCGATGTCCTTGACCTGGTCGAGGACCACCGGCGTGCCGTCGGCCTTGTTGTAGCCGGCATATTCGACGGCCTTTGCGATGGCCGCGGACCTGGTCGCGCGGAGCTGGCTGGCCGCAGCGAGAGCGCCGCTGTCGGCGGCGCGGCGCAGCTCCGCTTTCACGAGCTGCACATGGCCGAAATCGACGGCCAGCGAACACAGGGCGCACAGCCCGATCATGATCACGATGGTGTAAACCATCGCGATGCCGGTTCGATCATTCTGACGTTTGCGTGACATATTCGTCTCCCCGAACTTTCTGGCGGCGCTATTGGACAACGATGATCTTCTTGACGAACGGCGCGGACATTTTCTCGTCGTAATGCACCGATCCCGAGCCGGTGATGGTGACGGTTTTTCCGACGAGTTGGCCGAAAATGTCCGTCGTGCCCGTGAGCGTGACAGTCGCGAGTGGCGCGTAGAGGTCGACGTAGATCGCGGAATTCCCGGAGAATGTCGCGCTCGTGTGCGAATTGAGGAGAATGATCTGAAGGTTCTGCGCGATCCCCTGATATGCATCGGATCCGCCGGTGAGCGTGAGGTTGCCGGCGACGTAGATTGTGACGGGCCCGCTGACGCTTGCGTTGATCTTCGCACCACCGGAGGCGGTGAAGTCCTGGAAGTAATAGACCCCCGCCGGGAACTGCACGCTGCTCTGCCCGTTGATTGAGAAGCTGCCGTCTTTAACGTATTGCGAGACCGCGGTGTTGTTGTTGACGAACTGCGCAAGACCGGCGCTAAGCGGCGGCTTCACGATCGGCTCGCTCAGTGAATCCTTCGAGCCGGTGACATTTCCGCCGATGACGTTGTACCCTTCGCCCGGACTCGCGTCACCGTCGATGGTGGCGCTGCCACTCAGCATGATGTTGCCGTTGCTCGCGACGTTGCCGTGCGAGAGGTGCGTGGACGATGAGTACGGTCCGTCACTCGACTTGTAGCTGTCGGTTGACGCAGTCCCACTCATCGAGACGGAGTCGAGGCCGATGATGCCGTATCCACTGCCGCCTTTGGTCAGTAGTGCGATCGAAGTAGCGCTCACGTCGGTCGATTCGACGCCGAGCACGCGGGCGAACAGAAGTGGCACCGCGTTGGCCCGTGCAAAGCTGCGGCGGGCGATCACCCGAATTGCATTCGCGGCAGTGAGGCTCGAACCGCTTAGCGGCGTAAACTGCTTGGTGGTTGACGACCAGAGCCCAAAGTCGATGTCGCTGGCGGGATCAAGCACGACGGGCGTGCCGTCGGCATTGTTGAGCCCCGCGTATTTGACGGCGAGCGACCTGGCGGTTTCAACGTCAGCGGGCACGGAAGACGCGCCCGCGCGGGCGGCGGCATCGGCGGCGCGACGCAGCTCGGTTTTGGTGAGCTGCACGCGGCCGTAGTCCACAGCGAGTGACGCCGCACCACACAACAGCGCCATCAAAACGATCATGTACAGCGCGGCAATGCCGCGCTTGCGTGAGCGGTACATCGGTCCTCCCAGGTTCTAGCAAAGGGTGTCAGAGAAGAGGGTGACCCTGGCCGGGTCGCGCGGGCGTTACGATACGAACGCCCGCGGTGCAAATTCTCTCCGACGAGCAAATATGCACCGCGAAATCAAGCCGACTAAATTGAGAAAATGATTAGCGGACGCAAAAGCGAGCGATGACGGTCCGCTTAATGGGAATATGCACGAGATGCGGAAGGCGGCGCATCCCAACGGGAGCGCAGAATGCGGGGGCGATCGAAACGCTGAGCAGAGGACTTAGTGGACGAGTTGGATCGCGCCCCCGCTACCATTGAGCGCTTCGTCGAAGTGCACGCCGCCCTGCCAGCTGCCGCTGAAGTTCAAGGTTTTGGCGATGATCGAGCCGTAAATATCCGCGGCGCCGCTCTGTGTGACGGTGCTCATGGGCGCATAGATCTTCGCATAAAGATCCGCCTGGCCGCTGAGGCTCATTGTTGTTCCGTTCGTCAACATGAAGATCTGCAAGTTCGCCGGAATGTTCTGATACGTTTTGATGTAGCCGCCGCTCATCGTCATGTTTCCGCTGACGTAGAGCCGAACAGGCCCCTGCAGATACATGGTCGCGGAACCGGAGATGTTCACGCTCGTCGCGTAATAATCGCCGGCGGCGACGTAGCTGCTCCCACCGGTGACGTTCACCGCGCCGAGCGAGGTGTAGGTCGCGGGGAGCGTAGGCGCGGGATATACCATCGCCGTCGAGAGAACTTTTTGCGACCCGAGGATGGTGGAACCGGCGCTCTTCGACGCAGTCTTTCCCGATGGCAGGTAAACGTTGCCGTCAACGATGGAATTTCCGCTCAGATTGATGCTGCCGTTGCTCGCGATGGAGCCGAGATGCCCGCTCGTCACCGGGGGATAGGTCCCAGTGCTGGAGTTGTAGCTGTCGGTGTTTCCGTTGCCGGAAATGGTCACGGAATTCAGACCAACCAGCCCGTAGGCTGGGCTGCAATAGGCGATGCCGGAGGTTTCGACATCGAATGTCTGGCATCCCAATACGCGCGCAAACGTGAGTTGGAGCGGGTTGCCGTTCGCAGTCGTTCGTCGGGCCCAGACGCGAACGGCATTGGCACTCGATTGCGAAGCGCCGGTCAGAACGGTGAACGTCCCACTCGATGTATCCCAACTGCCAAAGTCGATATCGCTCGTGCGATTGAGCGTGAGTGTTCCACCATCAACTGAATTCAACGACGCGATACTGATCGCCGCATCCTGTGCCGCGGTCACGCCGCTGCCGAGCTTTGCGACCGCCGCCCTCGCCGCTGCGTCGGCATTGCGCCTCAGCTCCGTCTTCGCGAGCTGCACGTGACCGAAATCCACCGCAAGTGAAACAAACGCGCAAAAGAGAACGAGCGCAATCGCTGCGTAGACGAGAACGGTCCCGGCCTGCCGCTGGGAAAAAGGTCGCATGGCTCTGAGAACATCGAATTAAAACGTGCCGAGATGCAACCCGGCCGCGGGATTTATCGTTATCGGACGTACGGATAGCCCCCCGCATCACGCGGCGTGCTGGACGAATTGTTCGTAGAGGTGCGCATACTTGCCGCCGAGGTCGAGCAGTTCGTGATGTGTTCCGCGTTCGACGATGCGGCCTTTGTCGACCACCAGGATGCAGTCGGCCTTCATGATCGTGCTGAGGCGGTGGGCAACAATGAACGTCGTGCGGCCGGCGAGGAGCTTTTCGAGCGATTCCTGCACGAGCATCTCCGTCGCGGTATCGACGGCGCTGGTCGCCTCGTCGAGCATGAAGATGCGCGGGTCGGCGAGGAATGCTCGCGTGAAGCAGATGAGCTGCCGCTGTCCGAGCGACATGTTCGCACCGCGTTCGCCGACTTCGGTGTGATAACCATTTTGCAGCTGCATGATCGAGTCGTGCGATCCAATTGCCTTCGCGGCGGAGATGACATCTTCGAGCGTCGCACTCGGCGTAGCGTAGCGGATGTTCTCGAGCACGGTGCCGGTGAAGAGATAGTTCACTTGCAGCACGAGCCCCATCTGCCGGTGCAGTGATTCGCCGGTGACGAAGCGAATGTCGTGGCCGTCGACGAGCACGCGGCCCTTTTGCGGTTGATAGAACCGTGCGATGAGCGAGATCGTGCTGCTCTTTCCGCTGCCGGTGGCGCCGACGAGGGCGAAGGTTTGTCCGGGCCTGGCGGTGAAGTTCACGTCGTGCAGCACGGGGCGATCGGGGTTGTAGCCGAACGTCACGTTTTCGAATGTCACTTCACCGACGATGCGCGGCAGCGGCTTGGCTTCGGGAAGATCCTGCACGTCCGGTTTGGTCTCGAGCAGGTTGAACACGCGCTCGGCACCGGCCATGGCCTGCATCAGCTGGTTGTAAAAGTTGCCGAGGTTGAGAATCGGCTGCATGAACCAATCCCAGTACAAGTACGCCGCGACGATCGAGCCCACGCCTTTGCCGACGAGCTGATCGCTCGCGATGAGGTATCCGCCGTAGAGCAGGATGATCGCCTTGCCGATGAAGCCGATCGTCTGCAGCAGCGGTTGATACAGGCCGTTGATGCGCGCGATGCGCAGGTTGTTCAGCGTGTTGTCGTATTGCAGGCGATTGAAGACGGCGAGGTTCGGATCCTGGCGATGAAACGCGGTGACGACGCGCATGCCGGTGATGTTTTCGGCAAGGTTGGTCGAGACGCGCGTCCATCCTTCGCGCGCAACCTGCTGCATCGTTCCGGCGGTTTTGATGTACGTTCGGTTCGCGAAATAAAGCACGGGGCCGAGCCACACCACCGACAAAAATAGCCGCGGGCTCGTGTACACCAGCATGCTCGCCGCGACGACCATGATCATGCCGTTGGCGATGATCTGCCAGATCCCCCACACATTCACTTCGCGGAGGCTGTTGATGTCGCTGGTCATTCGGCTGATGATTCGACCGAGCTTCGTCTTGTCGTAATAGCTCATCGACAGCTCTTGAAGATGATCGAAGAGCCGTTGCCGAATGCCGAACTGCACGGTTTCGCCCGCGCGCGTCATCACGATGATGCAGATGCGCTGCAGCACCACGGAGCATGAAAAGACCAGGGCCCACAGGCCCATGATCCCGGCGAGGTGCACGATCGCCTTGTGTTCGCTTAAGCCCGCGAGGTGCGAGGAATAGCTCGTGCAGAAATCGATGATCCGCTCGATGAACCGCGGGCCGGACATGTCGCACAACACGTGCACCAGGCCGATGCCGATGCCAAGCATGTATTGCTTCTTATACGGGCGCAGGATCTGAAGCATCCGGCGGACGAGGCTCCACTCGATCGGCCGATACTTCTGCTCTTCGTCGTTCTCCAGTTCGGGCGGAGCGACTGCGAGTTGGCCTTGGGCCATGGCTCGCTGAGCGGATCGCATTTTCAATGCGCTGAGCATACGACTTCTCTCTCAACAACCTGTTTTCGTAGAACCGGTGCGCTGAAGCGCACGCTACGAAGTAATCATTTCCCCATGGGTTCGACGGCGACGTGCTGGTGAGCCGTCGCGGCTTCCGCGGCGTGCGATACCACGCCTTTTTCCTGCACGCGCTTCATGTGCGACGGGTGCTCGGCTTCCTTTGGGATTTCCTCGTCACCGTAGAGCTGCACCGCCGCGATGTCGCGATAGTGCCCTTCTTCGTTCATCAGCTCTTCGTGTGTGCCCATCTGAGTGATGCGGCCCTTTTCCACGACAAGCACCAGGTCCGCCTGTTTCACAGTGCTGATGCGGTGCGCGATGACGAACGTCGTTCGACCATGCATCACGAACTTCATTCCGCGGCGGATGAGGTCTTCCGTTTCGGGATCGACCGACGCGGTCGCGTCGTCGAGGATCAGCACGCGCGGATTGGTCGTAATCGCGCGAGCGATCGCGAGGCGCTGGCGTTGTCCGCCGGACAGGCTGGCGCCTTTTTCGCTGAGGATGCTCCCGTACTGTTTCGGCATCGTCTCGATAAACTCGTGCGCCTGCGCAAGTCGCGCGGCGGCCTCGATGTCACCGGATGTGACGCCCGGCCGACCGTACGCAATGTTCGCCGCAACCGTATCGCTAAAGAGGTATGTCTCCTGGAACACGAACGATACCTGCGTGCGAAGGCTTGCCAGCGTCGCGTCGCGGACGTCCACGCCGTCGATCAGGATGCGACCCTGCTGCGGGTCATAGAATCGCGCCAGCAGGTTCACCAATGTCGTCTTGCCCGATCCGGTCGGCCCGACGATGGCCACGACGCTTCCCCCGCGAACGCGGAAGCTGATGTCATGCAGCACCGGCTTGTCGGGCTTGTAGCCGAACGTGACGTTCTCGACGACGACTTCGCCGGCGCCCGCCGGCAGTTTCTTCGCGTCCGGCTTTTCCGGGATCGTCGGCGGGGCCATGATCACTTCGTACAACCGCCGCGCCGAAACGATTGCATTTTGATATTGCTCGTTGATCGTCGCGACGGCCTGCAGGCGGCCGAGAATGGCGGCCATCGCGCCGCCGAGGATGAGCAGATCGCCGATCTGCATCTTGCCTTTGATGATCATCACGCCCGCCGCCATGAACAGCGTGAGGTACGACGCTTGCGCGATCGAGCGTATCACCGGATTGAAGTCGGCGAACATGCGGATCTGCTTGAGCTTCCGCGTAAGGAACGTGTCGCAGTTCGCCTTGTATTTCTCGATCTCCAGCTTTTCCGTCGCGAAGGCTTTCACCACGTGAACGCCTGCGATGTTTTCGGTGATGATCGAAACGTTCTTGTCGTCCGCCTCCATCACGCTTTTGGCGACCGGCTGAATCTTTTTGCTGTAGCGCAGGATGTAGACCGTCCAGATCGGCAGCGGACAGATCGCCAGCAGCGCAACCCAGCGGTTGATGGTCAGGATCAGGATGATGTAACCGATGACGACTTCGGAAATTTCGAGCGTGCTGAGGACTGCCGTTTGCACGAACGCGCGAACGTTCTGCAGATCCGACAGAGCGCGGTTGATCAGCTGCCCCGATGAGATCGCATCGTGAAATCCAAAGCCGACGCGCTGAAGCCGGTCGTACACGGCTTCGCGCAGGTAGAAGACCATCTCCATCGACATCTTGGTGTTCGCGACTTCGCGCAGATAGCGAGTGAGAGCATAAATGCCGACGAGGCCCGCGAGCACTTCAACGAGGTGTCGCAATTTGACGGCGTCGGAATCGTAGCCCCCGATCCAGTGCCACATTCCATGCGCGGCCGACACGCTGACTTGGATATTCTTCAGATGATTGACCGTTCGCCCGGCCTGATTCGCGGCGAGAATTTCGGCGCCCACCCACACGCTGAGCCACAGCGCGGCGAGAAACGCCAGCCCGATCACCGGGCGGATGAACCGGAACATCCATTTGAGGAGCTGTCGGTTATTGAGCTTGGCCGCCTGTTCGAGAACAGACGGCTCGGTTGGGTCTTCCGGCGCGGCCGGTTCCTCCACCGTACTCGCCGCTGGGGGCGAGGGTTGCACGACTTTCTTTTGCACTGGCGATGCGGCTATCTTGGCTATCACGGGCTCAACCCACTGCAGTAAAAGGGGCTAACGCTATCGTCACCGGCCGGACCGTCAACCCACGCACTGAACAACGTTTACACTCGATCCTGCACGACCTTCCGCTAAATATCGGCGATTACAGGACTTTAGGATCAAAAATGCGCATGAAGAAATCTTTCGTTTCGTCGCGCTTCAGCCGCAGGCTTTGTGCGTCCGATAACACGTCTATGAGCCTGCTCAGTTGCAGCGTCTGTAATCCATTTCGCGCCCTCAGTCGCGCGGCCGCCAAGAGCGCCGCGTCACGCCTGCGCAACCTCGGTCTCAAACCCATCGCCGAGAATTGGGCCGCCCGCGCCACGGTATGCGAACGCTGCCCCCTTCGCGTGATTCACAAAGGCGTGTCGTATTGCGGAAAACCTTTCCTCAAACAGATCGAGCGCGACATCGCAATGGAAGGATGTGGTTGCCCAACGCGCGAGAAGGCGCAAGCGCCCGAAGAGCACTGCCCCGTCGATCCACGACATCGACCCGCGCTTCACACGGGAACGCATTGCACCTGCAAGTGGTGCACGCAGGCGAACTAGAGGTCTTGTAGGGTGCGCTTCAGCGCACCGGTTATTTCTTCGCTCGAAAAACGAATAACCGGTGCGCTGAAGCGCACCCTACAAAGCGATTCAAAAGTTAATGTTGGTTTTGACGGATCTCGACCGAACTCGCCCGCCGCGCGCGGATCGCATCGCGAATGCTCTTGATGATTCCGACGGAATCGAGGCCCACCTCCGCGAGCTGATCTTTTCGCGTCGCGTGCGCGATCAGCCGATCCGGCATGCCGAGCATTGTGATCGCTCGCGTCTCAAGCCCGTTCGCAACCGCGTACTCGAGGACCGCGCTGCCGAAGCCGTTCTGCAACGAGTGATCTTCGATCGTCAGCACCGGTGCGCGATCGGATGTGGCGAATTCGGTTTCCGACATCGCTGACCCGAGCACGTGACGCAGCATCTCGCCATCGACGGGCTTGCAGAAGCGCGCATCGATCACTTCAACGTTGATTCCTTCTGCTGCGAGCTCGTCCGCGGCGATCATTGTGTTTTCTACCAATGCGCCATAGACGACGAGCGCCGCATCCGATCCCTCGCGAAGCACGCGACTCACGCCAAGCTTCCATTCCTGTTTAGCGGCGGCCCGCAGGGCCGGGCTGATCACATTCTCAAAATCGCACCCCGGCACATTATCCCGCGGATAGCGAATCGCGCTCGCGTTGTCGAGCGACAGCCCGAACCGAAGCGCGCGATTGAGTTCCGCCTCGTCGCTCGGCGCCATCAGCACGATGCCCGGCAGCGGCCGCAGAAACGCCTGGTCCATGAACCCGTGATGCACCGCCCCGTCGTCCCCGACGAAACCAGCCCGATCCATCGCGAAGACAACCGGCACGCCGTTCAGCACCACTTCCTGCCAGACCTGATCGAACGCGCGCTGGATAAACGTCGAGTAAATCGCCGCAATCGGACGCATCCCCGCCTTCGCCATCCCCGCGGCCATGCCGGTGAGATGCGACTCGCAAATACCGGTGTCGTAATAGCGACCGGGAATTTCTTTTTCGAACTTCGAAAGGCCGGTGCCATCCGGCATAGCGGCCGTCAGCGCGACAACGCGCGGATCGCTTTTCGCGCACGCGATCGCCGCATCCGCGAACGCCGTCGTCCAGCTTTTTCCGGTGCCTTTATTGATCTCGACGCGGCAGCCGTTCATGGTAAACGCCGCCGGGCTGTGCATCTTCGTCGGCTCGTTCGCGGCCACTTCGTAGCCCTGGCCCTTCACCGTCTTCACGTGCAGCAGCACGGGCGAATCGACGTGCTTGATCTCGCCGAGCATTTCGATCATGCCCTGCAGATCGTGACCGTCGATCGGCCCGAGATATTTGATGCCGAGCGCTTCAAAAATCTGTCCCGGCCAGAAGGTGCTCTTGAGTCCTTCCTTGAAGTGATGCCACAGATACTCGATGCGAGTGCTCACGCTCGCGGGCAATTGATGCACGAGCGTTTTGCTGATCTTTTTGAACTCGTCGTAGGTCGTGCTGACGCGTACGCGCTCGAGGTACTGGCTGAACGCGCCCTGCGGATCAGAGATGCTCATGCCGTTGTCGTTGAGCACGATGAGCAACTGCCGCTTGAGCGTGCCGGCATTGTTCAAGCCTTCGAACGACATGCCGTTGACGATCGATGCGTCACCGATCACCGCAACAACGTTGTTGTTTCGATTGAGATGCTGATCCCCGCGCGCCATTCCGACAGCGGTCGAAATTGCCGTGCCCGCATGCCCCACCGCGAACAGGTCGTACGGCGATTCGAGCGGCGAGGGAAATCCGCCGACGTGACCCTTCTTGCGAAGCTTGTCGAAATCGCCCGCGCGCCCGGTGACCATCTTGTGCGCGTAACACTGATGCCCGACGTCGAATAGCAATCGGTCCGGCCCCTCCGGATAGGGGCCGAAGTCGTAGACGTAATGCAGCGCGAGCGTCAGCTCGACCACGCCGAGGTTTGAGGCGAGATGCCCGCCGTTTTTGCTGACGGCGTTGAAGATCCGTTCGCGCAATTCACCGGCGAGCTGAATGAGTTGATCGATCGAAAGTTTCCGCAAA
>JAICIO010000054.1 GCA_025924315.1 Phycisphaerae bacterium
AACGGAAATGCGAGACGCCCAGGCACGCACTGGTCATTGAATCGTTGGGATCTGATTGGGCATTGGTGCTTCGTGAATCGAACTTCCCCCGCGGTGGCTTCGTTTTGAATTTCTCGCATCGCGGTCAACAAGCGTCAACCTACGTCAACTTTTGACAACCTGCGTCAACCACTTCGTTCCAACCTATTCCGTGCTTTTCCCCTTTCCGCGCGAATGAACGCAATGACGTGTAAGCCGCCTTCGAGGCCGGCCCAGAGCGAAGCGTCGGACGGCATCGCGCCTCGGTGGCCGCCCACCGTCAGTCGATCCGAACCCGCGGTCCTGCGGACCACCGCTAACTAGCGCTCCAGTTAGCGGCGGAGCGAAGCTCCGCGGGTCCCCGCGCATCCTACCGCCGCCGCACGCATATTTCCGCGGAAAAATCGAGCGATCTGACGAAAGTGGGAACCGCCGATTTCCACCAAATTGGCGCACCGTTCCGCCCGAATGATGATCTTCATGACTCGCGAATCGGGTAATCTCTCCGATGTGACACGAAGAGTCTTCAATCTCCTCACGATCGTGTCGTTTGCGTTGTGTGTCGCGGTGCTCGTGGACTGGTGTTCCCATCCATGGGGACTGAACGGATACGCGCATGTGCGAAAGCGCTGGGAGAACGATCAACTCATCACGCAGTCGATGGGAATTCAAACCTCGCACGGCACCCTCTCTTTCGTGATCGATACCTTTCGTCAACCGGAAGGAACCGAGCAGACCGCGCAACATGTCGGGGGCTTTTATCGGCTACGGCCGTTCCCGCAAGCTCATCGTCTGCCCTTTCTGGCCCGTCACGGCTTCGACGCATTTCACCACGTAAATGTAGAGCACGACCCATTCACGACTCAATTTGAAAACTACGGCGTGACGGTCCCGAGCTGGCTCGTCGCGCTGCTGCTGGGGATTCTGCCGGCGATGTGGCTGCGCCGATGGCTGGCTCGCCGCGGCCGCGGACCCAATTCGTGCCCCGCGTGCGGTTACGATCTGCGCGCCACGCCGGAGCGATGTCCGGAGTGCGGGGCGATTCCGGCCCCCGCGAAGGGAGTCCCGACGTGAAACGGCGAGTGCAGAACTTTCTGCTTGGCCTGTCACTGATCCTCTCAGCACTTGCGTTTGCATGGGGGTTATGCAGTCACTACATCGGAATCTCAATCGGTCGAGCCTATGTAACGAAACGGGGCGGAGGCAAACTTGACTACGATTTGAAGGTCTTCCATTTCGCCTTCGGTTGCATCCGGTATGAGCGAGATCTCATGTGCGGTTTGCAGGGCGACGAGTTCATCTTCGCTCAACCGCAGAGCACAAATGGGTGGGTCATCACGCGAGCAACAATCGGTCCCGGCTGGTTGATGCCATCTTTTAGAGCCGGGGTCCACTTCGACGCGATCGGCATAGTCTGGGGGAAGCAGGCATCGGGAAATCCAGCGACGAAGTCTTCATCCCTCGTCGTCATTCGCGTAGTCCCGTTGTGGCTGATCGCGCTCGTCCTCGGATTGCCGGCGATGGTGGTCGTAGGCCAGAGGCGCGCTCGCCGACGTCGCAGCCAGCACGGCCGCTGCCCCACCTGCGGCTACGACCTCCGCGCTACGCCGCAGCGGTGCCCGGAGTGCGGGACGATTCCGTCATCCGCGAAGGGAATTGCGACGTGAAGCGGCTGATATTCAATACTTTGGCAATCGCCTCAGCGGCGCTCCTTGCAGCCGCTGTCGTTCTGTGGATCCGAGGCTACTGGCACGGTGACTCCTTCAACTTCGAGCTTGGTCACGGCAAATGGTTCGGCATCACATCGCAACCGAACATGTTGCGATGGGAATGGGGGTGGGCGAGCACGGGCTACTCTGGTTTTTCGCACACCAGCCGGACGTGGGGCGTGATTACGCCGGTGAGTCCAGAATTGGCCGCTCTCGGCATCCGCCACGGTCCGACACGTCCCCCTGAAATTGCAGGCGCTCGCTGGGGCTTTGGAGAGGAACGAGGAAAAAGGTATCGCGTGATTTGCGTGCCGCCCTGGTTCGCGGTTCTGCTACTCGGGCTGTTGCCAGCAACAGCGCTTTCTCGATTCGCGCTGGAGAAACATCGTCGGGTCACGAATCGATGCGTCCACTGCGGCTACGACATGCGCGCGACGCCGGAGCGGTGTCCGGAGTGCGGGGCCGTTCCCTCAGGGAGTTGTGATGTGAACCGGCGGTTGGGCCAGATGCTCGCCCCGCTCTCGCATCGGCTTCGTCCGGCGACGATTTCTCCCGCATTATTCAATCAAATTGATTGCATTCTCTTGCTGACTCCGGTAAACCCTCACCTGGAGGGAGACTCTTCCACCGGTGGATCGATCGATCGACGCCGGGTCTCCAGGCACTTCAACTCGTGGGTCTGTTATGAAAAGCCTCCTGCCCTGCGCCGCGCTCGCGTTGACTTTTTTCGCGTTCTCCGCGTCGGCCGCGCCCATCGCGTACAGTGAAGCGGTTAGCGGCGACCTGCCGGAGACCGGCGTGCTGCCCACCTTCACCCTCGACTTCGGAATCAACACCGTCTCCGGCACCTACGGCCAGGATGCAAACGAGAACCTTGACTTCGATTCCTTCGCCATCATCGTCCCGAGCGGCCTCTCCGTTCTTTTCGGAGACCTCACGCTCACCGACAACACCGGCGACATGCTTACCGCCACCTGGCAGCTCAACTCCGGCAGCAACCTCGCATTCGGAGGCACCAACCTCGGCAGCGTGACCGCCAATTCGCCTGGCACGACGCTCATTCCCATGCTCGTCGCCGACACCTACAACTTCACCCAGGTTGCATTCACCAACACGGCCGAGGCTTCCGAGACCGGCAACTACACCTTCACCTTCGTCGTCCCCGAACCCGCGAGCCTCGCGCTCCTCGCCGTAAGCCCCCTCGCCCTCCTTCGCCGACGGCGCGCGGCGAAGTCAGAATGAGACGAAGGCAGATCCGGAATTTCCGACACCGTAAGTTCTGAATGTCCCGATTTCCATTTCCGACCAAATGCTGCGGGAACTGCGGCGACGACGTTTCCAAATCCCCCGGCCGATGCCCGGAGTGCGGAACGCTTATCGCAACGGCGAAGAATGTCGGGACGGGAGACAGCATTTTCCAATTAAAGGGGACAGGACCCTTTAATTAAAGGGTCCTGTCCCCTTTAACTTCCTAAGGGTCCTGTCCCCTTTAACTTCCTAAGGGTCCTGTCCCCTTTAACTTCCTAAGGGTCCTGTCCCCTTTAACTTCCTCGAGTTGTACCAACACGCACGCGCGTTTTCCTAACACAGACGCGCGGCTTCCCAACCAAGCCCCGCGTCGTCCTAACCCATCCACGTTGTCCTTACGCGACGGCACGCAAGCAAAGCGCAAACGTTCACTTCGCGGAAGTTCGTTTGTCCAGCGCTGCAGCGATGTTTCTTAAAACGCCAATGACCTCACTGGCGGACTTTTCCAACGCGGTTCTCGCGGCGCCTTTGTCCTCGCGCAACGACGATTCCACTTTCTCCAGCAGCAGGCGCTTAGCTTCACGCCGCGCCTGCTTGTCTTTGATACCCTTGATCGTTGCAACTTGCGCTCCAAACTCCGCTGGATAATATTCCTCAAAGTCATGCTTACTGAATTGGGAGAAATGTTCAGGCTTCCACCCATGCGGTTCGTACGTTCTCTTGAGGTCATCGATGATTTGGCGTTCCGCTTCGCCTCCGTCGACGACTACCCAAACGCGATTCTTATACGTCGGCTCAAGGTGCAGGTACACGAAAAGCTCATTGAAATCGCGCAGCTTTGTGGGGACTTCGGCCAGAGAGTGGGCCGAGAAAGTTCTTAATCGCGACTGCAACGATGGAACGAAAAGTGGGATCAGATATTCTCGAATGATCTTCTCGGCTGACGACTCCTCAAGAAACAGCCATCCCTCCCAGAGTTCTTGGTCGCTCAGCTCATAGCCCAGCTCTTCAAGAATCTCGCGTCTAGCGTGAGCAGTATGCTCTACTTCTGCCACGGTCGTCGTTGGCATACGTTCGTTGAATGACAACGTGAATCGAAAGATCTTGGTTTCGGCCAAGGCGCCGAGGCGCTTCAGCACAATATTCGAATGCGTCGAGATGAAGAATTGATTTTCCTTCGACTTTCTTGCGACAAGGTCAAGAAGAGCTTTCAGGGCTTGCGGATGCAAGTCGTTTTCAGGTTCCTCGATCACGAATATCTTCCCAGCTTTCGTCATTGAAAGGTCAACGAGTAGTCCGAGCACGTTCATTACCCCTTCTCCCATCGAGAGGAGGGGCACGTTGGCCAGATTCTCAACCGTGTAAACGGCTTTCTTGCCTTGCTGCGAATTTGCGCTCGTCACTAGAAAGCCAAGGATTTCCTCGCAGCCTCTAACATATTCCGCATTTCCAGGCACAAAGCCGACGTTTGAAAGTCGATCGATCTTCGCGTTCAGGTTGTGGAAATTGGCAAGGATTTGTTCGACGATCTGATCGTTTATTTGTTCGCCGAGTGCGCCAACCTTGCGCTTTGATAGGAATGGATAGATCAGATTATTCGGTTCGCGATCTTCGATCTGACCGATCTCGATGGCGACGCCCTGTCGCGCGGGAGTCCGTAATACGTATCGCCGCGGGTTACCGCCTCCTTGGAATGTTACAGTATCTGCTTTGTTGAAATACCGCTCCTCACTCTTGTCAAAGGCAACGGTGATTTGAGATTCACTGATGCCGAGACGCATGTCGCTTGGAATTAATTGCACCAACCCTTTTTGTAGCGCCAAAATCGGGAGCAATGTTGAGGACTTGCCGGAATTGTTGCGGCCGATCAATAGATTTATCCCCCTTGAAAAATTGAACGATGCTTGCTCGAACGAACGAAAGTTCGTGATGCTCAAAGATTTTATCCACATGCTTGGCCCCAGATTTGTTTCGCAACACTAACGGGGAAATGTCGATGTCGCTACTCGGCAAACCGGACTTTTCATCGGTCGCTACGCCGGCACGACCTTCGTGCTCAGCGCCGCGAGTTCGGCGTCGTGGCGGCGGGAGCGGAGTTTGTCTAGATACAGATAGACCACCGGTGTGGTGTAGAGGGTGAGGAGCTGGCTGAAGATCAGGCCGCCGACGATCGCGATGCCTAAGGGCTTTCTTAGCTCGCTGCCTACGCCGGTTCCTAGGGCGAGGGGGAGACCTCCGAGCAGCGCGGCCATGGTCGTCATGAGGATCGGGCGGAAGCGGAGGACGCAGGCTTGGAAGATGGCGTCGCGGGGGGATTTGTTGTGGTTGCGCTCGGCGTCCAGCGCGAAGTCGATCATCATGATCGCGTTTTTCTTGACGATGCCGATCAGCGCGATCACGCTGAGATCGGTTTTGCACAGCAGCAGCGCGAGCAGTGCGCCGACGCCGGCGGAGGGAAGCGTGGAGAGAATCGTGATCGGGTGGATGAGGCTTTCGTAGAGGATGCCGAGGACGATGTAGACGGCGGCGAGCGCGGCGAGGATGAGGATCGGTTCGCTTTCGAGCGATTCCTGGAATGCCTCGGCGGTGCCGGAGTAGGTGCCGTGGATCGTCGCGGGGAGACCCATCTGCGTGGTGGCGCGGTTGATTTCATCGACGGCGGTGCCGAGCGCGACGCCGGGGTTGAGGTTGAACGAGATCGTGATGGCGGGGAACAGTCCCTGATGATTGACGGACAGCGGCGCGGTGTTCGGCTCGTAGTGCGCGAACGCGCTGAGCGGCGAGAGCTTGCCGTTCGACCCGCGGACGTAAATGTGCTTCAGGCCATCGGGTGTTTGCCAGAACTGCGGGGCGGCTTCCATCACGACATGGTATTGGTTGAGGCCGGTGTACATCGTGGAGACCTGCCGCTGGCCGAAGGCGTCGTAGAGCGTCGCGTCGATTGTCGCGGGCGAAATGCCGAGCCGCGCGGCGGTGTTGCGATCGTAGGTGAGCGTGGCCTGCAGGCCGTTGTCCTGTTGATCCGTGTTGACGTCGGCGAGGCCGGGAAGATGGCGGAGGGTTTGCAGGACCTTGGGCGCCCATGCGTTGAGCTCGGGAATGCTGTCGCCCTGCAGGGTAAACTGGTATTGCGCTTGTGACGATTTCCCGCCGATGCGGAGGTCTTGCGTGGCTTGAAGGAAGAGCGTGGCGCCGGGGACGCGCGCGGTCTTGCCGCGCAGGCGCGCGATGACCTGATCGGCGGACATCCCCTTGCGGTCTTTAGGCGACTTGAGCGTGACGAACATGCGGCCGGTGTTGAGTGCGCCACCCCCGCCGGAAAAGGCGACGAGATTATCGACCGCCTCATCCTGCCCTACCACTTTCGCGAACTCGTTCACCTTCTCTTCCATCGATTGAAACGAAGTGGACTGATCCGCCTGCATCGACCCCGCGAGGCGACCCGTGTCCTGCTGCGGGAAGAAGCCCTTGGGGACGACGATGTAGAGATAGATGGTGAGCGCGACGGTGCCGAGCGCGACGAGCAGGGTGATCAGCGGATGCCGCAGCACGCCGGCGAGCGTGTATTCATAAAAGCCGATCAGGCGATCGAACATCCGCTCGCTCCACCGGTAAAGCCGCGACTGCTGGTGCGGAGCTTTGTGCCTGAGCAGTCGCGCACACATCATCGGCGTGCATGTGAGCGAGACGACCATCGACATGAGGATGGCGACAGAAAGCGTGACGGCGAATTCGCGAAAGAGCCGGCCGACAATCCCGCCCATCAGCAGAATCGGAATGAAGACCGCGATGAGCGAGATGCTGATCGACATCACCGTGAAGCCGATCTCGCGCGCGCCCATAAAAGCGGCCTTCATCGGGGGCACGCCGTCTTCGACGTGGCGCATGATGTTTTCGATGACCACGATGGCATCATCGACGACGAAGCCGGTGGCGATGGTCATCGCCATCAGCGAGAGGTTGTCGAGGCTGTAATCGAGGAGATACATCACGCCGAACGTGCCGACGAGCGAGACCGGCACCGCGACAGCGGGGATGAACGTGGCGCGAAGGTTTCGCAGGAAGAGAAATACGACCATGATCACCAGCGCCAGCGACAGCGCGAGTGAGAATTGCACATCGTGAACGCTGGCGCGGATGGTGGTCGTGCGATCGAGCACGACATTCATGTGCATCGCAGGCGGAATCTCCGCCTGAAACTGTGGCATGAGCGCGAGGACGCGATCAACGGTGTCGATGATATTCGCGCCCGGCTGACGGAAGATGATGATCAGGATCGCGGGATTGGTGTCGGCGAGGCCGAGCGTGCGAATGTCTTCGACCGAATCCTGGACCGAAGCGATCTGGCTGAGCGTCACCGGCGCGCCGTTGTGGTAGGCGACGATGAGCGGCTGATATTCTTTGGCCTTAAGAAGCTGGTCGGTCGTAGCGATCGACCAGGTGCGGCGGTCGTCGGCGAGCGAGCCTTTGGGGCGATTGGCGTTGGCGGCGCTCAGCGCCGTGCGCACGTCTTCGAGACTCAGGCCGAGGTTGTTGACGAGCGTGGGGTTCACATCGACGCGCACGGCGGGGAGCGCCCCGCCGCCGACGAATACCTGGCCGACGCCATCGACCTGTGAAAGCGCCTGCTGAAGGATCGACGACGCGGCGTCGTACATCCGGCCTTTGTCGTATTGGTCTGATGTGATCGAAAGGATCATGATCGGCGCGTCGGCCGGGTTTACCTTGCGATAGCGCGGATTCGACGGAAGGTTCGCGGGAAGCTGACCGCGTGCGGCGTTAATGGCCGCCTGCACATCGCGCGACGCGGCGTTGATGTCGCGGTTCAAGTCGAACTGCAGTGTGATGTTCGCCGAGCCGAGCGCGCTGTTGCTCGTCATTTCAGTAATGCCCGCGATGCGTCCGAATTGTTGCTCGAGCGGCGTGGCGACGGAGGAGGCCATCGTCTCCGGGCTGGCGCCCGGGAGCGACGCGCTCACCTGGATCGTGGGAAAATCCACCTGCGGCAGTGGCGAGACGGGCAGGAAGAAATACGCCAGCGCCCCCGAGAGCGCGAGGGCGAGGGTGAGCAGCGTCGTCGCGACGGGCCGGCGAATGAACGGCGACGAAATGTTCACGCGCCTCCCGGCTGGAGCAGGCGGCCGTCGCCTTCAAGTTCCGGTTCATCGATGCGCGAAGGCTTGGGCGATTTGCGGAAGCGCTGCGCGATGCGCTCGAACCATAGGTAAATCACCGGCGTGGTGTAAAGCGTGAGCATCTGGCTGAAGATTAGCCCGCCGATGATGGTGATGCCGAGCGGTCGGCGCAATTCGGATCCCGTGCCCGTTCCGAGCGCCAGCGGCACTCCGCCGAGCAGCGCCGCCGCGGTGGTCATCATGATCGGGCGGAATCGCAGCAGGCACGCCTGGTAGATCGCTTCGTGTGGTGGTTTGTTCTCGTTGCGCTCGGCGTCGATCGCGAAGTCGATCATCATGATCGCGTTTTTCTTGACAATGCCGATCAGCAGGATGATGCCGATGAGGCCGATGACGTCGAGTTCGGTGTGGCAGAGGAGCAGTGCAAGGATCGCGCCGACGCCGGCGGACGGAAGCGTCGAGAGGATCGTCACCGGATGAATGTAGCTCTCGTACAGCACGCCGAGCACGATGTAGACCGTGATCAGCGCCGCGAGGATGAGGATCGGTTCATTCGTGAGCGACGCTTCGAACGCGCGGGCGGTGCCTTCGAAGCCGGCCTGAATGCTCGCGGGGGGTTGGAGATCCTTCCACGCGTCGTTCACTTTTCGCACCGCGGCGCCGAGCGAGCTGTTCGGCGCGAGGTTGAACGAGACCGTCGTGACGGCGAATTGACCCTGGCGATTGATCGTGGTCGGCGCGGTGGTTTGTTCGACCTTTACAATCGTGCTGAGCGGGATTCGGCCGGTCGTGCCGGACTTCAGATAAACATGATCGAGCTGCTGCGGATTCAGCTGAAAGCGCGGAGAGACCTCGAGCACCACGTGGTACTGATTGAGCTGCGTGAAGATCGTCGACACCTGCCGCTGGCCGAATGCGTCATAGAGCGCGTCGTCGATCATCTGCGGCGTGATGCCAAGCCGGCCGGCGGTGTCACGATCGATCACCAGCCGCACCTGACGGCCTTGGTTCTGAGCATCCGTCGCGACGTCGCGCAGCTCGGGAATCTCGTGCAGCTTGTCGAGGAACTTCGGCACCCACGTCGCCAGCTCCTTCGCATCCGCGTCTTCGAGGCTGTACTGATATTGCGTGCGGCTGACGCGATCTTCGACGGTGAGATCCTGCACCGGCTGCATGAACAGCGTGATGCCTTCGACTTTTTGCACCGATTGTTGCAGGCGGCGAATGACCTCGGTCGCGGTGACATCGCGATCGTCACGCGGTTTGAGGTTGATCTGAATGCGGCCGGAGTTCAGCGTGGAGTTCGTGCCGTCGACGCCGATGAATGAGGAGAGGCTCGTGACCGCCGGATCCTGAAGAATCACCGTCGCCAAGCGCTGCTGCCGCTGCGACATCGACGCGAACGACACATCCTGCGGCGCTTCGGAGATGCCGAGAATCACGCCGGTGTCCTGCACCGGGAAAAATCCCTTCGGCACGATGACATAGAGGTAGATCGTGAGCGCAAGCGTGCCGGCGGCGACGAGCAGCGTGAGGAATTGATGCCGCAGCACGACGCGCAATGTCGCGGCGTAAAGGTCGATCACGCCCTGCCACGCGCGCTCGGACATGCGAAAAAGCCAGCTTTCCTGCTCGGCGTGCGTTTGCCCAAGGAGCTTCGCGCACATCATCGGCGTGAGCGTGAGCGAGACGATTGCGGAGATGACGATCGTCACGCTGAGCGTCACCGCGAATTCACGGAAGAGGCGGCCGACGATGTCGCCCATGAAGAGCAGCGGAATCAGCACGGCAATGAGCGACACGCTGAGCGAAACGATCGTGAAGCCGATCTGTTCCGACCCTTTCAGCGCCGCCGCGAGAGGCGCTTCGCCTTCTTCGATGTAGCGCACGATGTTTTCGATCATCACGATCGCGTCGTCCACGACGAAGCCGGTGGAGATCGTCAGCGCCATCAGCGTAAGATTGTTCAGGCTGTAGCCGAGCAGGTACATCACGCCGAACGTGCCCACGATCGACAACGGCACCGCGACGGACGGGATGATCGTCGCGCGCACATTGCGCAGGAACACGAAGATCACCGCGACGACGAGGCCGACGGTGAGCATCAGCTCGAACTGTACGTCGTGCACCGAGGCGCGAATGGTGTCGGTGCGATCGGTGAGGATCGTGGTGGTGACTGACGTCGGGAGTGCGGTTTTCAGCTGCGGGAGAAGCTGCTTGATGCGATCGACGACCGCGATGATGTTCGCGCCGGGTTGGCGCTGGATGTTCACGATGACCGCGGGCGTTTCATTCATCCACGCGGCTTGCTTGAGATTTTCGGCGCCGTCGACAACGTCGGCAACGTCCGAGAGTTTCACCGGCGAACCGTTGCGATACGCGATGATCAGCGGGCGATATTGGGCGCTCGAGATGAGCTGATCGTTGGCCGCGATGGTGTACGACTGCTGCTTGCCGTCGAAGTTGCCCTTGGGCTGATTCACATTCGCCGCGGCGAGAGCGGTGCGGACGTCTTCGGTCGAAAGGCCGCGCGAGGAGAGGGCCGTCGGATTCACGCGCACGCGCACGGCGGGTTTCTGTCCGCCGCTGATGGTGACGAGACCGACGCCAGGAAGCTGCGAGATCTTCGGCGCGAGGCGCGTGTCCGCGAGATCTTCCACCGCCGAAAGCGGCATCGCGTTTGAAGCGAGCGCGAGCGTGAGCACCGGTGAATCGGCGGGGTTGCTCTTGCTGTAAACCGGCGGATTCGGCAGGTCCTTCGGCAAATACGAGGTCGCGGCATTGATCGACGCCTGCACTTCCTGCTCGGCGACGTCGATATTGAGCGCGAGATCGAACTGCAGCGTGATGACCGAGCATCCTTCGCTGCTCGTCGACGTCATCTGCGTGAGGCCGGGCACTTGTCCGAACTGCCGCTCGAGCGGCGCGGTAACCGACGACGCCATCACGTCCGGGCTTGCGCCGGGATAGAACGTCATCACCTGGATCGTGGGATAATCCACCTGCGGCAGCGCGGAAACCGGGAGTTGGTTGTACGCAACGCCGCCGGTCAGCAGGATGCCGACCATCAGCAGCGCGGTCGCGACGGGACGGAGAATGAACGGCCTTGAAGGACTCACCGAGACCTGCGATTCGAATTTCGTGCGGGTGATGCGCCGGATGCGGCGGCGCTCGCTGCGCCGGTTGTGGAGTGACTCGCGTTCGTCGTCGGCCGCGTTGCGGCGCCGGGCGCGGAGACCGTCACCTTGCTGCCTTGCTGGAGCTTATCCACGCCGTCGATGACGACGGTTTCACCCGGATTCAATCCGCTGGTGATTACGGTGCGCTCGCCTTCAGTCGGGCCGGGCGTCACGGTGCGCATCTCAATCGTGTGATCCGGCTTGACGATATCCACGAACGTCGAGTTCGCGGTCGCGCCGCGCTGCACACCGGCCGACGGAATCAGCACGACATCGTGCAGTGTCTCGACGTACAAACGCGCATTCACGAACTCGTTCGGGAAGAGCGCGAAATCCTTATTGGGGAAGAGGCCTTTCACCTTCACGCTGTCCGTGGCCGGGTCGATCTGATTATCAACGGCCAGCAGTGTGCCGGTGGCGAGACGCGTCTTGAGATCCTGATCGAACGCGTCGATCGTCAGTGTTTGTCCCGCGTTCACCTTCGGCAGCACGCGCTCCAGATCATCCTGCGTGACGCTGAACACCACCGAGATCGGTTGAAGCTGCGTAAGGACGACGAGGCCGTTGGTGTCGCTCGCGTGAACCATGTTGCCGACATCGACCAATCGCAGGCCCGCCTTGCCGGTGATCGGCGCGACGATGCGGCAATACGAGAGCTGAAGCTGCGCGTTCTTCACGGCGGCCTCATCCGTTTGCACGACGCCCTGGTCCTGCTGCACGAGCGCCGCCTGCGTGTCGATCTGCTGCTTGGTGAGCGTTTCGCTCGCGTTTTTGAAACGCTCGAGATCCAGCTGCGCGTTTTTCAGCACGGCCTGATCTTTTGCGAGCTGTCCCTGCGCTTGCGCGAGCGCCGCTTCAAACGGCCGCGGATCGATTTCGGCGAGCAGGTCGCCCTGCTTCACCTGCTGGCCTTCGCTGTAAGCGACCTTGATCAGCTCGCCATCCACGCGCGGGCGCACCGTAACAGTATTGAGCGCGGTGGCGGTGCCGAGGTTGTCGACGTACAGATCGAAGTCGCCTTTGCGCACCTGCACGGCGACGACCGGCACGGTGCGATCGCGCGTCGACGTTTTTTGAGTGGATTCCGTCGCTTGCGCGTTGCGATGCGACCAGTACCAATAGCCCCCCGCGCCGGCGGCGATCAGCAGCACGATCACCACGAACCATGCGCCGGCGTGGCTGCGCTTGGACGCGCCGCGCGTCGGATCCGGCGCCGGAAGCAACGGCTGCGGCGGAGCTTGAGAATGTTCAACTCGTTGGTCCATACATCACTCGTGAATCGTAGGACGGGTCGTTGTTAGATGCGTCGGACGTGTGGTCGCTGGCGCGGTCGTCGGCTGCGTTGCCGGAACAAATTGATCGACAGAAGCGACAAGCTTCCCGGTGGCGCGAATCAGGTCGAGATAAAACACCGTGCGATCGAATTGTTCGCTGCTGAGATCGAGCTGGGCGCTGAGCATCTGATTTTGGGCAACGAGCACATCCAGGTTCGTCGTAAGTCCGCTGCGGAACCCTTGCACCGCGAGGCGATACTGCTCCTGCGATTCGTGAAGCTCGTCGCTCAGATCGCGCACGCTCTGATCGCTGGTCGCGAGGTTTTCGTACGCAGTCTGCACATCGTGAATCGCCTGCTTGATCGCCGCCGACTGATCGAGCGCCGCCTGCCGGAGCTGCGACCACGCCGTGCGAACATCTGCTTCGATGACGCCCGCGGAAAAGATCGGCAGATTCGCCGACAGCACCGCGCTCCACTTGCTCGTGTCGGAATAATTCGTCGCGTAAAGCAGCGCCTGAAGATTGAGATCGACCGACGGGTAATACTGCGCGACCGCGACTTTCACGTTGTACTTCGCGGCCTCCAGCTCATGCGCCGCGGCGAGCACATCCTGCCGATTCGCAAGCGCGATCGACTCGAACTCCGGCTCAAGCGGTGAGCTTTGCGGGACGGGCAAGGTGTCCGCGAGCGAATTCGGCACGTCGTGCCAGCCCATGAGCTGGGCGAGCGTTGATCGGCCATTGCGCGCGTCACTCAGCGCCTGCGTCAACTGCACGTGTGTAGAGGCCAGCTGCGAACGCGTCTGCGACAACGTCAGGTTCGACGCCAGGCCGCTTTTGAATTGCACTTCGACATCGTGCAGACGTGCTTCCTGCAATCGCAGCGAATCCTGCAGCACGCTGACCGAGCGTTCTGAACGGAGGATCTGGTAGTACGTCTGCGCGACGTTCAGCAGAACCGTCGCCTGCAGATCGAGCAACAGATAGCGGCGTTGCTTGATGATCTGCTCGGACGCGCGAAGATTCGCGGTATCTCCCCCACCGCGGAAGAGATTGATGCTGCCGACGACCGGCGCCTGAACGCGCTGCAGTGTGTTGCCGACTTTTTTGAAGCTCGACGATCCGCCGCTGCCTGTACTCGTGCCGCTCGATCCGCTGAGGACGTTGCCCGCGCCGCTGCTGTTGTCGATGATGGAATACGACGGTTGAAAGCTGACGGTCGGGAGGAAATTCGCAACGGCGCGGTTCTTGTTGATCAGCGCCTGCACGTAATCCTCGCCGCTGCGCAAAAGCTGCTCGTTGTTCTCGTTCGCAAGCGCCATCGCCGCCGGAAGCGTGAGGACTTCATTCTCGGGAACCGGCTGCGTCGCGGGCAGGCGATTGTGGTCGAGCACCGCGCGGTACTGCGCCACTTCCTTTTGATTATCGACGGCGCAGCCCGTGACGAGCAGAACCAGCGCGAGGATTCCGCATCGGTAACACGTGACTTGCGCGGGCAGGCGTTTCATTGCTCTTCTTTGCTCAACATGCGCTTTTCGACGGGCGGTTGCGAAAGTCGCTGAACCAATTCATCGACCGATCCGATATTACACTCGACTATTTGAAAGTGAAATGGTTAGAATAGGAAACTATTTCGTATGGAAAGCAAATCGACCCCATCGCCCCAGGATTGCGCCGCCGGGATTTTGGACATCATTCCGGCCGTCATGCGCACGATTCGCAACCGCATGCGGCAGGAGGCGTCGTTTGAATTGACCGTCGTTCAGTTCAGAGCTCTCGCCCGCACGGTCCGCACCGGCGGACTTTCCGTCTCGGACGTCGCCGAACACGTGGGGCTCACGCTGCCGTCGGCATCGAAGCTGGTCGATGGGCTGGTGAAACGCGGCTACATGCGTCGCCGGATTCACCCGAACGACCGCCGAATTTCGATCATCGAACCGACGGTGAAAGGCAAGCGCGCGCTGCAAACCGCGCGCGGCGCCGCCCGCCGTCATCTGGCGACCATGCTCGAGCACCTGCCCAACCGCGATCGCGCCGTCATCGCGACCGCGATGGAAGCGCTGCGGCCGGTTTTTACGGACGATAACGGCAAAGCCGGTTGATCACCGTTGGCGGGATTTCCAGGGCCGGACTAAACTGTCCGCATGTCATCGTCACTCTCGAAGCTTCTTTTCATTGCACTGGTCTTTACTGGATCGGTTTGCGCAGCGACGAAACCGAGTGTGCCCGAGGGCGCACTTCCCGACGGATCGACACGATTGAAAATCGGCGACGCCGCGCCGGACTTTTCGCTGAAAGGCATCGACGGCAAGACGTACACACTCGAGGATTTCAAAGACGCGCCGGTGCTTGTCGTCGCGTTTCTCTCAAACCACTGCCCCGTCTCACATGCGGCCGAGACGCGCATCATTCCGTTCGCGAAAGAAATGAGCGGCAAAGGCGTGGCGGTCGTCGCGATCAATCCGAATAGCCCGGATGGCTTGCGCGTCGATGAGCTCGGTTACAGCAAATACAGCGATAGCTACGACGAGATGAAGCTTTATGCGAAAGACAAGGGTTTCGTCTTTCCGTATCTCTACGACGGCGACACGCAGAAGACCGCGAAGGCATACGGGTGTTTGTGCACGCCCGATATCTTCGTCTTCGATCGCGATCGGAAGCTGCGCTACAGCGGACGGTTTGACGATTCTCGCTTCGCGGATGCGTCGACCGTGAAATCTTCCGATGCGCGAAGCGCAGTCGAGGCACTGCTTGTCGGTAAACCCGTGCCGGTGGAGACCACCAAGCCGTTCGGTTGTTCGACGAAATGGCTCGAGAAGAAAACCGATGTCGCGAAGGCGACTGAGAAGTGGTCGAGCGAGCCGGTGACGCTCGAAACAATAGATGCCGACGGGATCGCGAAGCTCGCGAAGAACGACACGAACAAAGTGCGGATGATCAACGTGTGGGCGACTTGGTGCGGGCCGTGCGTGAAGGAATTTCCCGATCTTGTCTCGATCTCACGGCGATTTTCCACGCGCGATTTCGAATTAATCACGCTGAGCATCGACGATCCGAAAGAAGGCGCGTCGGCCGCGAAGGAATTCCTCGAAAGCCAGCACGCCGCGATGCCCCCGCGGGTGCAGAAGTCGGTGAAATCAGAGGGGCGCACGACGAACAATTACCTGTTCACCGGCAGTGATCCGAATGAGCTGATGACGAAGCTCGATCCGCAAGCGCCGGGGCCGGTGCCGTACACGGTGATCATCGCGCCGGGCGGAAAGATCATCTACCGCAAGTCCGGCGTGATCGACACGAGCGAAGTGCTCGGCAAATTGATCGACACGCTCGGGCCGTATTACACGCCCGCGGAGAAGTAAACACGTGCACGCTCAGTCGTAGGGTGCGCTTCAGCGCACCTGTTATTCATTGTGCGCACAGCGGAAATAACCGGTGCGCTGAAGCGCACCCTACAAAACGGCCACGCTTAATCGAGCCAATCCTTGCACACCCATCCCCACGTTTCGTTCGCTTTGCCGTAGATGAACGTGAGCGTGTGCGGTTTGTTGTCCTTGTCGTAGGTCTGCTGCGCTTTTGTGATGAGCTTGTTGTTCTCGTCCGCGGCGGCGGTGAAGGTGGTGCCGTTGGGGAGGCAGTCCATGCAGATTCCGCCGCCGGGGACGTCGGGGAGATTCATCAGCATCTGCAATCCGCAGCGGCCGTCGTGGAGATTCATAAAGTTCACGAGCCGATCGTGCGCCTTTCCGCCGGAGACGCCGAGGTAGTACAGGTCGAGCGTCTTCGCCGCCTTCCCCTGCTCGTTCGCGCCATTCACGGCGAAGATGATCGGCTTGCCGGAACCGTCTTTCGCGATTGGCTTTTCGATGTTGCCCAGACGGTGCGGGATGGCGGCCTTCGCCGCCGTCGCGCCTTCGGGGGTCATGTCACCCGAATCCACCCAACCCGTGGCCATTCGTACGAAGCTGCTTTCGGGCTCGGTGTGATTCATCTGCCAGCCCATGAAGTACGTGTGCCCATTCCGCTCCAGCCGCATCCCGTAATTCAGCCGCACGTAATCGTCCTTCACCTGCGCCAGCTCGCCGTCCGGCGTCTTCATCGGCTCGCCATTGCCATAATACAGCTGCGTTCCGCGGGCTTTTTTCAGGGGAAATGCGACGGTGACGCCCTCCTCGTCGACGACGCGCGGGGTGAAGCCCTTGTTCGACGGATCGAGCGGATCCTTCGTGTCGCCTGGATTGCCGTAAACGTCTCCGCGGTGCGGTCGGAACTTGCTCGGTTTGGTTGACGGCGCGGTGCTCGCATTGCTTGCACCCTGCAGAAGTTCGCCGCCGACGAGAGAAATTGCCACGATGATGGCCGAAACAAAAACCTGGCTCATCCGGTGCATATCATGCCTTTCGCCAAACCGCGCGCCGAATAAAAAAGTGATTCGATAAAAAAGCCCCGGTGCGGGGTACACCGGGGCGAGACTTCGCGATGGAAGCATTACTGCTTGTCGATCGCGAGCCAAATCCGTCTCTCGGCATCGTTCAGGGGGATGCCGGAAGCAGCGAACGAAACGACATACAAATCCCACGACGTCTCGACCGTTGCATTCGATGGATTGTAGATATTCGAAACGTTTACGGATTTCGCCGAGCCATTCGCGTACAGCACGTTGATGATCCCCTGCGGGACGCGATTCATTCCTTTGGGGCCAACCTTCGCGTGGCCAGTGTTCAGCCGGTCGTAGCTATAGAAGAGATCCGACACGATCGCCTGGCTCTTGAGCTTGGCGAATTTCGGGAAGTCGGCGACGCGCGGGAATGTGCCGGTCATGTCCGTGGGGAGCGTCGAACCTGTCGTTCCAATGTCCCATGGATCAAGCGGACTATGTCCGCCCGTTGGAGGAACCAACTGAACCTGACCCCAGACCAGCTGTTGCCCCATCCGACCGAGGTCGACCCCGCGGCACCAGTAACTGCCGCGGCAATCGGCCGTCGTCGGAGGCCAGGGGTTGGCCGGGTTATTGAACGCGTTCTGAGCGAAGTTCTGCGACGGGCAATAAAAGACCTGCCCGGAAGTTTCCGGAGTGTTTGGCTGATCCGGCAACGTGATCGGGCCCAACAGGTGCGCCGCGATCAGAAGCCCATAACCTTGCCATCGGACCCCCAGGGGGTTAACCGTGCTTGTGGTATCGGAATCCGGAATACCGGCGGTTGCCTTGCGCGAGATCTGATAGCTGAGCGTGAAGTCTTTACTCGTGTACGTTGCTGTGCTCGGATTGCCGATCGATGCACCGATCGGAACACAATCTTTGTATTGCACACCATACAACCGCATCAGGTTCCCGAGCTGGCGGAGGTTGCTCAGGCACGCGGTTCGATTGGCCGCCTCTCGCGCCTTGGTGATGACGGGCAAGAGTAACGAGATCAGCACCGCGATAATTCCGATGACGACGAGCAGCTCGACCAACGTGAACCCTCGGCGGCGAATTCGATTTGAGATGAACTTGTTCATGACGTCTCCCTCTACACAAACGACCGATCGGTGGCATCCTTACGAGCGATAGGAATCTCCGGTTCCGCCAATGACCGGAGGGATGCAATTGTACTGGTAAGGTCTCGTGTCGGCTCATTGCGGACAAGTTCCCTTTTACGCAGAATAGGGTACGTTTTCCGCAGGCGAGGCGCGAGGGTTTTTGCCGCGTGCGTGAAGATCACGAAACAACCCGCGGAGCTGCGCTCCGCCGCTAACTATTGGCGCCGGCGCGTCATTCATATTTAGCGGCAGAGCGCAGCTCCGCGGGTTTCGCCGGTGCGATCGTAGAAAATCGAGGGCCAACCGATGATGAGCAGCAAACGACTTCGCGTCGCGGTCGCGGTGCCTCAAGGGCCGCCGTTCCTCGAACGATTGCTGCGCGGGATCGCGGATTTCGCGCGCCCGGCCGGTGGTTGGACTGTGACCCGCCTCCCAGAGGCGATGGGGACATCGATCCAGTGGCTCAGGCACTGGCACGGCGACGGCGCGTTCGCATTCATCAGCGCTCGCGCCGACGCGCGCGTCGCGCGAAAGCTGCCCTTCCCGGTCGTCAATCTTTCGTCGGTTCTCCCCTATCTCGGCATACCGACTGTCGCGGTCGATCATGTGCGCGTGGGCGAGCTGGTCGCCCGACATCTGCTCGATCGCCAGTTCCGTCGCTTCGGCTACTACGGCGCCGCCGGCATCTGGTACAGCCAGCTGCGTCGCGACAGCTTTCGTCGCGCGGTGACGCAGCCTGGCGGTGAATGTGCGGTGCTCGAAGCGCAGCCCGGCATGGGCACGCGAACGTGGCGCGATCAGCAGCGGCAGCTCGAGCGTTGGCTCTCGTCGCTCCAACCGCCGATTGGAATCATGGCATGCAGCGATCCGCGCGCGGGAATGGTCCTCGACACGTGTCGCGGGCTTGGCCTGCGCGTGCCGGACGATGTCGCGGTGGTGGGCGTCGACAACGACCCGATCTTCAGCGAATCGTACGAACCGCCGCTCACGAGCGTTTCAAGAAATGATCAGGAAGTCGGTCGCACCGCCGCCGCCCTGCTCGATCAACTCATCGCCGGCGCCGCGACGCCGGATGGACCGATCTTCGTCCCACCCGACGGCATCGCCGAGCGCCGCTCGACGCAAACCGTCGCCGTCGAAGATCCGGATATTGCGCATGCCGTACGGTTCATCAGCGCGCACCTGCACGAGCGATTCGGTGTGGACGAGTTGCTTCGCGAATTGGCGCTTTCTCGCCGATCGCTCGAGTACAAATTTCGCACGTGCCTCGGCGCCAGTCCGTACGAATACATCAATCAGGTCCGCGTCGACGCGGCGAAACGGTTGCTCGCAAATTCGAGCACAATGAAATTGGCCGCCGTCGCAACCGCGTGCGGCTTCGCAGACGTGCGGCGATTCCGAATTGTCTTCCGGCGGCTTGTAGGAATGACTCCCGCGGCTTACCGTCGATCCAGTGTTGAGAGCCCGGGCCGAATAGAGTCCGTGTAGGGTCCGCTTCAGCGGACCGGTTATTTGCCGGCGCACGGAAAGAGTAACCCTCCGCTGAAGCGGACCCTGCGGGAATCAATTGCCGATCGAAACGAGCTTGCTCGATGCTGTGGGTGAACACATCCATACGACGCCGTCGCTAACCCCGTGGCCGCTCGTTTGCGCCCTCGCTTCGACGCGCGCCTTGCCCTCGGGCAAATTCACATCGCGCCACACGAAGACGTGATCGGCCGCGGATTTCTTTCCGAGCGACTTGCCGTTGAGAAATAGTTCGACTTCCGGGCAATTCGAATACACCTTCAACTCCGTCGCCCCACTCGGCCGCGGATCGAATCGCCGCGAGGTGATGTGCACCATCGGCGACGTCGTCCAATTCGCCTGATAAAAATAAAACGCATCCTTTTTCGTCTTTCGGTCGTAGGTGACAAGGCCTTTGTCGTTTCGCCCCGGCGTATCGCCTTCCTTGCGCTGATCGGCGGCGAAGTCGAACACGTTCCAGACGAACGTGCCCCACAACCACGGCCGCGCGCTCATCGCCTTCCACGCGGCCTCGTGCACGACGCACTGCCACTCTTCGGGATGCCACTTGCCGCCGGGATTCGTGGGCTGCGTCGCGGGAACTTCATGCTCGCGAATGCTCGCGCCGGCGCCGTATTCGCTGATGGCGATGCATCGCGTCGGCAAGGCGCGATGCAGATCATCGAGGCCTTTGCCCCATTCGCTCGGCGGACCTTTGCCCCACGCGCCGGCGGGCTTGATGTACCAACCGTAATACCAGTTGAAGCCGATCGCATCGGTGATCGAGTTGATCGGTTCCTGCGGCGCGACGCACGTCCCCGCCGTCGTGATTCGAGTTGGATCGAGCTTCTTTGCGATTTGATTCAGCTGCACAACGAGATCGCGTGACGCGGCATCGCCCGGTTCGCGCGTGTAGTCCTGTTTGCCGTTCTCGTCCACATAGTGCAGCTCGTTGAACAAGCTCCAGAAGCAGATCGACGGATGATTGAAGTTCTGCTTGATGAGCTCGGTGAGTTGCTGGCGAACGGTGTCGGCAAAGGCCGGCGAAGGATCCATCGTGTTCACGAGACACGCCTCCGCCCACACGACCATCCCGCCGCGATCGCACAGATTATAAAATTCCTGCGCGTGCTGGTAATGAGCGAGCCGAACCGCGGTGCAACCCATCTCTTCGATGAGCTTATAGTCCTGCTCGTGATCCGCCGGCGAGATCGCCCAGCCTTTGTCGATTCGATCCTGGTGCCGATTCACACCATGCAGCGCGTACGATTTGCCGTTGAGGAAAAAACCTTTGTCCGGATCGACGCTGAACGACCGCAGCCCAAGCGGCTGCGCGACTTCATCCGTCACTTTCGCGCCATCGATCACATCGACCGTCGCGCGATAGCAATACGGATCCGGCCGACCATTCCAGAGATGCGGATGGTCGAGCGTTGCGTTCTGCACGACGTTGACCGTCGCGCCCGCGGGGATCTCCTTCTTCGCGGTGAACTCTGCCACCGGCTTGCCGTTTTGCGCAGTGATCACGCATCGCACGGTTGCGTTCTTCGCGCTCGGGCTCGCGTTGCGAACCTTCGTGGTGATTTCGAGATCCGCGCGATCGGACGTGACGTGAACCTGTTTCAGATACACACCCGGCCCGCCGTCATCGAGCGGCGTGACGGAAACATCATTCAGCGCCAAGAGTCGCACGCCGCGATAAATCCCGCCGAAGAATGTGAAATCCGCGCTCACCGGCGGAACATGCAGATCATCGCTATTGTTCACCTTCACCGCGATGACGTTATCGCCGGCCTTCAGCAGCTTCGTCACATCAAAACAGAACCCCGCGAAGTATCCGCGATGCGTGCCGGCGCGCTGGCCGTTGACGAACACATCCGCCACCGCCCCCACGCCATCGAAATAAAGAAACAAACTCCGCCCCGCGAGCGCCCGATCCACAACCAAATGTCGCCGATACCACCCCACTCGGCGGTAATAATTCTTCCCGCCGTCTTCCCCGTCTTTCGCGTTCCAAGTATGTGGCAACTTCACGTCCTGCCACGCGCCATCATCAAATCGAACCGCCTCCGCGCCCGCCACGTCCTGCCGCACGAACTTCCACGAATCATCCAACCCCACTTCCACGCGCGGACCAGACGCGCGCATCTCGCCCCGCGGTGAATGCAGCTCACATCCCATGAGAACCATGGCCACCATGGCAACTGCAATCGTTCTGAAAAGATCCCGCCGGTCGACACGATTGATCCGATGCATCAGCAAATCCTCGCGTTAGCTCGCCATGAAGCGAGGCCATCATTCAATCGAACTCCCGCGAGATTGACAGCCAACGCCCCCGCGGCCAAGGATCCTCCCCCGCAAAAAAGGTGCCCTTTTCCGCAAGCCCCCGAGTAAAAAGAAAGAGATCGGCGTGCAACGTTGGCAGGCCCGCCGTGAGCGAGCGCAGCGTGTCGAACGGAGAGGGCGGGAATATGCAAGCCTATTCTCTGTGATCGTTCGGTTGACGCGTTTTTCTGGGCGCTCCTGATATTACCACTCGCGCCACAGTCAACTTCAGCTACCTCCCGTTACCGTTCGTGACGGGTGATTGGGGGCCATTTTGCGGACCCAGTTCCGCGTGCGGAACTAAAAGGCTGAGCCCGGATAAGTGGGACTGTGTTGTCGGCGCGAGCGCCGCGTAGATCGCAGGCTTCGGTGTGCTCTTATGGCGCAGCGGACGAGAACTTCGGCGAAGTATCCTGACGGGGTCGACTCTTTAACCTTGGGCTTCGGAGTGCAACCGGCCGTTTCGGAGCCGTTGGCAGTTAAAGAGTTACATGCACTTTTTCAGGCATTTTTGAGAAGTGCAAGTGAGTGACGAGTCACTGAGCAACTGAAAAACAACCCGCCATCACGCGGCGACTGACCCAAACAGTGACCCACTTTTTCTCGATTCGAAACAACATGAGAGGCTGCAGCGCGTTCGGATGGCTTGTGCCTTCGAGCGGCCTCACATGTCGTGAGCAAGACCCCTGGCACGACGCGACCTCTAATCCTGCACGACGATTGCAATCTCACGATCGTCAGTGATCGCGACGTTTTTGCCGCGCGTGTGGATGTTCCAGTCCTTGCGGTAGTTGTCGCCAGTGCCTGTTGCTTCCCAAACGATTTCGCCATCGATGTGGAGTTCAACGTACGCGTTCGGATCGTCGTCCCAGTCGGCAAGATCGAGGACGAATGTGCCGGCGGGGATGCTGACCTGTTGATTCCAGCCGTGACCCGGCGTGATTCTCGGGCCGAATTCATCGTCCCGCGCCATGAGCTTCGAGTAGTCGCTGCCGATCGGAAATTCGACGAACACGAACTTCACGTCCTGACCTTCGCCTCCGCCGCCATTGCCGCCATCCCTGGCACCAGGATCCTGTTGGCGGCCGCCGGGAATCGGGATTGGGATAGTGATCTTCCGTTTCCCGAAATAGCGCGAGAAGTGCGCACCTACTGAACCCCGTGTCGTCGTTACAATGACATGTGCCGTGTGCATAACGATCCTCTCTGATAGTTGTTTGTCTTCACTGGAATCAACGGAGCGAGCGCTGCATGGATATTCAACGCCAGTTGTTCGTACCGTTCCGAAAGCCGCCGCGAATCGAAAGACATGACGTGCATCTCGCAGCGAAAGTAATCGTCGTAAAAGGATTGCAGAGGCTGCTGCCCATCGGACAGAGCGGTGCCGCCCAACCTCGCGAGAATGTCGGCAGATCCGTGCCGCGCCGTCGCGGCGGCAACGGCAATCGCACCACCGAGCATTCGACAGAGTGGCCACACCGCTACCGCGAGCGTGACGCCGGCAGATGAGTTTCGCAGCTCATCGCCGACCGCCCAGCCGCCCGCCTCGCCGAAGAGAAGCTCAGCTGAGGCCGCTAAGTCACGCAGGCGTTTCAGCGCGCGCAGGTGCGACAGCTTCGTTTCGTGAGGAAGGCGACTGACCGTCTGTGCGATATGTAGTTCCGCAATGTCAACCGGCGCCGAAAAAAGACGAATGCGGATGCAGCCGCAGAGCTCGTCGCGCTTGTTCTTGATTAAAAGGTGCCAACTATCGCGGTCCCCATCCATGCAATGGCGACCCGTACAGTCCAGCGCCGATTGAGGGATCGCCCCGTCCGCGAGATAAATGCGTCCACGAAACCGCTGCACTTCCGCTAGTGCACGCTCATACTCGTACGCGCTTCGATCGAGGGACGCAGCACTTTGCATGTTGGAGTTCGCGCCGGGCGGTAATATCGAACAAGGCAGCTCATCAACTTTTCGACGTATCGCGGCCATAGGTACTCCGCACCAAATGTAAAAACTGTTATGCCGTTCCCAGCGTCTCAGCGGCCAGTGCACGCTCGTACGCAGCGCGCCAGATGGGGAGCGGGTACACTTGCCGGAAGTACATGAATCCGCGCTGAATACTCTCGACTTTTTCGGGATACGCGGCCGACACCTCACCGATCAAATGGTTGACCAAGTTTGCGTGCTTGATGTCCTCAGTAGAATGAAACTCGATGTATTCGAGCGAAGAGTCAGTCAAACCGTTGGTCCGCAAGCTGGCCTTCACGGCGCCGGTGACCGCCGGCGTCAGTCCCTCGAACAAGTAGAGCGCGCCGATATAAAGAAACGGATCGCGAATCTTGGCGATCATCCACCACACACCGGCAACCGCGAAGGGTTCCGGTGACGCAGGACGTTCCCGCATTTCGCCCGCATTCATTCCGAGTCCGACGACGTCGCGAAAGGCCATTTCGCCGTGGTCAAACTCGTCGCCCTGATGGGCCAGCATGGACTTTATGAGGCGGGGAGACATCGACCGCGGGAACTGGCCGATCGCGGCGATGGCCGCTTCGATAACCTCAGGCTGATAGCCCACGATGTCGGCGTAGATTTCGCTCATCATGCGCCGAACGAATGGGACAGACGCATCCTTCGCCGTCAGGGCATTCCACATCGGCTCACGTTGAACCTGATCAAGGAGTGAAAGAGTCTCGGCCCTCAGCCATTGCACAATAGCTGATGGCTCGGCGGAAACTTCGATGTGAGCGGTTGATTCCTTGTGCATACGGAACTGCCTTGATTCATGAAAGAGATGTAAGGCGCGTGGTTAAGAAGGGCAGCAAAGTTTCGTGCTCGTAACGGATCGCGCGCTGTCTTTTAAAGAACGGTGAGCGGAGCGACTGCAAATGTTGGAGATCGACGACCGGCAGAACCATGACTTGAACACATCCATATTCTTCATGCTGATGAACTCGCGGAAAAGGCAGGTAACCCAAGGCCTTGAAGTAGGGAATCAGATTGTTGTTGCAGTCAATGAAGTTCAACGCGATTTGGCGACGTGCGCCGAAGTCGAATGTCTCTATTGCCAGCCGCGTTCCAAGAGTGGAACCGCGATAGGCCGCGGACACCATCAGCTTCGTCGTAAAGGAACAGCGATGTGGGAAGAACGGCTCAAACGCCTCCATCCTGTACATCGATGTATATTCCGATTCGGGTCGGTCCGTTGCCCAAGTGTGCCGGATTGTCCCAACGACGTTGCCACGCTCATCGACCGCAGCAAATACTGCTGAGACAGAATCCAGCGGCTCAGCAATGAGTCGATTTTGATGGTCCGCGTATCGCTGAGGACGACCCATCTCTTCGACATACACGGCGTAACGAAAGCGGAATACCGCCTCTTCGAGGCGCCCACCCTTCTCGCATAGTTCAATTCGGATCCCCACGGAAATCCCTCGGAAACTCCTCGGCTTCGCATCGTCCCGACGGCTGCTATCGGCTCGACAACTCTTCGCGTGCATGCCGCAGCGCCGCATTCCAGATTGGCAGCGGATAAACGCTCGCGAAGCAGTCGAAGCCGTAACCGATCGCCTCGGCTGACTCGGGGAAATCTCGTACGCACCGTTCGATGAGCGTCCGAAGCACCTTCGCGTGCGCCACGTCTTCAGTGGCATGAAAGTCGATGAAATGCTTTGCGCTTTCTGGAAAGGCCTTCGCGGCCAATTGTCGCTGTGCTCGCTCTGTCAGCACCGGCGTGAGCGCTTCGAACGGGTACATGTAACCGAGGTATGCGAACGGATTCTCATGCTGAGCAAGCAACCGTACGGTTGCGGCCATAGCAAAGGAGGCAGGCGTGATGCGACGCCTGCGAGCCCATTGCTCGTCGCCACCAAGCTTCACGAAATCCTTGAGCGCCATCTCGCCATGATCTGCTTCCTCAATGTCATGATTGATCATGACCTGCATGAGGTCCGCGCGGTCCTTGGGCATTCGCCCAATGGCGGTGAAAGTCGCTTCCGTCACGTGCGGGCCGTATGAGAACACCTCGAGCAGAACGTACTTGATAACCGCGGCGACAAGTCGCGGATCTGCGTGTCGATCGAAGACGGCTTGGTACACTTCGCTCTCTTCGATCTCGCGCAATAGTCCATTTGTTTTCCCCTCAAGATGCGCACCAAAGCCTGTCACGGTATGGGTACCGGGCCGCGGAGCGGAGATCATCGCCATGTCAGTGTCCTCCCGGTCCCTCACGAAGCGCAGGCATATGTGTCTGCGACATCACTAGAGGGACGCCGTCCGATTACATATGCAGTGCACGTGGAAACCTTGCGCAGCCCCAGATTTTTCCGGCTCACCTTGAAAGTAGCCGGGCGGGAGGATCTAGCCGGATCGTCCGGCGAGTATCTTGCGCCGTTTAAAACTCGATCAGTGCCGCCGTTCCAACTGCACGAGCACCATGCACCCGTTCCGGTCCCAGGATGTTGCGCAGTCGGCGATATTGACGGCGGGAATCTCCGCCAGCAGACGTTGAACGTCCGATGCGTCACGATATAGCAGAGTCCAGCGCATGAACGCTTCCATGTAGCCGATGTCACGCAGGCTGGGGGAGAAGTTTGCGATGAGCATTCGGCCGCCTGGTGCCAGCATGTCGAACATCAGGCGCGCCAATCGCCTGGCCGTTTCATCCGCGAGGTAATCGAACAGACCGGCGGCATAAACAAGATCAGCGTCGTGTATCGATACACGGTTCGTGAGAAGAGATCGGATTGACGCATGCAGCGTTCGCACAGGTAAACCTGCGAAGGAGTTTTGCACCACCGAGAGCGACTCGGCATCCTGATCCATAGCGACCACTTCGCCGACGCGCCCACCGTTGAGATTTGCGGCCCTTTGCCCCTCGCGCAGGTGCCCACAGGCGAGCGAAACGATCTTCGCATTTTCCCGGTGATGGGAAACGTCGTCGATGAGCCGCGCGAGCATATCACACCTCTCGCGCACGGCCTGCGAAGCATGGCCATTCGTTGAGTACCCGAGAATTTGGCTTCCCAGCACACTGCTTCCGTTCGCACGCCGGTCGCCGTAGATGTAGTCCAGCAGTTCCGCATCGCCGGGATAACCCCGTGGCTGCATGAATGAGCGGCGAGTGAACGGATCTTGATGCACCAGTTCCTTTACGGGGTGCTTCAACGCCACGTCAGAGCAGAATCTTCGCCATTCCGCAGTTGACAAAGCCTTCCGTAGCTCATCGAGCTTGAGCACGAGATGTGTCATGCCGCATTCGATCTCGCCGGCGGTGAGCATCTCGTGAGCTTCGGTAAGGAATTTAATGGCCCCCAACTTCTGCCCCCTCAATTCTGTAACGAGAGCACACCGCTTGGGAAACCAAGCTTGGGCTCGTTGGATTTCCGTCGTAGTCGAGCCAGCGATGGTGGTCGTAATCAAAGAGGCGGCACGTCGCGAGCGTCCTGCGAAATTCGCGCAGTGTCCATTTCAGGCTGATGATCTGAGATCCATACGCTTCCTCTAAAGCGCGTTGAGCATTGCAGAGATTGTACAGGGGGATCTTTGGATCGACGTGATGCGCCGTGTGGTCCATGATGTGGTGTAGGACGACGTCCACAATTCGTGGAAACTCGACATGCACCACCGCCTCCACTTGCCCGCGGAAGAAAGACCAATCCTGTTCGGTGGCATACCAGGGAACGCGCGGATGCGTGTGGTGCTGATGGATTACGAATCCCATCGCCGCATCGAAGAGTAGGAACGGTAGAGCAAAAGCCACCAGCACCAGCAGGAATGGATTCGTATGATGGTGCACTGCATACCAGAAAACGCCAGCGCACTGAGCGATGACGAACCCAAGGACCAGGAGGCGGTCAAGCTCAAACCCGAAACGCCTCGTCTTTCGCCGATGTGTCGGGCGCGGAAAAATTTCGTACTTCCACCAGATTTCAACGAGGTAGTAAAGCCACAGGCCGAGGGCAGAGCGATACATTCGTTCGACCGCTTTTCGCCATTTTGGCAGTCGTTGGAATTGCGCGAACGATAGCGGGGCAAACACGGGATCTTTGCCGTAGACGTTTGTCCACCCATGATGCAGTGCGTTGTGCGAGTACTCCCACGACGTGTACGGGTGAAGGCTCGGCAGAAAACAGAGTCGCCCGAGAAGGCGATTCCCAAATGCGCTGGATGTCAGGCTGCCATGACAGGCGTCATGTCCGAGCACAAACAGAACGTCGATGGCAAAATGATTGATCAGCGCGGAGAGAATTTTCAACGGCCAGCCAGGAGCCAACAGAATGCAAGCGAAACTGGCGATATACACCGCCGTTGCCAGCGCACATAAACTCAACCCTTTTGCTGTCGATCTGCATCTATGTTCAGGCGGCATTTTTCCCCGGACAGCTTTCACTGACGGTTCTACATACACGCTGCCGTCATCCGGCATTGCACGCGCGCCACGGCGCACCACTGGCGAGTGATCGAAAGATGTCGGTTGAGAAGTGGTGCTACAGGGATCGATGAGTTGGGGCGTCGTGAATGGATCGATCAGTTGAACATTACGCATTTGCACCCGGCCGCAGAGCACCGTCCATACTTATGCAGGCCAGTTGCCGATCCTGCGCCCTTTCTTTTTTTCTTCGCCATGCACGGCAAAGCGCAGAAGGCTGGATGCGACGCTTACATAAGCGGGTTGTGTGAGGTTCCGCGCAATCCCTGGAGTTCGCGAACAAGGTTCAATGAGGAACTCGACCCGGCAAGGACGTCACTCGCCGTTTCCATCAAGGGGAGCTGTCGTGGTGGGAAGTTTCTTTTGCCAGGCCGCGGCTTGATCGGGCTTGTGCATTTTTCCGTACAGCCACACCAAGTCTCTGCGCGCGTCAGCGACCCGAGCAGTGGTGATCGGGTTCGCTGGGCATGCGGCGAGCTCGCGCTCGGCAGTCAGCAACCACGGTTCTGCTTCATCGAGCTTCCCGCTTTTCTCCAGCGACTCACCGAGGGCCGCTTTTGCACTCGGAATTCGGTAATCCTCAGGTGTATAAAGTTTCTGGCGGACAGCGAGGCACTCTCGCTGGACGCCGGTCGCGTCTTCATAGCGCCCTTCCTTCTTGAGCAGAGCACCTCGCTGAGCGAGCGTCTTCTCAAGACCCGCCATGTCGCCGATTTTTCGCCAGATCTGCAGCGCTTCTAACTGATGAGAGTCAGCGGCCGCGGTCTTGTTGCCTTTAGAACGCGATTCGATACTCGCCGCATTGTGCAGCGCATTGGCGAGGTGAGCGGGCGAAGGCATGGTGCGGGCCAGTGCGATCTCACGATTGATCAATTGATCTGAATCTTCGCCACGACCTTCGGCATCGTAAACGCGCGCGAGATCGTTCATCAATTCTAGCCGCCTCGGGTCCTGCGGTGACAAAACCTGTTCACCGTCCGCCAGCGCACTCGTTAGCAGCTGTTCAGCTTCTGCGAGCCTTCCTTGTCGTCGGTAAATGATGGCCAACAGGTCTCGCGCGCTCACGGTGTACGGGTGCAATTTTCCGCGCGTGACGTCGGATGCGGCGAGGATTCCTTCGAGCATTTTTTGAGCACGGACATTGTCGCCGGCTGCAAGATAAGCTACGGCAAGGTTCTGCCTGACTGACAATGCTGCCTCGTGGTTCTCTCCAAATACCTCAACCGCAATTTCTGCCCCCCGGCGCCAGAGCTCGAGCGATTTCGCTGTCCGTCCCTCGGCGGAATACAGATTACCCAGTGTGTTCATCACAACGATCGTATCGCGGTGATGTTCGCCGACCGTTGCTTGTTGTTCTGAAAGCACCTTCAGCAGCAGTTCCTCTGCCTCGCGGAACTTTCGCTGGTCGATGAGCGCCTGCCCGATTGCGCCCGTGGCTTGAAGCGTGCTCGGGTGGTGTTCGCCCAACGCTTGGCGGCGAAGTTCTACCGCGGCGCGCATATGCTGCTCAGCTTTCACCGGCTCGCCGAGCCTTCGGTAGGTCTCCCCAATCGTCATTCGGATCGCCGATTCGACCACTGGCTCATCTTTAAAACGCGTAGTGATGCGGTCGGCGGCACGGTCGAGCGCGTCACGGATCTTCAGATCGCGATCTGGAGGCAGATCGCTCGCCTGCGCGAAAACGCTGGCCTGCTGAAGCAGGTCCTCATTGAGAAAGTTGTTGACGGCTTCCGCGATGCGCGCCTGCTCATCGGCTCGGTCGCGCTCCCGCTTCACCTGCTGCAATGCCGACTCTTTCGCATTGCGCTGCCGCGTGACCAGAATCGTAATAACCGTAAGTGCAGCGATCGAGCAAAGCAGAAACACCAAACTAGCGGCCACGGCGCTTCGGTGGCCCTTCGCCCAGCGCAAAGCCCGCACCGCGACCGGGTCGCGATACGCGCGCAGGGATTGATCGGCGAGGTACCGTTCAACTTCATCCGCGAGATCCGACGCGGATGCGTAACGAGCTTCCGGTGCAGACGCGGTCGCCTTTTGGCTTACCGCCAGAAGCGGACGCGCCGACCGCGTAGCACTCGCTGCGGTAACAGCGTCCGGCTTACCGGTCACGATCTCGCGCAGGATCGTGCCGAGACTGTAAATGTCTGACGCAATGGTTGCTTTGGACGAATCGCCCGCCTGTTCAGGCGCCATGTATGCCCGCGTGCCCAGCGCGCTTTGGGCTTGGGTGAGTGGCGATGCGACTTCGGCGGTGACCGGCGCCGAACCGGCGAGAACATCCTGCGACGATTTGGAACTGAGGTCCTTCGCCACGCCCCAGTCAACGACGAGTGTCTGGCCATATTCACCCAGCATGACATTCGCCGGCTTCAGATCGCGATGGATGATTCCGCGCGAATGCGCATACGCGACCGCCTGGCAAACATCGATGAAGCGTCGCAAAAGAGCGCGGAATGCGTCCGGCGTGGGCGATTTGTGATAGTCGCGGATCGCGTGGTGCAGTGACTGCCCACGGACGAACCGCATCACGTAAAATGGCCGCGCCTGTGCGTCACGTCCGAGCGCATAGACCGGTACAATGTTCGGGTGCTCGAGCTGGCTGGTGATGCGCGCTTCGTTCAGAAATCGATCGCGGCTCACAGGATTCCGCGCGAACTCCGGGCGAATCTCTTTCAGCGCCACTTCCCGACCTAGCTCTTCGTCCTGTGCGAGACTGACCTGTCCCAACCCCCCCTGCGCGTGCGATCGAAGGATGCGGAAACGTCCGTACGAGCTACCGGTTTCATGCCGCTGAAGGGAGATGGGTCGAGCCGACGAAACATCGTGTGAATCCGGCGGAGGAGCGGTTGCGACGTCCGCGGAAGCCTGGGGTTCCTTGGCCATCGGCAGGCCGCATTGCGGACACAGCAGCCCTTTTTCCGGCGAAAGTAGACTTGGCTCTTTCCAGCGATGACCTTGCGGACACGTGACGAAGCCTTTCGCACCACTCATGTACTCCCCGCACAACAAATAACTACTCCGGCTTTTGCTCCGTCGGAGCGGCAACAAGCCGCTGGTCTGCGTCCCTGATCAGCGTGCGTGACGCAGAGTCGATCCACGGCCGCTGCATCGCCCAGGAAAAGAATCCGCGTAACGCGGCTGGCGTCATCGATGTTATTTTACGTCCGTAGCGCAGGAGCGCTGCCGCGATTGCCAAAGCGTACAGGATCGCGGACACTTCCTCCGGCAGGTGACTAGATGAATCATTTCGGGCCGCTTTGCTTGCTTCTTTGAATAACTGCAGAAGTTCGAGCGACGGCGCGGGATCGTGAAGCAGCGCGCCAAGGCTAACATAGTTAATGCCGGCGTCTGTCGGCAGCATCGGCGGTATTCCACCGACGCTCAGTTCACCAACCGCGACTTGCAATGGGAGCGACAGCTCGTGCCGCACAATCGCCCCTAGTTCATCACTGCGCCAGACTCGCTGTGGCTGGATATCCAGTTCAATCAACTGTGCAAGCGATGCCGGAGGCGCTTCGTCCGATAGCATGGGAGCAACTCCTCGTGGGTTGCGCAGAGAAATGGCGCAACCCTCCTATCCCATTCACTTATGTTCGAAACCATATTATCTTGCGCGGCTGAGAAAAAGTTTTAACTGCGCGAGCTCATCGTCCGCATCCCCTTCTTCCGCATATTCGCTGACAACTGCGTGGACGATCCGCTGAAACATCCGTTTGGCGGTGACCAGCGCGTTGGTTGCCTGCGCGGGAGTGGCGAATCCGAATCGCTCTGTGAGTTCCGCGTACGGAAGCGGCGGCGCTCCTTCCAATGCCGGTGCGATTACGCGACCTTCAAACAATGCCCACAGGTCGGGCCGCAACGAAGCATCACACTCCCGTTTCATGCGCTGAAGAGCTTCGTCGAGTACTTGTCGCGCCCATGCGACGTCGAACGCATCAGAGACCGCCCGAGTGCGGTCCGGTAGGTCGAGTACGTGCGGATCCAGTGCAACGATTTGCCCGTGTTGAGGATGTCGCATGGCAGCAGAATCGTGCCGATGCTGCATGCCAACGTAGCGATTCAGGCATGCGAGGATGAATGTTCGAAACCGACCGCGCTCGCGATCCGCATGACGCAGCAGATTTTTCCCCAGCACCATCTCCGCGATGAACCCCTGAATGAGATCATCGCACCGATGCCGATCTATCTGCCGATCAAGCAGTAAAAACGCGCGCATCGCCGGGACATACCGCGACAGGAGCCTCCCTAACGCCTCGCGCCCGCTCTCGTTCGCGGCATCGCCGGTCGCCTCGACGACCGCAGACCAATGGGTGGACGGAAATACTCCCAGCGTCATCGCGATGTCATCAGCTGCCATACTCATTCCCCGCAGCGGCAGTCCAGAATGCAGATTCCAACCAGTGTGATCCATGTGTATCCAACGACAGGGGTGGATACAAGTGAGTCAGAGTGGCATTGCCTGGGACCAGCTGCCAGTTGGTGGACGTGTAGAGGTTGAGACGCGCTCTCGGGAGAGGTCGAACCTCCATACCTCCGGCTTCGGAGTGCAACCGGCCGCTTCGGAGCCCTTGGCAGTCAAGGAGTTACATGCACTTTTTCAGGCATTTTTGAGAAGTGCAAGTGAGTGACGAGTCACTGACCAACTGAAAAGCAACCCGCCATCACGCGGCGACTGACCCACTCAGTGACCCATCTTTCCGTGATCGGAAGAGACAACAGCAACAGTCTGAGACATTTCGCTCTCTCGCGCACTTGTCGAGATGACAGCCGCGCAATACGTGCATATCGGTGCCATCTGCAGTTAGGCTTGCCTATTACGGAAGTCGAGATCTACACCCTTCGGTTCCGTAGTGGCGTCTAACTTACACGTAATTAAGCATTTATGGGACATCGATCACCGAAAAACATAAAAAGTTGGCGACACTTTTGCAACAGAAAACAGTCACATGATTACCACGATGAAAAACATTGACTACTCGCTCGATGTCCGGATGATCTGTTGAACAACAAATTTGTCACGGGGTGTGGGGCTTCACATCGGCGCAACATTCTGCACGTCCGCGGCAAAAGGGGAAGGTGTTCAATGCGAGAGCACGCGTTGTGGCTAGTGGAGTCCTTGGAGCGGCGGCGCCTACTTAGCAGCATCACAACGACGCAAGCTATCGACTATGTTCATCAAGTCTGGGACATCACGGATACGACCGTCGATGCCATCACACAAACGCTCGATCTGCCTTATGACGGAGCGACGTATAGGGACTTCATGGGGGGCTTCGTCAATGGCGTGACGATGATCGACCAACTCGGGAATGGGAAGTTTCACGATGCTGCCGTTACCGGCTTGAACTATGGGCTCACCCTGGCAAGTAACAGCGCGCTCGAAAGTGTAGGCCTGCTTGGCGTTGCCTCGGTGGCACAACTTGCAGCGTGGCCGATCGAGCACGAACTCCAGAGTATCGCTCAAACGGCCAATTCGGCGGCGCTTCAGACAGAGGCGGAACTTTATTTCCATGCGCGAATGGGAGGAACACAGGCTCAGGACATCATCGACGCCGCGAATGCTCATTCTGTCAGCCTGCCGTTCGACGCAGACGGCGGCTGGACGGTGTATATGGAGGGCCAAGGATGGCTACAAGGACAGCGTCCGACTGGCACTGTGATTTCCTCGACGCCGCTATATGGGATCACGCCCCTTCAATTCTACGCCTATGTCGAGAAGCAATTTCTCGTGCGGAAAGCGCAAGACGAATTGAAAGATGATTCGGAACAAGTGAAGGAATCCTTCTATGCTGTTCTGCATCCGGGTGCGGCGGCGTTCACGCTCCAGCCCAAGGATCAGAACATCGCGGGCGGCAGCACCGCCGCCCTAACCGTCCAAGCGTCAGGCGCAGGAACGGTTCAGTACCAATGGCTTAACGGTAGCGGTTTGCCCATCGCCGGACAGAGAGTAGCTACATAACGAATCAAGCCGGTCAGTATTGCGTTGCAGTGCAAAGCGGCGGCAGTTCTAGTCCTGTTTACAGCCGCGTTGCATCAGTCTCAGTGGATTCTCAAGCGACAGATACCAGACCCACTCCCTCGATTACGTCATTCACCCCATCAGCCTTGGAGGGTCGCCCGTTACCAGAGACACAACTGATAACAATCGAAGGAACTGGCTTCACGCCAGATTCACGTCTTGAATTCTTCGACGGCGTCACCACGTATTACAACCGCGTGCCGACCTACGTCAACAACAACACACTCCGCTACAACATTCGTGTTGGTAACAAAGCGGCGAACTGGACGGTGAGGGTCCTGAACGGCGCAAAGAAATCTGATCCGTTCTCCTTCACCGTCACCGCTCAAGATACGGACGGCGCACCCGCCGCCCCCGCGAATCCAACGGTTTCGTATTTTGCCGACAATGTCTACTCCGTCGCATGGGATGCGCCCGTCGATTCATCCGGCATCTCGGGGATCTGGTACAAGATAGGTTCAGCGCCTTCTTCGGCAACAGATGGAGACATGCTCAATGTAGATGTGGCGATTCCTCTTTGGGTCGTGAGTCCGTCGTCCATGCCGCAGACGATCTACATGTGGCTCCAAGACGGTGCCGGAAACGTAGATCAATCCCACGTCGCAACCGCAGTCCTCCAACACGATCCGTTAGATCCGCACATTGATATCACCAGCCCAACATCACTGACATCGTACGTGACTGATCAGAGCGCGATCTTTCTTTCAGGCATCAGCAGTGATCTCGGCGGGACGATCACCAGTATTACATGGCGTAATGATCGCGGGGGAAAAGGTTCTTCCTCGACGATGGCCAGCTGGTCATCGGGGCCAATCGGACTATTCCCCGGTTCGAACATTCTTACGATCGAGGCGACGGATAATTTGGGACATGTCGGCAGCGATTCTCTTAATATTAGTTACACCCCGCCAGTGGTCACGAATACTTGGATGGGCGTTGCATCTAACAGTTGGAATGATCCTGCTAATTGGAGTTCCGGGACCGTTCCAGGCGGCAACGACGTCGTTGGAATCTATTCGGGAAGTGTGACGCTATCGGATGGTTTCGTTTCGTCGTCAGTTTTGGTTTACGGCGGAGCCCTAATGTGGACCGGTGGAACGATCGGTGGCGGAAGCGGCACCGTAAGCATCGCGCCGGCCGCTCATCTGTATATATCGGGAACAGATCCGCATGTCCTCGGGGCCGGCGCGACCGTAAATAATGCTGGTACGGTGATTCAATCGGCCGATGCAGCGTTGTCTTGGGGCGGCTATGAATACACGGTCTCCTGGAACGGCAACCACTTCGCGTACCCCGCTGTTTTCAATAATCTCTCTGGGGCGCTGTACGATGCACAAGGCGACGGCGGCATGGCGCCCGGCAGCATCCCACAAGGTGGTCCGTTAAACACGTTCAACAACGCCGGCACCTTCCGCAAGAGCGGTGGGAGCGGCGCGATGACCTTCAACAGCGTGCCTTTCAACAACACC
>JAICIO010000055.1 GCA_025924315.1 Phycisphaerae bacterium
CCGTCGAAATCGAACAGCAGATGCAGCGGATCGCTCAGATCGGCGCCCGTCGCCGGCCACCACTCCGCTCCGTCCGGCGAAACCTGCAGCGCCTGCCCCAGGTCGTCGATCGAATCGACCGCCGTCGAAAGCATCACACGCATCTCAAAAGTGTTTTCCGTGAACTGCACACTCTCGATCTGCGGCGCGGCCGGCGCGATCGTTCCCGCAAACGGCTCGTCCAACGTCGCGCCGTCCGTAAACGCCCAGCTCGCCGGGTTGGGAATCCTCCACACCGTGCTGGCCGACACGTTCACCGGGAAAATCATCGTCGCCTGCGTCGGCGTGACCAGCTCAAACGTCACCGGCGAAATCCAGCTCACGCCATCTTCCGACACTTCAAACGCCGTCGAAAGGTTCGCGAAACCACTAAGCGCCGTCGAAAAAGAGACCAGGATCGCAGGCGGATCCCCGCCCTGCATCACGCTCTGCATCGTGGCCGGATCCGGCGGCGGCGGAGGTGGCGGAGCCGGCGCGGCTTGCGTCTTGGTCACGCGACGCGATCGAAACGCACTGGGAGAAGAGAGGATCAAGGAACACCCCGGAGAAAAGGATGAATGATGAATGATGAAGAGAAGACGAACGGCGGAAGGATGCGGATGTTTCATCCTTCATCCTTCCGCCTTCATCCTTAGGCAACTCACGCCGCCTGCTGCGCACCGGTCACACCGCCGGCCAGGTACGCACTCACCGGCTGACAAGCCGGGCCCGACTGCGCCCGCGGCGAAAACCAGAACGCACACAACCACACCTGCGCACCGGCCGCCACGCTCGCTGGAAATTCGCAATCGAAAACAGTCTTTGTGATCGACCCCTCGAATTTCCAGGCCGCGATATCCGCAGGCGGCGCGCTGCCCACGTAGGAGAAGAGCGTTGCACCCGCGACGTCGGCGGGCTTGCCGCGCCGATTCGAATCGCTGCTCCGCAGCTTGAGCTTGAGCGTGCGCCCGATGGCCGACACCACTTCCAGCACCGGGCATTCGGTCGGCGGATTGATCGGCGAGATCGTTCCCGAGCGCGGCGTAAGCCCCAGCTCGATCCGCTGCTCGTTGGTGATGCTCGGAAACGCATTGATGATGCGCGCCAGCTCCCGCGCCTCCGCTTTCAACGGCGTGCGCGAAGCGTTCTTCGCCGCAATCGCCGCCCGCGTGTGCGTCGCCGGATCCGTCGCCACCGCCAGATCCGCCGACCACGTCGTCAGCAATGCACTGAACGCCGTCGCCTGCGCCGCCACCAACCCATACGCCACCGGAGTCGCGGTGATCTTCGCACTAAACGAATTTGCCCACGCGAGCAAATCGGCATCCTTCGACGGAAGGAAATCCCTCTGGGCCATGACTGGCCTCACTTTCTTGGCGAGTTGTTAAAGAAACAAATACGACTTCGTACAGCTTGGTACAAAGCCCCCGAATAGGCTGGCACTTTTAGATTCGACGAAACGAACGAGCGGGATTAATCACATTTCAAGATTTTTTCGCAGGGTATCGTGCACAATCTGCGCGTTCGTCGACCGCGTTTTGACAAGGACGTGCCCCGCGGGTCAAATCCTAAAGCTACGGGCACTTCGATTCCGCATGCCGCAGGGGCAACCACAAGCGAGAAACTGTGCCGACGCGAAGAGAGAAACCTTATTCGTAAAGATAGCGATGACTACGACGCCGGAAACGGCTACGCGAGGGTGGAGGGGAATCTCGTGCACGACGCCGTAAACTCGAAGAGATAGTTATGGCTTCTGGTAAGTTCACCGTCGATACACACCTGTTTCGAGAATTGGGCGAGCTCTTGGTCGGTCGCGACTCCACCGCTCTGGTTGAGCTCATCAAGAACGCCTACGACGCAGATGCCGAAGAGGTCACGATCCACGGACAGGATCTAGATGACCAGACCTCCGGGAGCATCTCAATCCAGGATTCTGGCACGGGAATGGCGCGCGATCAGTTTGAGCGAGGCTTTCTTCGAATAGCATCACGATTGAAGGACGAGGGCGACCGAAGATCCGAACGGTACAAACGTCGTTATACAGGGGCCAAGGGCATCGGTCGTTTGGCGGCCCACAAACTCGCGCGTCAAGTCGAGGTCTATTCGGTACCCGACCCCAACTTCGTTCGTGGCAACGCTCGCGGGGTTGATGCGACCATCGATTGGGACCAGATTGAGCGTTGCACAACGTTCGACGAAATCGAATCGTCCGGCGCGATTTCCGTCGATGACGTGCCTAGAAGCGGAAAGGCAACCCCCGGAACTACCATCACGCTCCGGCGTCTTCGGCGCAAATGGACGCCTGCGGAGCGGGCGCGGTTCTTCGCGGAAGTTCAGACTTTCAACCCGCCGGCTGAGTTGGTGAATCCGCCCCTGTCCGTCGTCAAGGGGGACCAACTACTTTTTCAACGCGCTCGCCTCGCCGACGCAAACGCGCGAGACCCCGGATTCAAGGTCGATCTCACAGGCGACTTTGAAACGGGAGACGAGTACTGGCCGACCCTGCTTCAGGCTGCGCACTGGATCGTCGAAATCGAGGCGAGCCGTGCCGAACGCAAGGTCAAGTACAACATTGTGCCGACGAAATTGGGTCGAGAGAGCTTTCCTGCGGCGCGCGCGAGGAGATTCACCGAGCCTCGTAAGGAAAGTCCTCAAGGTCCGTTCTTCCAAGCGCGGATTCTTGTTCGCGAGGGTTCGTCCCCGAAGATCGAGCGAGCCTGGCTTGGTCGATCGAGCGGTATCCGCGTTTATATGGAAGGCTTTCGCGTCCTCCCTTACGGTGAGCCAAAGGATGATTGGCTGTCGATTGACGCCGATTACAAGAAGCGGCAGAAGACGCTTCCTCATCTATCCGGCTTGGAGTTCGCCGGCGATCCCACGGACGATCGGGAGGGCCTCTTGTCATTGGGCAACAGCGCGTACTTCGGTGCCGTCTTCCTCACGGCCGCGGACGCTCCGGGATTGAGGATGTTGGTAAATCGTGAGGGCTTTGTACCAGAGGGCGGCTACGACGAGCTCATAAGGATTGTCCGGACGGCCGTCAATTTGGCGACGAGAGTCCGTGCGGCATCTAAGGTCGCACAACGCGATAAGAGACGCGAGGAGCGTCGAGAAAGCGCCGCCGCGTCAGTCGAACCGTCGCGTCTTGATCTTCGCCAAGCAGTCGAGGTCTCCGTTCGTCGCGCTAGCGAGTTCGCATCTGAAGCCCGAAAGGTTGCCGCGACGGGCGACTTCGTCGGCGCTAAAGCACTGATCGAGCGCGCTGCGGCCGAGTACTCAATCAGTTCGGACACGTCACAGCGACTGATGACCGAAGGTGCGATACTACGCGTACTGGCCTCCGTGGGCACACAGATGGCAGCTTTCGTTCACGAAATCCACGGCTTGCTTGGCTCAGCGCAGGCGGTCGAACGTGCCGTGGAGATGCTCCGCGACGACACCGACCTTCCGACCGCCGGCAGGAAGAAACTTGCGCAACTTTTGAAGGCCATCGGGGACCTACGCCGTGCAGTTGAGCGACAAGCAATCTACCTGACCGATGTTGTATCGCCCGATGCGCGTCGAAGACGATCGCGGCAAAAGCTCGCCGAGCGATTCGAAGCCGGTAAGCGCTTGGTCGAAGCTGCTGCGGAACGGAGGAGCATCACAATCGAGAACACGATCCCAGCCGACCTGAAGTCGCCGCCTATGTTCCCCGCAGAGTTGACTCTCGTTTTTTCCAACTTATTGACCAACGCGGTGAAGGCTGCACAAGCGAATGGTCGCATTCGAGCAACAGCGGGATCGAACGAGGAGGGCATTGTGCTTCGAGTTGAAAACACCGGCAAAGCGGTGAATCCCGAGACCGGCGAGAAGTGGTTCAGGCCGTTCGAGTCAACCACCACGGAAACGGATCCGGTATTGGGCCAGGGCATGGGGATGGGGTTGCCTATCACGAGGAATATCCTCGAGGAGTACGGTGCCTCGATACGATTTGTGCGACCGTTGAGGGGTTACGCAACCGCACTGGAGATCCGATTTCCAAAGTGAATGAGGTTGGGAGCTGAGATGGCCGAAATACTCATCATCGATGACAAGCCAGATCAAGTTACGCTTACTGCACTTTTGATTCAGACGCGGGGCATTGTTGCGAAGGTCCTCCATCCTGAAGAAGTCGACGTCAGCGACGTTAGCTCGGCTGATTTGGTACTCGTCGACTATCAACTGGATGATGAGAACTGGGCGAAGCGCCAGGAAGGCCCCATTGCACGCCAGCCAAAGGATGGGCTCGCGCTCGCGTCGCTACTACGGCGTCACGTTCACGGTGTGGAGAGGGCCTCGCCTACAGCTTTTGGGATTCTAAGCTCTGAGGTTGGCAAGCTCGCTTTCCCGTTGCCTGCCGAGAATAGATTGCATGTACTCGCGCGCCTGAACAATCTCGAATGGGTATTCGAGAAATCGACCCCGGGTAAGCCCGACCGGCTGGGCGAGCAGGTCGTTGAATTGGCAAACGCCGTCAAGCAGCTTCCGGCGAAGTGGCCGAAGGACGACGCAAAGGAAGCCGCAATTCTGTTGATGAAGGTGCTGGGCTTGAAGGATGAGTGTAATGACCAGACCCAGCTCCTAGAGGACGTGACAGCCTGCATTCCGCCGATTCATGAGCTCTCTGAGTGGAGCCACGGCTTGGCAATCATCCGATGGCTTCTCCATCGAATTTTGCCGTACCCGTGCTTCCTGTGGGACAGCTACCACTTAGCCGCTCGATTGCGCGTTGACCATCGATGGCTAATTGAGGCGCTATCTTCCACGACCGGGCTCGGAGGCTGGCTCGCTGAAGCCCAGTACGATGGATTGCTGCGGAACTTTTCAGGTCGCAGGTGGTGGCGCGGTCGGGTTGAGCGTCTCCTTTGGGATGCAACACAGCAGAAGTCATTTGACGTGGATGCGGTTTACAGGGCTGTCAGTGCCAAACATGGCACTGACGCGAAACCGAGTTCGCCTCCTGACCACCCGCTCGTTTGCGTGAATGACAACTTTCAGCCTCTGGAGCATTTTTCGTCGCGGACGGACTGTGTCCGCATTCAACCAGATGATTGGCCCTCATATGCGGATCAAGCATGGACTACCACGGTATTAGCAAAGAGTGATTCTGGCTTGAGGGCAATTGTCGTCAGTGAAGACAGGGGGAAGCTCGATGCCACCGACTAATGCGGCAAGTGGATTGCTCTTCTCGTTCGCGAATATGGAACAGGAGGCGATCAACATGGCCTTGATCGCTGCGAAATATCTTGACGACGATCACGATGCACAAGGAATCATCGCGGCTTGGCTTAAGCAGCTCAAAACTTTTCGAACGAGTCAGCCGGGCACGAAGTTCGACTGGATAATCCCAATTGAACGGCCAATTCGCACAAAGCTAAGCATCGGGAGCTATGAGCCGGACGGCAATGGCGAGCATTCGGTATTTGCCACCGTCAGTTCAATCTGGGAAATCGTAATTCCCGCGGCGAGCGGCCCAACTCCCAAGAAGGGCATACAGCAGTCACACTTCGAAGTGATTGGGAAAGCTTCGACTCGCGTCAGCGTGCTCGCTAATCGACTCAATGCTGCCCCAGATGAGCTCGCGCGGTGGCGATTCGAGATCGGGGACTCGAATGCACCCGGCTGCCACTTCCATGCCCAGATATTGGGAGAAGCCGACGACCGCGTGTTCCCAAAGTCTATGTCTGTGCCCCGGCTACCGAATATGCTCTTTACCCCGATGGATGCACTGGAGTTCGTGCTGGCGGAGTTGTTTCAGGACGATTGGGCCCAGCACGTCGCCAAAGAGAACGACGCAATCCGCAATTGGGCAGGATGCCAGAAAGACAGACTGATCAAGTTGCTTAGATGGCAGCAGGACCGTCTCGAGAAAAACAGCGGCTCGCCTTGGACGGCGCTCAAAGCCGCGAAACCACATGCGAGCCTGCTGACTGGAGTGAGATAGGCATGCCCGTACTGGTGCCCCCAGCTCGCTGCATAGTTTATACTCCGGACCAGCTCGCCGTCGCGCTGGTGAAAGCGGTTGGCGACGATCCGAAAGCACGGTGGCTCGAGCCTTCGCACGGTGACGGTGCCTTTCTTCGAGCAATTGCGGCGCTCGGGGTGAGGAGGGAGCGAGTAACAGCCATCGATCTCGACGTAAGGCAATCAGTTTCCGACCGATTAGCTCGCACCTCACGAGGTGTTGATTTTTTGGAGTGGTCAAGTCGTCCGAAGCTCATGTTCGATCGGATCGTCGGCAACCCCCCGTATGTGGCAATCCGTCGACTTCCGCCCGAGCTACAGCAGACGGCCGCCGCAGTTCGCGGGCCCGACGACAAAGCGGTGGGTATTGGCGGCAATTTATGGCAGGCGTTCGTCCTTGCCTCGCTTCGGATCTTAGCCCCTGGCGGCTCGTTTGGATTTGTCCTGCCTTCTGCAGCGGAGTTCGCTGATTATTCGAATGGCCTACGGAGGGCGGTCAGAGACCGGTTCGACATCCTTGAGTTGTATCGGTGCCGTCGGCCGTTATTCGACGATGTGCAGGAAGGTACGGTTGTGGTGATCGCCCGCGGATTCGGCGGTGGGCCCTGCCGATTTCGACGGAAGCAAGTCGCGACACGTGAAGCGCTAATCGAAGAATTGGAACGACGTCCCGTGATTCGTCGTTCGCGTTGTCCACTTCTACCCCGTCCGATCCGGGGTGGATCCGCCACTTTCGGAGACCTCGCGACGATCCGCGTCGGCGGTGTGACCGGCGACGCAGGCTTCTTCCTGTTGACCGAATCGAAACGAAAGGCCGCGGGTTTACCATTGCAGGCGTGCACCCCGGTACTTTCGCGAAGTCGTCATTTGAAGGCAGCCGCCGTTGATCACGAGGCATGGCGGCGATTGAAGGATGCCGATGAGCGTGTTTGGCTCTTCAATCCGCCCGATGGCACTCTGGACGATCCCGCAGTTCAGCGACGGCTTAACCTCGCTGTTTCAGAAGGCGGGTGCAATCGCGACGCGTTCAAGGTGGCTGCGCGCGACCCGTGGTATCGAACCCCGATGCCGGAAGTGCCGGATGCTTTTATCAGCGGGATGCAGACGGAGGGCCCGTGGCTCACATTGAACATGATGCGGAATCTGAATGCCACTAACACCCTTTACGTGGTTCACTTTGCGAATTCTGTTACGGACGAAGAAAGGTATGCGATCGCCCTTGGATTTCTTACAACCAAAGTCCGCAAACAGCTTTTGCGGAAAGCGAGGCGATACGCTGACGGACTTTGGAAGTACGAGCCTGGGGCACTTCGAACCATCTCAATGCCGGACATCTCTTCCCGCAGTGATTGCAAGGAGCTTTACTTCCGTGCGATGGATGCACTGCTAAAGGGCGACTCTGCGAGCGCACGGCGGATCGCCGACAGTGGTCTTGCATTGTCGACTGTTCCGACGACGGTCTGTATGGCGGCGCTTTAAGGATTCTGATTGTAAGGATGGCACGATGGGCGTGACGTCAAAAACAGTCGATCGAGCGTTCGCGGCTTTTCATCGTCGGTATGTCGAGAACGCGACGCGGGCGTGGGATATGGATCATCACGGCCGACTGTGGGCGCAAGCGCTCGCATCGGTCGAATCGCAGGATGATTCCGGGTTCGTTAAGACCCTGGGGGAGCTGCGCTCACATTGGCAAATCGCGTTCGCCATGGCGAACAACGTGGCGGACATCAAGCGCGTAAAAGGCCAGCCGTCGTTGATGGCCATTTCTAAAGTTCTGCACTTCTTCAAGCCGCGTTTGTTCGTCATCGTCGACCGGGCGATGGTCTGGGGTTGGGTCCTGATGCATGACTGGATCTGGCGGCCGATGGAGGCGACACGAGAACGCGTCGACAAGCTCACCGGATGCAACGCCGAAGAGCGAGACGATTCCGCGTGCGATGTCGCGTCATACGTGACCGTTCTGATTTCGTGTGGTCAACTGCTCCGCGACAACCCGCGCGTGATGGCGCAGTTCGCGAAGTTTCTGCGGAGCAAGACGACCACCACCGCCGTGCTTCTGCCTGACTTGGAAACGTACGCGGCCGCCGCGGTGGAGTGGCTGCTGCTCGGATTGGTCGAACTCCCGCCCGCTGGCGTGTCGATCTGAGCCGATAAAACCCGCGCCTACAGGGTGAGACCGCACAGGGTCGAGAAAATCGCCCTTTCGGAGCGCTCGCGGCAGTCGCGCGAAACTTCATTGCCTGTCGGCGCGTGGAATTTGCCTTCCTTCAGACCGAATTTGCCTGTCGGCGCGCCGAGTTTGCCTGTCGAGACGGCGTCATTGCCTGTCGACACGGCGCCGTTGCCTTCCCGCAGAGCGAATTTGCCTGTCGACACGGCGCCGTTGCCTTCCCGCGGAGCGGATTTGCCTGTCGAGACGTGGAGTTTGCCCTTCGGCCGTGCGCAGTTGTCAGTTGGCAGTTGGCAGTTGTTCCCGGCGCGCCGGGACTTCGCTGCGCTCAGCTTCTGGCTTCTGGCTCCTGGCTTCTGGCTTCCTCAGCTCATTCCTTTATTGAGTCCCGACAGACTCACCTGAAACGCAATCTGCTCGAGTTGCACGGCGAGATCGACGGCGTTGAGTGACACATGCTGCGGGACCGTGATGCTCACGGGAGCGAAGTTGAGGAGGCCTTTGATGCCGGCTTTCACAAGCTGGTCGGCGACGTCCTGGGCGAAATCGGCGGGGACGGCGATGATGCCGAGGCGGATCTGCTGCTTCTGGATTGTGTCGTGCAGTTCGCTCAGCGGCTGGATCGTAAAGGCGCCTTGCTTTTGGCCGACGAGGTGCGGGCTGGAATCGAAGACGGCGGCTAACCTGAAACCTTTGGCATCGAAACCTTGATAGGCCATGAGAGCGCGACCGAGGTTGCCGGCGCCGACCAGCAGAACGTTCCACGTCTTGTCCGTGCCAAGAATGTGTTTCACCTGGCTGATGAGTTCATCGACGCGGTAGCCGATGCCTGGGTGGCCGAACTGGCCGAAGTACGCGAGGTCTTTGCGGACTTGCGCGTCGGTGAGGCCAAGCGATTCGCCGAGCTGTTTGGACGAAATGGTTCGGCGGTCCTTGCGCTTGAACGCTTCGAGCTGGCGCAGGTAGAGGCTGAGCCGACGGACGGCGGGATTCGGAATCAGCTCCGGACGCGGTTGTTCCATGAAAACCCTGTGACAGCTTGCGTGAACGAACGACGGGGAGGATTATTTCATCGCGGGCTTGCGACCGCAAGCGGAGGATTGCTTGTTGCGTGTTGATTGTTGCCTGTGGAGAACAGCAACATGCAACGACCGACGCGCCACACGCGACACGCATTATGCCAAAACTGATTTTAATCAAACACGCCGCCCCGCTGGTCGATCCGGCGAAGAGTTCGGATTTGTGGAAACTTTCGGAGGCTGGCCGCGAGCAAGCGACGCGATTGGCGGAAGTATTGCGCGCGAGCGACATCAAGGCGATGGTGTCGAGCGAAGAGCCGAAGGCGAAGGAGACGGCGGAGATCATCGGCGCGGCGCTGGGGATAACGGTCGAGACAGCCCGCGAGCTCCGCGAGCACGATCGCCGCAATGTGCCGCACATGCGCAGCCGCGATTTTATTTCGATGGTCGAGCTGTTCTTTCGAAAGCCAGACGAGCGCGTGCTGGGAAGTGAATCAGCGAAGCAGGCGCTTGAGCGATTCGAGAAAGCCGTAGAGGAAGTGCTTGCGTCGCACGATGAAGGCAATGTTGCGATCGTGGCGCACGGAACGGTGATCGCGCTCTATCTCGCGAGCCATTCCGGACGAAGTGGTTTCGAGTTGTGGCGCGCGATGGGGTTGCCGTCGTACGCAATTGTGGAGTTGCCCGAGCGCGCCCTCAAGCAGGTCGTCGAGAGGATTTAAGGGAGCACAGCCGGGGGCGGCTGTTCCACAAGCTTATAGCGAATCGTCGGCCGCCATGCGGAAGTCTAGATGCTTCGGCGGCGGGAAGTTCTTGCGGACTTCTTTTCGAATTTCATCTGTGACGCTCGTCCCACGTGACCGTGCGAGTTTCTTCTCCTGCAGCGCATACCAGTTGTCCGTGAGCCCGACTTCGCCTTCTCGCAGATCGGGCACGACGAGATCGCCGGCGAGAATTCGCTCGGCGCGATCGAGATCGTCCGTCGCGACGGCCGCCCGCGCTTCGATCATGCGGATGCGGCCGTACGTGCGCATGGACGCGGGGAGCGATTCGATGAAGGTCAACACTTGATCGGCCCACCCTGCTTGAAGCATTCCCTCCGCGTTTTCGATCGCGAGAGGCAGCACGTCGGGCTGGAGGGCGTACGCTTCGCTCCACCATTTCGCGGCGAGCGCGCGATCGCCGCGATGGCTGGCGAGAACCGCGAGGTTGCGGAACGCCCACGCATTGCGTCGCTCGGTCACTGACGTCGCCCAATGCGCCTCGGCCGATCGTGCGTCGCCGGTTTCGTAAGCCATCACGCCTAAATGCAGATGACTGAGCCAGTGATCGCCGCCCTTTCGCGGCAATGATTCTTTGAGCAGTTTTTGCCAGTCCGGGCCGATCATCCACGCGCCGGGTCGTTGATCTGGGTCGCTTTCGGGCAGCACGCCCTTGTCGATTAAATGCAGCCATGGCGACTGCTCGCCGCCGAGCGACTCATCATCGAAGATCATTCCAGTCGGAAACGTCGCCCCGCGTTTTCGCTCGAGCGCGCCCCATCCGCTTCCGCGATGCAGAAGCTCTGCAGGCGATCGATCCTGAATCGATCGCAACGCTTCATCCCGATGCGCAAGCTCGGATTTCAAAGCGACCAGATGCGATTCAACTTCATCGCGCGCGAGCTTCCAATCGTGCGAATGAACATGCTGCGCGTCGGCCTGCATCAGCCCATACGCTTCGACCCACGACCACTCCGCCTTCGCGGGCATCGGCAGGCATTCGTACTGCGTTTGCGCGAGGCCTGCCTGGATCTCGACGTAATTGTTGCCGGCCGTGTTCAGAAACTGCTGCCAGCGCCGCCCGCCAGCGCCCATGCCCCACAGGAACAATTTTCGCCCGCGCAAATTGTTCGATGACGCCTGGATCAACCCACTTCCGTTTTCGTCGAGGGCGGTGATCCACGGGATTTGATCGCGCGGGATGTCGTAGAAGAAATCGGACGATCCACGCGCGTGAACGGGATAGGTGTTGTCCGAATCACCCGGCACCGCGAGCCGCGTCATCGCGCCGGTGTAGCCGAAGTTATACGCATGATCCGCCGGCGCGAGCACGCGCGTGGTCGGCGTTTCCGGCACCGCGATGTTCGACCACCAGTACATCGGCACGGATTCATCGTTCGGGTTCACGATCCGCACGCGCACGAAGAGCCATGGCGATCCGCTCGGCAGCGAGAAATCCATCTGATACGGCACGCGGCGGATGCGCTCCCACTCCCACATGCGAAGGATCGGTTCGCCATTTGGTCCGTCGACGCGACCCGCAAACAAGGGTGCGCACGTGAGCGGCGTATGGCCGTGCAGGCCGATATTCCATTCGACTCCGCCGCTGAACCACGCATTGCGAATCGCGAGATTCGCGGGCTGAAAGACGGGATTGCGGAAGAGCATCTCGCGGTTCGTCGGCTTGTGAATGAGCGACCACATCCGCCCGCCGAGGTCGAGCAGGAACATCGCGCGGAGGATTTCATTCTCCAGAATCGCGACGCGAAACTTTCGCGGACGCACATCGCGGTCGTAGCCATCTTGGATCGAGTAGGGAAGAACGCCCGTGTCGCAGCCGAAGCCGAGATATTTTCGAGCTTCGGCGGGAACACTCTCGTCGAATTTCACAGGGCTCGGCGAGTGGCCAGCGACGCGAAACGCCGGTAACGGATTGTCCGCGCCGAGATTGGCGCCGTTCAGCTCAACATCTTGAATGGAGAGTGTACTCATCGATGAGAAGTAGCACGGGTTTCCAATCCGTGCATTTTGTCGGGGCCAGATGCATGGGTTGAAAATCCGTGCTACGTCGCAGGCGGAAAACTCAAGACCAGTTCGATAAACATCCGCATTCCCACCGCCATCGCGGCATCGGTGAAATCGTAGCGATCACTGTGGAGCGGCGGATAGCTTGCACGCTCGGGTGGTTGCACGCCGACGAGGAAGAAGCAGCCCGGGATCTCGCGCAGGTAATACGCGAAATCCTCGCCACCCATCGCCGGTCGCGCTGCCGGGATGTAGCGATTCGCACCGAGCTTCGTCTTCGCGATCGTCGCGACATACTCCGCCATCGCCGGGTCGTTGATCGTCGCCGGATAGCCTTCGATCCACTCGAATTCGAGCCGGCAATCGTTCGCGGCCGCGATGCCGGCGCAGCGGCGCTCGCAACCTTCGCGGATCATTTTCCGCGCTTCGGGCGTGAGGGTGCGCGCCGTCGCTTCGATGCGCGCGTTATCCGGGATGACATTGGTGGCGGTGCCGGCGTGGAAGATGCCAACCGTGATGACGGCGGAGTCCGTCGGATCCATCTCGCGGCTGACGAACTGCTGAAGATTCAGCGTCGCCTCGCATGCGGTGACGATCGGATCGCGACCGAGATGCGGAAATGCGCCGTGGCATCCGCGGCCGACGAAGTTCGCTACAAAATTATCGGTGGCAGCAAGCAGAGGTCCCGGTCGTGTCGAGACCATTCCAACGGGCAGTCCCGGCCAGCCGTGCAATCCGAAGATCGCACTCACCTTGGGACCAACCCGTCCGTCGAGCACACCCGCCTGCACCAGGCGCCACGCCCCGCCGCCGCCTTCTTCCGCGGGTTGCCAAAGAAACTTCACGCACACCGGCAGCCGGTCTTCGATCGATTTGAGCAGCGCCGCCACACCAAGCAGAGTGGCCATGTGACCATCGTGTCCGCAGGCGTGCATGCGTCCGCTATGATGGCTCGCATAAGGGAGGCCGGTTTGTTCAAGGATCGGCAGCGCGTCGATGTCCGACCGCAGCGCGATGCACGGCTTGCTGGTGTCACCGATCCACGCGATCGTCGCGGTGGGCGCATCCGGCACGCCGGCGACATATGAAATGCCAATGCGGTCCAGCTCCGCCCGGATTGCAGCGGCGGTCTCGAATTCCTCGAACGCGAGCTCCGGGATTTGATGGAGTCGGTGGCGCAGCGTGATCGAGTGCGTCAGTTGTCGTTGCACGGTTTCGTCGGCGAGCATCGATGAAGAGGCTAATGGGGCGATGCGGAGGGTGCAAGTCAAGGACGTCGGAACCGGCGTCGTCGTCGCTTGCGGTTTCGCAGAGGACCACGCGTGTTTATCTGCGAAACCGCAAGCGGTGTCGAATACGTGTCAGCGCATCGGAGACTGTTCAGATGTCGCATGCCCGAGCGCCATCATGTAGATGATCTGCCAATTGCTTTGTCCAAGCCCAAGAAACTGCCTCGCTTCGTCGTCATAGAAGCCTCCGAGGCCTCTGCATGACAGAGCGAGCGCCGTCGCGGCGAGGGTCAATCGCTGCCCGACAATCCCCGCCTCGAGATGCGCGAGCCGATACAGATCCGGCCCCGCCTGCGACATCAATGCCTGCAGATTCGCGGCCATGAAACACACCGCCGGCGCGTGCGCGATGCTTTTGTTCTGCAGCGCGAGGTGCGCCGCCTGCAAGCGAAACGTTCCCTTCGTCAGGTTCGTCCACGTATCCCATGGCGGATGGTAATACCAGATGCCGTTCTCCATCCCCGTCACATCGCTGACAATCCAGAACGGACGAATGGCAGCAACATAATTACCGTCGGGATGAAACGGAAAGTACGTGCCCCCGCGGAAGGCGAGCTTCGAAAGCCACAGAAAATGATCGCGCTCGATCCCCTTCCAATCGAAATCGTTCGCACTGCGCCGCGAGGTGAGGACGGTGCTGAAGATCTCCCCGCCGTGCGGCTCTTCCGCTATCGGCATCGTGACCCGCTTCGCCGACGACGGCAGCGGATCGAGCTCGGTCGTCGGTGGGCGGATTTCGCGCAATGTGATCCCGGGCGCGACGCAATCCTCATGGGCCGCCAGGATCGATCCATACGTCACCTTGCTCGGACACGTCACCGGCCGATCGATAAACTGCAACGGCGCGATCGGCGACGCGCGCGGCGGAAGCGGCGTCGTCGCTTCATCCGCCCAAACCACCATCGCCTGCACCGACTCCGCCTGCGAAAAGAGCGCATCCTGCGGAACGCCGATCAACTCCGCCATGTTCCCGTCGTTCATTGCCAGCCGCGTCACGGTCTCAATCCCGAGCGCGGTCGCGCTCTGCACGACGTTCTCCACGAGATGCCCCGAATCGAGCAGCGCGTATCGATATCCGCGCTTGCCGAATTTCCACGCCGATCGACAGAAAACGGATGAAACGAACACCGCGCCGCTGCTGCGCTTGAGAAACTCGAGATCGGGCCGACCGCGCTTGATCGTGAACAGCGCCTCGTGTCCATCCCGCAATTTCCGCAGCGAAAACTCTTTGGCGCTGAAGTGATACAGTCCCGGCTCAAGCCCCTCGATCGCGAACGCCGCGACGTAGAGCTCGTACGGATAAAGGGCAGCGCTGCTCGTGCACGTGCGCAGCCAGAACTTGCGTCCTCCATCCTCAACGCGTTTCGTCTGCCCATTCGCCATGAACAGCCACGTCGCCAGCGTTTTTAGATCGTGCGCCGGATTCAGATTCGCATTCGGCAGCGCGTCGCGATGGTATTGCAGCAGCGATATGGTGGGCACGGAAGCATCGAGCAGGCCCCGCGGAAGTGAAACGCGCGGGTGCTCGACGAAGACGAGGTTCGGGTCCGGCGGATTAGACGCATCGGTCTCCACCGTCCGCGAGAGCGAGCCGTGAATGTGCTTGGTGGAATGATGAAAATCGAGAACCCGATCGACACGATCAAGAAGGTGACGTGGGAGGCTCATTCCATTGCCCGCGAGAACCCCCGACCGATGCATTTTACCCGATGTCCATCAGTTTGGGTTCAGGGTTCGGGGTTCGGGGTTCAGGGTTCAGCTACAAGCCACTGAACCCTGAACCCCGAACCCTGAACCCTTTAGCATTAAAACATCTGATCCAGCACGTCGCGGAGCGGCATTTGCACGCAGGTGAAGATCGGCGTGTCGCGCAGGGTGTATTTGCTGCTCTGCGTTTCGCGGAGCTTCATCACGAGATCGAGGAAGTCTTTTGGATCGTCGGTTTCAAACGCGACGACGAATTCCTGGTCGTCCAGCCCGAAGCTGTACGTCGTGTTCAGCTTCACGCTCGGATATTCATTGCCGATCTTGATGTGCACGTCCATGATCTCCTGGCGCTTCTCAAGCGGAAGCAGGTACCAGTCGCGGGTTTTGACGAACGGGTAGACGAACAGATACTTCCGTTTGCCCGGCAGGATGTGCGTGCGACTCTCGGCGGTGTGGAATGGATCGAGCTTGTCGATGTACATGCTGCGCTTGGTCATCGCCACGAATGAATGCGGCGTTCGCAGATATCCGCCGAGCGTCGTCTTGTTGATCGCGCCCGACTGTTTCTGAAAATCATCGGAGCTGAGACTGATCCGCCAGAGGAGCATGTCGCTGTCGGGTCGCAGACCGACGGTGCTGTAGCTGAGACAGATCAGGCCTTCCTGTCGCTTGTCGACGAGCTCGACGAATTCGTCGCGCGCCTTGTCTTTCTCTGCGCGCGAGAGGCGGCGAAATTCCGGGTCGAGCTTGTAGAACGAGAAGTTTACGAACTGGCGCTGGATCGCAGGCCCGGTCGCGCCTTCGGGTCGCGCGCCGGTCGCATGGGTTGGACGAGTCGTGGTTGTGGGCTGATCTGACATCGGATGCTCCTTGGATCGGGAATTGTAGCATGGATCGAGTGCGATCAAGAACGTCGGCATCAGTCAGGCTGCACTATTTAGCCGCGGGGCTTGCCCCGCGCGAGGGCCAGTCCGCGGAGCCACGTCTCACGCGGGGCAAGCCCCGCGGCTAAATGCAAGAATTTCATCCGTCATCTGCTCAAAACCCCGCCGCCGCAATGCCGGCTTCGATCTCTCGTCACTTATTCCCGATCTCCGCGCCAAATTGGTCGAACATCCCTACGAAGATTCATGGCAACAGCTCGACAACGACGGCGGGCACTTCGGCACGCTCTCTGCCTCCTTCGCCGAGAAGATCATCGCCGCGCTGTTTGCCCCCGCCGCGCCGGCGAATGCTTCACCATCGCGATGATGCGTGGGGAGTCCGCCTTTAATGCGCTCCCGTCGTAATTTCCATACATCCGCTCGATCGTCAGCCCATTCCGCTCGAGCAACAACTGCAGCTCTCGCGGAAAGATGTAAGTCAGATCGAACTGCACCTTCTCGTGATGCTCTGCTCCGTCGCGATCGAACCAGCGGTAATGATAGGTGATGTGCTGCACCTGCTCGATCGGATCGCGAACGATCTCCGTGTCGCGCTGCACCGTGCGATCGAGCGACGGCACATAAAACACGCCCGGCTCGATGTGCTCATCGTGATCGCGGGCCAGTCGATGCAGGTCTGGGTTGAAGATGTCGATCCAGAATTTTCCCCGCGGTTTGAGATGCCGCTTCACGCCCGCGAGGAGCGCGTCGAATTCCTCCACGGTCGTAAAGTTCAGCAGCGTGTTGAAGAAAATGGTGATCCAGTCAAACGTCTCGCCGAGGTCGAGCTTCAGCGCATCCTGATGTACCAGCTTGAGATCGCGCTCGCGCAGGCCGACGGCCGCACACTTCTCGCGCGCGAGCTCGAGCATGTCCGCGGCATAATCGACACCGACGACGCGATGCCCCGCTTGCGCGAGCGGGATCGCCGCCCGCGCCGTCCCCACCGCCAGCTCCAGGATGCTCTGCCTCTTCCGCGGCAGATGCCCGAGGAAAAACGGCACATCCTGCTCGAGCATCTCCGCCCGCTCATACTCTGCATCGTAATACTGCGCAAACGCGCGATAGCGTTTCATGATGGCGTTGGTCTACCCATCCTCTGCGAGAGATCAAGTGCGGGAGCGTCGAACCAGCAAGGCAGCGGTGGGAATAGCGAGCAGAGCGAGACCGGTCGGCTCCGGAAGATACGCGGTGAAGACTCCGCCGCTGCCGTTGGTGAAGGTGAGAGAATAGGTGATCTGCCAGTCGCTCATGCCGACCGGTGCCCCGTCAGCGTCGCCCGATCGTGGCGTAGCGAACGCGTCAGTGATGGTCAATGTTTACCATTCTCGGCGGACTCTCAAGTCCACCGGCTCCGGCACGATCGAGCTCGGCCGCGAGGTTGGAGCGGCGTTGGCGTGACCGAGGAACTGGCGCTCGATGTGGTACACCCAATCCGGCGCCTTGCCATTGCCGGGCATCCACAGTCCGCGGTCGGGCATGTACGCGACATCTCCACAGCGTGGCATCAAACGCACGGTGTCGTCATCGAACAACCAGCCGTCGATGGTCTCGCGGCGATTGTTCAAGATGTAATCGATGGTGAAATGGGGCGCGTCCGCCGGATCAACCTGACCGGCGTACAGCGTGAGCGACTCGGGGGCGGCGCGATACATTTCCAGGCCCAAACCTTTTCCGGCCGATGCTGACCGCAAGCCTGCTGACGCGCTTTCTTCGTACGCCGAGAAGAACATTCGATCGAAGGGATCATTCCGCATCGCGCTCAACTGCACAACGACGAGCCGATGATTTCCCGACGGGCTGATCATCTCGTGCATGAACACCGCCGGCAGTGTTGTGCCGGCGTAGTTCGAAAATTGCGGAATCGGAAGCAGCGCCGACGGCCGCGTGAAGTACGCGCTGGCGGATACGTATTGTCCCGATGCAGTCATCTTTCCGACGTGCTTCGGATCATCGTCGAAAACAACCGTATTCGCGGGGAGCGAGAACTGCAGGCACTTGTGAAAAAGCCAGCGACGTTGCAATGCTCGCCATTGCGCCGGCGCGATGACGATCGCGGCGACGATCGCGAACGCCACGCCCAATAGCGCCGCGACTCGCTGCCATGAAAAGCTTTTTGGCCGGTCTCTTCCGTAGGTCAGCTCAGTCATCATTGGCCCCGCGTTGCAAATAGCTTACCGACAGGTCATTCTCCGAGCATGCGGGAAATCGTATCGGTTCTGGTCATGGTCTTGTTCGCTTGTCACGCGATCGGTGACGATGCGATCACGAAGGTCGATCTGTTTCGTCAGAACGATGGCCGCCACGCGAAGTGCCGCATTCCTGGAATCGTGGTGACACCAAAAGGAACAATCCTGGTTTATTGCGAGGGACGCATCGAGAGCAGTGCCGATTGGGCGTCGAGTGAAGTGCTCATGCGGCGGAGCATCGATGATGGAAAGACATGGGAAGAGCCGCGCGTCATCGCGAGCGCGCCGAAGGATGCGCAGCACAGCAAGTTGGCGCGGCGCGAGGGCGATGCGCCGGCGGGCTTCACGATGAACAATCCGCTGATGGTTGCGGGGCGCGATGGCACGGTTCATTTTCTGAATTGCCTGGAATACGCGCGGTGCTTCTATCGCAAGAGCAGCGATGACGGCGCGACATTCAGCGAACCAGTGGAGATCACGAAGGCGTTTGAAGAGTTTCGCGATCGGTACGACTGGGGCGTCATCGCGACGGGGCCGGGGCATGGCATTGAACTCAACAGCGGGCGATTGCTCGTACCGATCTGGATGAGCACGGGCGCACACGGGCACGCGCCGAGTTGCGTGGCGACGATTTACAGCGACGACGCGGGCAAGACATGGCACGCGTGCGAGATCGTCGCCGGCGGGCCGAAGGCAGGGCTGGAGAATCCAAGCGAGAACATCCTGGTAGAGCTGTCGGATCGCCGGGTGATGATGAACATCCGACACAACGGCGAGCCACACGTGCGCGCGGTGGCGACATCGCCCGATGGGATTTCGCACTGGAGCGCAGTGAAGCTCGATGAGCAGCTGCCGGATCCGATCTGCATGGCGAGCATGATTCGGTTGAATGCAAAGACGATTTTGTTTTCGAATCCGGCGAACAACGCGAATAAGGATCGGAAGAACCTGACGATCCGCGCATCGCACGACGACGGCGCGACCTGGCCGATCTCGCGCGTGCTGGAGTCAGGTTGGAGCGGATACAGCGATTTGGCTGTCGGAAAGAACGGCGAGATTTACTGCTTCTACGAGAACGGCGAGAAATATTTCGACGATAAGCTCACCTTCGCGCGCTTCAGTATAGATTGGGTCGAAGGTAAGTGATCAATGTTGTGGTACAGCCGCCCTCGGCTGTGCTCCGTGCGCGAGCAGCAAAGCACAGCCGAGGGCGGCTGTGCCACATGTTTCCGGAAGGCCTCTACTCACAGCCGGGCAGTGACACGTTGGCCGTCGTACGCGAGCTGCATATTCGCGGGGAGATTTCGGTTCGTCGCTGCATGCGGGAGGCGATGGGCGATGTGGGTGAAATACGTTTGTTTCGCGCCAATGCGCTCCGCGGCTTCGACCGCTTGCGGCAGCGAGAAATGCTTCGTGTGCGGATTCGGAGCGAGCGCATCGAGGACCAGGACGTCGAGATCTCTCAGCAAATCGTATGACTTTTCCGGAATCACATTGACGTCAGTGCAGTAGGCGAGCTTGCCCACGCGCAGGCCGAGGACTTCTTCATCGCCGTGAATGAGCGGAATGGGTGTCCACGTCACCCCACCGATTTCGAACGGGCCGCTCATCACGTGACGCACGAGCTGCGGGCGGAAACTTTTCTCGACCGCCTGCGGCGGTTTGAAGGCGTAACCGAAGCATTTGAGAATATCTTTGAACGACTTCTCATCCGCCCAGATATCCAGCGGCGCTTCGTTGATTGCATTAAATCGTCGAACGTCATCGAGCCCCATGATGTGATCCGCGTGAGCATGGGTGAACACGACGGCGTCGATTTTCTTCACATCGTTGGCGATGCACTGCACGCGAAGCTCGGGCGTGGTATCAACGAGTACATGGATGTCGTTGTACGAAATGACAACCGAGGGCCGCGTGCGATTGTCGCGCGGGTCGCTGCTGTGGCAGACCTCGCACTCACAGCCAATCATGGGAACCCCGGCGCTGGTGCCGGTTCCGAGGAAGAGCAATTCGACGTGGCTCATTGCAGGCAATTCGACCGAACTCATCAATCGATCTTATAATCGCGAGCGAAGTGAAACGAAAACGTGTCTTCTCCCCTCTCCCTTGAGGGAGAGGGTTAGGGTGAGGGTGAAACGTGGAAGTCGAGTTGTGCCAATTCACAAAGAGCCTCCGGGGGATTTTGCGAAGCGGCGCAACTGTATCCTCGCGATCGACCCTCACCCTTACCTTCTTCCTTCCAGGGCGAGGGGAAAAGACCTGGCGCTGCATTCTCGCGATCGTCTTGAGCTTGTGCGCTTGCTGCGCCAGCGCTCAGACGATCTCTCTCACCTACCGCGGATTGTTCAACACGGGCGAAACATTTCAGAGCGGGACGCAGACATTCGCGATCAACGGCTTGAGCGGAATCACACATTATCACGACGCTGAGTATCTCGCGGTGATGGACAATTCGCGTCACATCGTGCGGATGACCATCGCGATCGCGAACGATGGATCGCTTCTGACCGCGAAGTACTCCGGTGTGATCGTGCTCTCGCAGCATCACGATTTTGAAGGCATCGCCGTCGCGAGCGATAATGCGGACGACGTGTTTCTCAGCGAAGAGGACACGCCCGCCCTTCGTGAGTTTCGCCTAAAGGATGGACACTTCGTTCAGAGCCTGACCGTTCCGCGCCTGTTCCTGAACGGAAACACTCGCGGCAATTTTGGGTTCGAGTCCCTCACGATCCGCGACGGCACTCTCTGGACCTCGAACGAAGAAGCCCTGCGACGCGACGGAGATCGGTCGACCGATAAGACAGGTACGCTCGTGCGATTGACGCATTTGGTGCTGAAGGATAACGCGTGGGAAACGCGCCAGCAGTTTGCGTATCAGACGGATCCGATCCCTGCAGCGCCCAATGACACCGATCGCAGCAAAAGCCGCAGCGGCGTGTCGGATCTGATGTTGCTGCCCGATGGTCGCTTACTTGTTCTCGAGCGCGCGTTTGCACTGACCGGCCCCGCAAATCTGCTTTCCAAATTCCGCAATCGCATCTACCTCGTCGATTGCTCAGCGGCGACGGATGTACTTTCGATCGATGCGCTCAAGGATCGCAGCGACCTCATCCCGGCGAAGAAAACGCTTCTTTGGTCGCGCGAAGGCAACGACATCGGCAATCTCGAAGGCCTCGGCCTCGGACCCAAGCTCGGCGAGAATCGTTGGGCGCTCGTGGGCGTCGTCGACAACAACGCGACCGCCTTCATGCCGAATCGCGTGGTGTCATTCGAGCTGACGATCCAGCCGCCGGCTTCAGTGCGGTGAGGGCTGAGTCGTGAGATGCCCCGGCTCACGCACATTTTTGCCCTGCGTCTTCGTCGCGGCATCACCGAGATCTTCGCGACACTTCTGGGCAGCGTCGCTCAGGCGCTTCACGATGTCGGGATGATCGGCCGACACATCCTTCGTTTCGCCCGGATCGTTCTGCAGATCGAAGAGCGACATCGGCAGCTCCGGATGGCTGGTCTTCCCGGGTTTCCCGTCGTGGCCCGGCGGATCGGGATGAACGTAGTTGTGCGCAAAATGCAGTTTCCATCGACCGTCTTCCACCGCCTGCAAATCGTGACTCCAGTAGTGGAAGAAGAACTCGTGCGGTGATTTCGCGTCCACGTCGCCGTGCATGAGCGGCCAGATGTCGCGGCCGTCGATAATGCGATCGGTCGACACCTGCGCGCCGATCAGCTTGGCGAACGTCGGAAACAGATCGAACGTCACCGCCAGCTGCTCGCACGTCTTGCCCGCCGGAATCTGCCCCGGCCAGCGCATGATACACGGCTCACGAAACCCGCCTTCGAACGACGTCATCTTTCCTTCGCGGAACGGATCTGCTTTGCCCGCGTGATTGCCATAGAGCAGCCACGGACCGTTGTCGGATGTGTAAATGACCAGCGTATTCTCATCGAGCTTGTTGCGCTTGAGCGCATCGAGCACCTGCCCCACCGACCAGTCGATTTCCTCCGTCACGTCGCCGTACAACCCGTGCCCGGACTTACCCTTGAATTTATCCGAAACCGCCAGCGGAACGTGCGGCATGCTGTGCGCCAGATACAGGAAGAACGGATGATCCTTGTTCTGCTCGATGAACGACACCGCGTGCTCGGTGTAATGGGTCGTCAGCTGCGACTGATCCGGATTGCGCTCGATGACTTTCTCGTTTTCATACAGCGGCAGAGCGGGATAGTCCTTGCCGTTGTTGCTCTTCGGCCGCATGTCGTTGCTGTACGGCAGGCCATACCACTGGTCGAACCCATGCCGGGTCGGGAGGAACTGCGGTGAATCGCCAAGATGCCATTTGCCGATGATCATCGTCGCGTATCCGCGCGACTTGAACATCTGCCCCATCGTGATTTCGTGATCGCTGATGCCGACCTTCGAATTCGGCCCAAGCGCGCCATAGATGCCCACGCGCATCGGATAGCAGCCCGTCATGAGCGCCGCCCGCGAAGCACTGCAGATCGGCTGGCCGACGTGGAAGTTAGTGAAGCGTGTTCCTTCCTCCGCCATGCGATCGAGATTCGGCGTCGGGACCTTTCCGCCGAAGGGTTGAATGTCGGCGTAGCCCTGGTCGTCCATGAAGATGAGCACGACATTCGGCGTCTTTTCCGCCGCGAAGATGGCGGGGGCGAGCAGCGTGATCACGCAGAGAACAAACGATCGAACCAATGTGCCTCCGGTCGAAATGACCCGGATGATTGTGAAGGTAGTACGCGAAAAGGACAAGTGCATGAAGCGCGAAACCAGAACGCTCATCTCCATGGAACGATGTCATCCTGAGCGAAGCGAAGGATCTCGAAATGCAAAGCGTATTCGATCCCGAGATTCTTCGCTTCGCTCAGAATGACGCTTCGCGACCTTGGTGAATGCGTTGATTGACAGAGCTAACCAACGAAACGCGACTTACGCGGCGTCTTCGTGGTCCATCGGTTCTTCGTGGGGGATGGGCGTGGGCTCGGCTTGTTTCGCCTTGCTATTGCCGTTGCCGTCGATGCCGAGCTCTTCGAGGAGCTTGGCGGGGACTTCGGCGGTGTTCTTGCACTTTGGATAGCCGGAGCAGCCGAGGAACGGCCCGCGGCGGCCTTTGCGGATGATCATCGGCTTGCCGCATTCGTCGCAATCGATGTCGGTCGTGATCGGACCGGTTTTCGCCGCGGCGTTGGCGGGATTTTCGCCGAGGATCTTCGCAACCATTTCCGCGGACTTGGCGCCTTCTTCTTTCAGAAGCGGGATGAGCGCTTCGACCTGTTTCAGGTCCGCGCCTTCGAGCTTCTTCATCATCTTCGTCGAGCGGCACTTCGGGAATGACGAGCATCCGAGGAACGGCCCGCGCTTGCTGTCGCGAAGAATCATCGGGCTGCCGCATTTATCGCAGACAACCGTCGTGTTGATCTTGACCTTCGGCGGCTGCGGATTGCCGTCCTTGTCCAGGTTGATGATCGTGCTGCAGGCCGGCTCGCCCTTCTCGTTCTTTTCAGAGTAGCCCGAGCAACCGAGGAATTCGCCGAAGCGTCCGCGGCGCTTGATCATCTCGCGTCCGCAGACCGGGCACTTGTGCTCGCTCACTTCGCGGAGCTTGGGCTTGCCCTGCTCGTCGACCGGCTGCGTATGACTGCATTCCCTATTTTCGCACGCGAGGAAGAAACCGTTCTTGCTGATGCGATAAAGCATCTGCGCGCCGCACTTCTCGCACTTGTACGGACTGGGGGCTCCGCCGGCGTGCTCGATCTTTTCGAGCGCGCCGTCCACGACCTTGTGAAACGGACCATAGAAATCGCGGAGCAGCTTCACCCAGTCCATGTGCTGCTCTTCGATCTTGTCGAGCTGCGTTTCCATGTCGGCGGTGAAACCGACGTCCATGATTTCCGGGAACGCCTGCACCAGCTTGTCGGTGACGACCTTGCCGAGCATCGTCGCGTAGAAGCGCCGCTCCTGCTGCATCACGTATTCGCGATCCTGGATTGTCTGGATGATGCTGGCGTAGGTTGACGGGCGGCCGATGCCTTCTTCTTCAAGCTTCTTCACCAGCGAGGCTTCGGTGTACCGCGCCGGCGGCTGCGTGAAGTGCTGCGTCGGATCAATTTCGATCGGAAAAACCGGTTGCTTTTCCTTGAGATCCGGGAGCAGCTGATCTTCGCTGCTGACACCGGCAACCCGCATGAAGCCGTCGAACACGAGCTTTCGACCGGTCGCGCGGAAAACCGCATCGCCTTCTTTCGTTGGCGTCGCAACGGTGACCGCAGTCTGGTCGAACTCCGCGGGCGGCATCTGACACGCGAGAAAACGGTTCCAGATCAACTGATACAGCTTGTACTCGTCGGGCGAGAGCTTCGCGTGTGCATCCGACGGCGACATGTTTGCGTCGGTCGGGCGGATCGCTTCGTGGGCTTCCTGCGCGCTCTTGTTGCTCGACGAATAGAAGTTCGGCTTCTCCGGCAGATACTTGTCACCGAATTCGGATTTGATGTACGAGCGGGCCATGGTCAGCGCTTCGGCCGACAGGTTCGTCGAGTCGGTACGCATGTAGGTGATGTGCCCGGCTTCATACAGCGTCTGGGCGGTGCGCATCGTGCGCTGCGCGCCAAAGCCGAGACGGCTCGACGCCTGCTGCTGCAATGTGCTGGTGATAAAAGGCGGCTGCGGCTTGCTCGTCGTCCGTTTCTTTTCGATCGAGCGAACGGTGTACGATGGGCAGCTGCCCAGATGGCCCAGCAGCTTCGTCAGATTGCGCGCCGGGCCCTTCGCATCCGCGTCTTCGGTCGTGTCGTCTTTGTCCAGCGCGAAACCGAGCAGCTCGGCGACACGCTGCGCGTCCTTCTTGTTGTTCGCTTCGAACTTCTTGCCTGCAATCTCCACCAGGTCCGCCACGAAGGCGCCGTGATCGGCGAGCCACTTCTCGCGCTCCTGCTTCGTGCGCGGACCGTTGCCGGTGTTGGTCAGGAAATCAACCCACTCATCGGCGAGCTGCTTGCAATGCGCGTTGTCCGAGTCGGCGGTAAAGATTCCGCCGATCTTCCAATATTCCTGCGGGATAAACGCTTCGATCTCTCGCTCGCGTTCCACAACCAATCGCACCGCGACCGACTGCACACGACCGGCGCTGAGGCCCTTGGCGACTTTGCGCCAAAGGATTGGCGAGATCTCGTAACCGACGACGCGGTCGAGAATGCGGCGGGCCTGCTGGGCGTTCACCCGATCGATATCGATCTTGTGCGGTGACTTGAACGCCTTCTGGATTTCGCTTTTGGTAATGGCATTAAAGATGACGCGCTGGGCCTGCTCATCCGGGATCCCGAGCGCCTGCTGCAGGTGCCAGGCGATCGCTTCGCCTTCGCGGTCCAAGTCGGTTGCGAGATAGACCTGGCTGGCGGTCTTGGCCAGCTTCTTCAACTCGTTGATGACCTTGCTGCGGCTTTCGAGGACCTCGTATTCGGGCTCAAAGGTCTTGAGATCAACACCCATTCCCTTGGACGGCAGGTCGCGCACGTGGCCCATGCTGGCTTTGACGATGTAGTCGTCACCCAGATACTTATTGATCGTCTTCGCCTTGGCGGGCGACTCGACGATCACCAGGTTTTTGCCAGTCTTCTTTGCCATTGGACACTGATTCCGGGGAAGTGATCGCGAGATCCTTCCCGACGGTGGTATCGACCCTCGTCGCACAAATCTTGATCAATCCACCCAAATCGCCCACCGAGGGGGCGGCAGTTTGGGGGCCGGTTTTGACGCTGTCAAGGGCATGAAGGCGCCAAAGCCGACAATTAGGTTACGCCAGGCGGCTCACAAAGGTTCGGTGAACCCCGGATGCTCGCACGTACCTAAGTGCATGAATCGTAGGCGCTTGGATGCGAATTCGTCTATCGTTCGGAGGGAATGGATCGGCGGCGGTAAGGAAAAAATCGCTTTAGGCCGTTAATTGGGTATTCATAGAGGAACCACGATAAGGTCGCCACGGCGATGGTGCCGGCGATCAGAACGGCGACGTAAAGCCACCCCACCGGGGCGAAGCCGAGCCGGGATAGCACGTGCGGCAGGAACCGCGGCGTGAGGTTGTGATAGAGGTAGAGGCCATAACTAATAGTGCCAATGTAGACGATTGGTCCCGCTTGAAGGAATCGACCGAAGAGCCCTCCCAGGCCCCGGGCGGCCCCGGCGACGAGCCCAACCGAGAAGAATGCGACGATGGTCCGCGAGTACACCAACTCGACCCGCGGAATCGGATGCAGCAGGTGAGCCAGCACGAGCGCGACCCAAAGGACCGAGCCCAGCCGCAAGCCGAGGCGTTCAAACCTGTGACGATGCGCGCCCGCAGCGGCGAGGAGGGCGCCGATCCCAAGCGCATCGAGACACCCCATCGGCAACGCACCAATTGCGATTTCGTTGAAGCCGGCGCACGAGGCGACCAGCCGCCACGCGACCGAGCCCCCAATCAAAATCAGCAGAACCATCGGCAAGCGCTTTGGAGGGGTCAGCAAAACAACCAGCGGCCAGACTAGATAGAACTGTTCCTCGACCGCGAGCGACCAGAACGGTGAAAGCGGGCCTCGCATAATGCCCTGCTTCGCGAAGTAAAAATTCGACAAGTACGCAGCGTGCCACCAGAGCGAGCCGCGGTTCTGACGGGCGAACAAAAACGCGATCGCGATCACCAGATAGAACGCGGGGAAGATTCGCAGGAACCGCCGTACGTAAAACTGACGAAGCGACCACGGGACGCTCGATCGCCCCGCGAGCACATCGTCGCGGCACTTCAGCAAGATGCCGGTGATCAGGAATCCGCTCAGCACGAAAAAGAGCGTGACGCCCATCCCCGCGAAGATTGTCCAGCCTTCGTCGAGCGCGTGATTCGCCCCCGCGGTGTAGTGAAAGAGCATCACCGAGCCGATGGCGAGCGCGCGCAACCCATCGAGCTGCACCATGTAAGCGAGCGGCTGCGGAACCGGCGGCTTTTCCGGCGGCAAGGCCGGGTCGGGTTGAACTTCAACAACGGAATCCATGCTCATTGAAATGTCGCGTGAATCGCGAGCGGCGATTTCGGCTGCGCGATCGTTATGGTCTCTTTCGCCGGATCGAATTGGTCGTGGCTCTTGCCATTCACAGTCACCTGCTTCAGCTTGCGGCCGTTCGGATCGCGTAACCGAATCACGATTTCCTTCGGCGGCTGGCGCGTTGGTACATCAACTGAAGCGTCGATGAATCCTTTGTCGGCCGAAGAGGTGATCGTGTAACTCACCGGCCCGAATTTCGTCGGCGCATTCTTCACTTCGACCTTCTGGCCGTTCTTCATCCAGTTGTTCGTGACAAACGGCGCGAGCCAAAGCGAATCGTCGTGCTCCATCACCAGCATGAAGCGCGTCTGTGAGAGGAAATAACCGGTCTCGTGCGTCTTGTTCCACGCGCCGGCGGAGTTGAAATGTTCCTGCAGGCTGAGCACTTCGGTGTTGAGCAGCGTCGGCAGCGTGTTGAAGTACGAGCGGATGAAGGGTTTCAGGTCGTCGCGCATCGCGTAGATCTCCGCGTTGCGGCAGTAATACGGCTGAACCTTCGCGAAGCCACCGTAATCGAACGGGTCTTTCTGGTTTTCGTCGGCGGGGAAATCGAACCAGCCGTTTTGCAGGAACTGCACGTCCTCCATGTGGTTCATCATCCATCGCACATCGCGCCCGTCGGGATTGAGCACGCCCTGCGGGACGAGCTGATGCGCGCCGAGCTCGACGTCGTAGCACCAGCTGCGATTGCCATCTTCGTTCGGGAAGAAATCGTTTGTCGGCCCCGGCGCATTCACCTGCGACGGATACCCCGGTACCCAGGTCCCATCGCGCAGCGAATAAACCGGCATGAGCGCCTGCGTCGCGTCATAGGCGGACTCAATCCGCTTGCGATAATCGTCTGAAGACGCGAGCAGCTCTTTCGAGCCTGTGAATCCGATGTCAGTCAGCGCGCTCGCCGCCTCACGCAATCCGGCGCAGTAGTAGCCGTTCAGACAAACGTAGTAAGCATAGTTGCCCCAATCCGCCATGACGCCCGGCGGAGCCAGACCGTACTGCGGCATCTTCGCGATGCCTTCTGGTCGCTGCATCGTCTTGTGCCGCTGACGGGCGATCCATGCACAGGCCGTCGCGACTTTGGGCGCGACGGATTTCAGCCAATCCGAATCGTGATAGAGCGTGTAATGCTGCCCGAGCGTCTGCAGATGCCAGCCGGTGCCCATCAATGTGTAACCGGTCGTCAGCATGCCCGACGCGTCGTATTTGCTGATGAAGTAATCGAACGACTTGCGCGCGAAGTCGTCATGCCCCATCAAATCCATCCCGCGAATCACGGAGTTCGCTTCGCTCTCGAGCGGGCCGTAGTTGATCGAAGAAATCCACGGTTCGACGAGCTTGCCGTCGTCGTCGTTTCGCGCCGCCATCAGGCAATGCACCTGCGAACCGCGGATGACGTTCATCAGAAGTTCGTCGGGTACGCTGATCTGCGCTGCATGCGCTAAAATCCGCTCCCAGTATGTTCTTAAATCATTCAAAGGGTTTTTGAACTGTGTGGTTGCGTCGCCGATGTCCACATCCCAAGGAATGATCAGGCAAAAAGTGCCGTCTTTTCCCACAAGGCGCAACGAATCCGTCTTGTTCTGGTCACGCGCTTCTACGCCTGTCGCGCCACCGAGCAGCGCCACCAACTTGCCGTCACTTCGGACAGTTCCCTCACGCACGTCGACCTTCAAACCCGGAAAAGAGAGGTTCAAGACGGCCGGCGCGTCGCCGGAGGAATGAAAGTGGAAGTAGATCAGTGCAACCGGAAGCCCTTTATCCGTCGGGACAACCATCACTTCTTCGCGATATTTGGCCGCGCCTTGCTCAACTTCGATCACCGGCGCCGGCAGCCATCCGCCATCCAGATGCCGTGTCAGCTTCGTGATTTTTCCATCACCGAAGGTCACGCCGATGCGCGTGATGCCCTTGGGGGGATTGAGGGCGACGTCGTCCGCCTTTGTTGGATGGGTCGGAATGTCGATGTTGCCGTTGCGCTCGACGATGAGTTTGTGGTTGTCGCATGCCAGCGAGAGCATGACCGGCGATTGATCCTGTGCCGCGTGATGGACCTTCGCCAGCGCCGCCGCGAGCGTTTGATCGGGCCTAGCACGGACTTCGTCGAGAATCGTCTTCTTCGCGGCGATTCGCTCTTCGTATTGCTTGAGCGTGATGCCGCTCGAAGCAGTGGCGAGGAAGATGCCGTAGTCGGGGACGTAGACTGGACCATGCTGAAGAATGTCGTCGACGAGCACGCTGAACCCGCGGTCGCCGAAACGGAAGCGGAGCTGCGTCCGCTGCGATTTCCATCGGCCGGCGATGGTGCTCTCGACGTGAAGCGTGTTTGCGAAAACCAGCTTCAGCTCGCCCGGGTCCTGCGTGAATCGTCCGTTGTAAATCGACAGCTTCGCCGGCAGCTCGTATCGCGGTTCGATTTCGAGGCGCAGGTCGGTCGTGCGCAGCGCAGTGCTTGTTTGCGCGGCGAGATGATCGATCTGCAGCGACGACGCGGGCTGCGGAAGAATCCAGCGGATCTTCTGCGTAACCAGCGGTTGATCGAGCCTTACGCGCCAGCGATCGCGGTCCACTTCGATCGCCGCAGAAACCGGCTTCCACTCGCCTTGATACGCGGTCTGTCCGACCCACGCTTGCACCACCGCGCCGGTGGATGATGGCGCCTCTGATTTGAAAACGACATCGAGCTCGCGCAACGGGCGCCGCTCGAGCCAGTTCAGTCCGATGCACGACACCAGCGCATTCGCGGATTCGATCGGCCATTCGAGGTACACGTCGTCCGCGTGATATTCCTGCGTCCGCCCGGCGCGCGCGCCGTCGTTGCGCTTCGGATCGGACGTCATCAGCTGCGCAAACGGCGCGACATCAAAGAGACCGACCGCGGGTCGCGCAGCGCCCGCAATGCGTGTGAGCCGCGCGCCCGCCCAGTTCGCGCAATCGCAATTGATCCCATCCGAGCCGTCTGTCACGACCAGCCGCAGCACCTTCGCGCCTTTGAGGGAAACCGACACCGCCTTTGCCGGCGTCTCAGCGCGCATCAATCCGCTGTCGAATTGCTTTTGATCGTCGACGAAGACCTGAAACACGACACTGCCGTCGCCGCCTGGAAGCGGTTGCAGTCCCACTTCCGCGTCGAACTGTTCGTACTCGCCGTCGAGCGCGATTTCGATCTTGCCATTGGCGTGATGACCGATTCCGCTCGTGTACTTTTTCTGCCCGATTTGGATCGGCAGCGGCTTCGCGCCGGGCGCATGCGCGCAGGTGTTGATGCCGATCTCGCCCCAGCCGGTTTCGGACCTTATGAACTGATCCTGTAGATCGCTCAGCCGTTCCACTTCACCCAGAGCAATCGGCGCCACGATTATGATCGCGACGCAGCAAAGTGCCTGCAGCATCAATCCTCCCGCGAATGTCAGTTCGTCGGTCCGATCTTTTCCAGAACTCTCGATGCGCCCTGCTGAAGATCAGGCATGGGTCGCGTTCCTCTGAACGGCTTGGACAAAATGCGCCCAAGCTCGATGCAAGGCTGCTCCACGAACGTAAAGAGGACAACGGAGATCGCGGCGGTCGCGAGCACGCCAATGCCTACGCGCAAGATGCTTCCGATGTGTCCGGGCCAATGGAGTGCAGCCGCAATCGGAATCGCGATGAACGAATGGAACAGGTATGCGCCGTACGTGATACAGCCGAGGAGCGTGCAAATACGAACTGAAAACTGAGTGCGCTCAAATGCTCCGCGAGCAAGGTATGCAAGTGTGAAGCAGATGAGCGCGGCCCAGTAGCTCAGCGTGTACATGAGCCATCGGTCTTTGTAGCTGAGCTTGCACGTGGGAACGACGGCCGCCGCGATGAGAATTGCGAATATGAAGTACGAACGGAGCGAGCGATTCTCGCGTGAGAGGTGTCGCAGCAGATTCCCGAGAAACATAAGACAAAGCGCGAGGAACAGAGCAACTGGCAATGCGCGGTTCAACAGGAAACGAGCCAGTCCACACGCAATCGCGGCAACGATGCTCAGCACGATCTGAGTTCGATAAAAGCGATTCCATCCCAGCGCGAACAAGATCGCGCACAGGATGTAAAAGACCACTTCGATCTGCAGCGTCCAATACACGCCGATCACATCCGGCATGCCCGCGAATCCCTGGAGCATCGTGGTATTCCAGAGAATGTGCTTTATCGGAAAGGGATCGATGTGGAAGAGAAACGGTCCCAGCAGCACCATCGCGAGGAGCGACAGCCAATACAGCGGATAGAGCCGGAAGAATCGTCGAATCGCGAAGTCTGCCACGGTCGCGCCGGGGCGCTCCAATGTGGAGGGAATCAGGAACCCGCTCACCATGAAGAAGAGGGCAACAGCGAACACGCCGGCGCCGAAATCGCCGTAGATGAACCGGTAGGTGAGGGAATCGACAGGAATCTCAACCGCGGGATAACCGAACACGCCATGAATTTGGCTGTGGAACGCCGCGACGACGAGCGCGGCGCCACCACGAAGAAAGTCGATGAAGACGATGTGGTCGCGAGGCTTCGCTCCGTGCGCAGCAATCGGCCCGAGTTCAGTCAACGTCTCTCCCGTTGAAGATCTGCGCTTAGGACGAGCGCGGATCGTTTTGTGCGATAGCCCGCAATGCAATCGTCCGGTCGATGCGTCTGATCCTAACACGGCTGAGCGCAATCAAAAGCCCCGGCGAGATTCACCGGGGCTTTTGTTTCAGTCATCTGAACAACTCGATCAGCTACCCGCCTGCGGAACGGTTTCCGTGGGCGCGGGAGCGGCGGGCGGGAGCTCGCGCGGGGCGCGGGCGACCGGTTCGTTGTCTTCCTCGGCCATCGGCTGGGCCAGGTGCTTGATCTTCAGGTTCAGGTGCGGATTGAACGCCGTACCCGCCGGGATCAGGTGTCCCAGGATGACGTTCTCCTTCAGCCCGACCAGCGTATCGACCGCGCCACCGAGTGCGGCTTCGGTCAGCACCTTGGTCGTTTCCTGGAACGACGCGGCGGAGATGAACGACTCGCTCTGCAGCGACGCCTTGGTGATACCCAGCAGCAGCGTCTTGGCGCGAGCGGGCTTGGGACGCTTGCTCTTGGCGGCGTCTTTGCCCGCGGCCTCTGCCGCTTCGTTGGCTTCCTTGAACTCCTGCTTGGTGACGACGTCGTCTTCCTTGAAGTTCGTGCCACCCGGCTCGGCGATGCGAACGCTCTGCGCGAGCAGATCGTTGCCGGCGCGGAACCTGAACTTGTCGACGACTTCGCCCGGGAGGAACTTGCTGTCGCCCGGATCTTCGACCTTCACCTTGCGGAGCATCTGGTTGAGGATGATCTCAATGTGCTTGTCGTTGATCTTCACACCCTGCGAACGATAGACGTTCTGAACTTCGTTCAGCAGGTACTGGTAGAGCGCTTCTTCACCCTTGATGCGAAGGATGTCGTGCGGAATGATCGGCCCGCGGATAAGCGGGTCGCCGGCTTCGACGCGGTCGCCAGCGTGCACGGCCGATTCGATGCCCTGCGGGACGTGGTGCTCGCGCTCCATGCCCGTTTCGTTTCGCACGATGAACGTCGTCTTGCCCCGACGCTTGTCGGAGCGGATTTCGACGGTACCTGAGATTTCCGCGAGCACCGCCGGATCCTTCGGCTTGCGAGCCTCGAAGATTTCCGTAACGCGCGGGAGACCACCGGTGATGTCCATCGTACCGGCCGCTTCCTTCGGCTGACGAGCGAGCAGCTCGCCCGCCTGCACCTTCTGGCCCGGCGTGACTTCGATACGCGCCTTGGCCGGCAGGTAGTGGAAGTCGAGGATCTTGCCGTCATCGCCTTCGATGGTAATGCGCGGATGGCGTTCACCCTTGTGCTCGATAACGACGAGCTTCGCGCCGCCACCGGTTTCACCGGCGCCCTTGCGCTCTTCTTCCAGCTTGGCGGTTTCGCCTTCTTCGATGTCCTCGTAGCGGACGATACCGCCCTTCTCGGCCAGAATCGGCGAGATGTGCGGATCCCACACCACCAGTTGCTGACGCGGCTTGACCTTTTCATCCGCGCGCACCATCACGCTGGCGCCGTAAGGCACCTTGTAACGTTCGAGCTCGCGGCCCTTGGCGTCTTCGATCGCGATTTCACCGTTGCGCTTCAGGGCGACAAGGCGCTTGTTGCCTTCGGCGTCCTTAACTTCAACCGCGTTCACGTCGTGATGCTTGGCGGTACCACCGTTGACGGACTTGATGTCGTTTTCGATCAGGGCACCGGTCGCAACGCCGCCGGTGTGGAACGTACGCATGGTGAGCTGCGTGCCCGGCTCGCCGATCGACTGGGCGCCGATGATGCCGACCGCCAGTCCTTCTTCGACGATCCGGTTCGTGCTCATGTCCACGCCGTAGCACAACGCGCAAACGCCGCGCGGGCTTTCGCACGTGAGCGGGCTGCGCACGCGGATCGATTCCAGCTTCAGTTCTTTCAGAGCATCAGCGATTTCATTCGTGATGATCTGGTTCTGTTCGACGATCGTTTCGTCCGTGATCGGATTGCGGATTGTGTCGAGCGCGGTGCGGCCGACGATCAGATCCTTCAGTTCGACTTCGACCGTTTCACCTTTGTAGATGGTGGTCTTGGTGACGCCGTTGCCGGTGCCGCAGTCGATCTCATTGACAATCACGTTCTGCGCCACGTCGGCGAGCTTACGCGTGAGATAACCCGAGTCGGCGGTCTTGAGAGCGGTGTCGGCCAGACCCTTACGCGCGCCGTGGGTGGACGAGAAGTACTCGAGCACCGACAGACCCTCGCGGAAGTTCGCCTTGATCGGCGTTTCGATGATTTCACCCGACGGCTTGGCCATCAGGCCGCGCATGCCGCCGAGCTGACGAATCTGGTCCACGTTACCGCGGGCGCCGGAGATCGCCATCATCGCAATGGGGTTGAGGTACTTGAGGTATTTGTTCTTGGCAGCGTCTTCCTTTGAAGCGTTGCGGCCTTCCGGATCACGATAGTCGTTCTGAATCGTCGTCATCAGGTCTTCGGTGACCTGCTTACGGGCATGGCCCCAAACGTCGATCAACTGAGCGTAACGCTCCTGATCGGTGATGGCGCCCATGCGGTAGTTCTTTTCGATCTTGTCGGCCTTCTTCTGGCCCTCGTCGAGAATTGTCTGCTTGCTGTCCGGCGAGCGGATGTCGGTGATGCCGAAGCTCAGACCGGCGAGCGTGCTTCGCTTAAAGCCGAGCGACTTCATGTCGTCCAGCAGCTTGATCGTCGCGGGGCGACCGAGCTTCGCGTAGGTGTCGGCGATCACGCGGCTCGAGCCCTTTGCGGTCAGGGCGTAGTTGTAGAACGGCATCTCGCGCGGAAGGATGTCGTTGAAGATGCAGCGGCCGACCGTCGTGAGAATCACGTGGCTGGCGAGCTTCTTCGCGGGCTTCTTCTGTTCCGGCGTGACGTAGCTGGGGTTCTTGCGCTTGCGCTGTTCTTCGATGTGCTTGCGCGAGACCTCTTCGATGGGGGTAGCGCCGCCGGCCTTTTCGTCCGTGACGACGTGCGTGCGGTCCTTGAGTCGCACGAAGATCCGCGAGTGCATCGCGATGTCGCCGAGCTCGTAAGCCATGATGGCTTCCGAGACGGTGTTGAACATGCTGAACTCGCCGCGATCGCCTTCGCGGTCGCTCGTCATGTAGAACGTGCCGAGCACGATGTCCTGCGACGGCGTGATGATCGGCGTACCGGACTGCGGGCTGAAAATGTTGTTCGGCGCGAGCATCAGCACGTGCGTTTCCGCCTGCGCTTCGATCGACAGCGGCAGGTGGACGGCCATCTGGTCGCCGTCGAAGTCGGCGTTGAAGCCCTTACACACGAGCGGGTGAATCTTGATCGCGTTGCCTTCGACAAGCACCGGCTCGAACGCCTGGATACCCATGCGGTGAAGCGTCGGTGCGCGATTGAGCAGAACTGGGTGCTGGTAGATGCACTCTTCGAGGATGTCCCAAACCTCCGGATCGCGGCGCTCGAGCATCTTCTTGGCCGACTTGATCGTGTCGGCGAGGCCATGCTCCTTGAGCCGGCGGATGATGAACGGCTGATACAGCTCCAGCGCGATCTTCTTGGGCAGACCGCACTGATGCAGCTTGAGTTCCGGACCGACGACGATGACCGAGCGGGCCGAGTAGTCGACGCGCTTACCCAGCAGGTTTTCGCGGAAGCGACCCTGCTTGCCCTTGATCATGTCGGTCAGCGACTTGAGCGGACGGTTCGACGAGCCGAGCACCGGACGACGGCAGCGGCCGTTGTCGAACAGCGCATCGACCGCCTGCTGCAGCATGCGCTTTTCGTTGCGGATGATGACTTCAGGCGCGTTGAGATCGACCAGCTTCTTCAGTCGGTTGTTGCGGTTGATGATTCGGCGATACAGATCGTTCAGATCCGACGTCGCGAAGTTGCCGCTTTCCAGCAGCACGAGCGGGCGAAGATCCGGCGGAATCACCGGGATCACGTCCATGACCATCCACTCGGACTTGTTTTCCGAGCCACGAATCGCCTCGATCATCTTCAGGCGCTTGGTGAGGTCCTTGATCTTCTGCTTGCTGTTGGTCTTTTCGATGTCCCGGCGGATCTTGTCCTGCTCGGTGTTGAGGTCGATCA
>JAICIO010000056.1 GCA_025924315.1 Phycisphaerae bacterium
CGCGTCCGACAAATAATTCATCGCGGGAAGGAGTTGTTCCTTGATCTCCACCGCCGCGCTCACGTGAATCGCTGTCGGAATCACATCATTCGAGCTCTGCTCCATGTTCACGTGATCGTTCGGATGGATCGGCTCTTTTCCGCCGCGCTTGCCCGTCGCAATCTCGTTCGCGCGGCCGGCGATCACCTCGTTCGTGTTCATGTTCGTTGAGGTCCCGCTGCCGGTTTGGAAAATGTCGACGACGAACTGATCGTCGAGCTTTCCGTCGATCACCTCTTGCGCCGCCTGTTGCAGCAAATCGCGGCGCTTTTCGTCGAGCAACCCGAGATCTGTGTTGATCTCGGCGCATGACCATTTGATGATCCCCATCGCGCGAATGAATGCGCGGCTGAAGCGCAGATCGGAGATCGGAAAATTCTCGACCGCCCGCCCCGTCTGCGCGCCGTAATACGCGTCGCCCGGCACCTGCATCTCACCCATCGAATCTCTTTCACTTCGAAATTGCTGCACGGCGCGCCTCCTGATTTCTACACATGATCGCAAACTGACGATCGAGATTATACAAGCACCCGCCAAACAACAGGTTTTTTGTATTGCAGAGGAAGCGGCCCGGCGGCTCGCGCAACTGATGCGCCATGAACAGGCACAATCTTTCTTTCTCCCAAGCTATGTTCCGTGAAACTTCCATGGCGCGACAGCATACGCTCATTGGGGCGGGGAGAAGGAGCGACGTCATGGACCGGACGCAGATCGAGCGCGCGGGAACCGTTCTGCGTGGTTACACAATCGGGCTATCGTTCACGCTCGCCGCCATATTACTCAGTCACCTCACGCGCCCCCTCATCGGCCGGGAAGGGCCATTCCTCTGGGGCATGGTCGCGATTCTCTTCAGCGCCTATTTCGCCCGCTGGGGACCGGCGCTGCTGACGATTTTCATTCTCACTTTCGATGCTGGCCGACTTCTCGTCAGCGCGTCAATTCACCCCGGCTTGTATGACGAAACCATTCCGCTGGTCGTCTTCGTGCCTGTCGGGATCGGCATGAGCGCCTTCCTGGTGAGCCGCAACCGCGCGCTCGATCAGCTGCGGCAGTCGAACGTTTTGCTGCAGGACCTGCTCAAGCGCGAAACACTCAACGCGAAAGAACTCGCTGACGCCGTCGCGCAGCTGGAGCACAGCCAGCGGCGGTATCGCATCGTTTCGAGCGTCACCGACGACGCGCTGTGGGAGTGGGATCCGATCCGCGAGGGCTTCGAATGGTCGGATGGCATCACGCGTGTGTTTGGGTACAAGCCCGAGGACGTACGAGCGGTTTCCGAATGGTGGCAGAACAAATTGCATCCGGATGATCGCGTGCGCGTGGTGAAAAGTTTCCACCGCGCGATCGGGTCGTCCGAAGATGCATGGTCAGACGAATTCCGTTTCCGCAAAGCGGATGGCCAATACGCGACGGTGATGTGCCGCGCGAGAATCCTGCGCTCCGACGACACCGTGGCGATGCAAGTGAACGGTTCAATGATGGACGTGACCGAACAGCGGCGCGCCGAACGCGTGTTGTCGCGCAATCAGCGATTCCTTCGACAGATGCTGCGCTCATTGCCAATTCCGGTGATGCTGCTGGACGGCAATGGCCGAATCAAACTGTTCAATCGCGCCAGCGAGCAACTGTCCGGTTACCGCCGAAACGAAGTCATCGAGCATCGGCCGGACGAGATTTTCATTCACCCCGACGACACCGCCGCGTTCGCACGAAGAATCGCCGACCCTCTCGCGCCGCACGTGCATGACCGGCACAACATCACGTGGCTGACCAAGGACGGCGACGCGAAGCATCTTGAGTGGCAATTCACGCCGGTAAATTCCGACGAAGTCGGCGGCATCCCCTGGCTCCTCGGCGCCGCGGTGGCGATGCATTCAGAGCCTGCGCATGTGTGAATTTGAGTCGCTTAACCTTCGGGCGGACGATTGACTTGTTCTGCCTCGTTGAGCAAGCGCTCGAATAAATCGCGAGTGTCGTGAGTATCGCACCATTTACGGATGTATGTGAGATCAAGTCGATTGTATTGGACCGCTAAAACTTGCGCGACATCTGTGACGTCTTTACTGCGCCGGCCGCCCTTGGACCATCGAAGCTTGGTGATCACGACATCTTCCGGAGCCGGCAGCCATGTTGGATGTCCTTCGAAATCCACCAGTTGCCGCCTATTGAATCTCGCTTGGTCGTGCGAGTCTGAGCTCAGCAAAAACAGCTCATCTTGAATGCAGTGGCAGGATGATGAAGTATATAACGCGTCGTCATTGTTACCGTTTCGAAGGACATCTGCGAGTCGACACGGAAGTCTTCACCAAGCAAACGGCTAATCTCGGTTACTTGTGTCGGTTCGATAACAACGACGAAATCTGCATCATTCGTGGCGCGTTCTCGCCCATAGACGTTGCTGGAATACGAACCAACCAGCATGTAGCTGACGCCGACCTTGTTGAACACGGCTATTAGCCGGAGAACGAGATCGGTGGAATTCACAGTCTATTCTCCAGCGCATCGCCGATCGCAATTCGTCGTCGCAGTTCCTTCATCGCCTCTTCGTTCGTGATCCCTGGGCGTTCACGACGAATTCCAGCCAGCATCCATCGGCAGGCATTATCAAACAAATCACCCCCCGCGCGCAGTTTTAGGGACGCCGAAGTCCGGCGCGCTTGTTCGATGTCTTCACGACTTAACTGATCGATGAACTCCGACGTGGGATTCATGGTGGCGGATTATACCAGTTAGAGCCTCCGCAGCTTAGAGCTCTTCAAAGAAATCATTCCCCTTGTCGTCCACGACAATGAACGCGGGGAAGTCGACGACTTCGATCTTTCTCACGGCTTCCATCCCGAGCTCTTCAAAATCGACGAGCTCGACCTTCTTGATGTTCGACTGCGCGAGGATCGCGGCGGGGCCGCCGATGCTTCCTAAATAAAACCCACCGTGCTTTTTGCAGGCTTCGGTGACGGCTTTGCTGCGGTTGCCTTTGGCGATCATCACCAGGCTGCCTCCGTGGGATTCGAACAGATCGACGAAGCTGTCCATTCTGCCCGCAGTCGTCGGGCCGAACGATCCGCTCGGCATACCTTCGGGCGTCTTGGCCGGGCCGGCGTAGTAGATTGGATAATCCTTGAAGTATTGCGGCATTGGCGTGCCGGCGTCGAGCATTTGCTTGATGCGCGCGTGAGCTGCATCGCGGGCGACGATCAGCGTGCCGGTCAGCTCGACGCGCGTCTTCACGGGAAATTTGGTGAGGATCTGCCGAACCTTTTCCATGCCGATCGACAAGTTGATCTTGAGCGCAGGCGCCATCGTGGGCGCCTCGGCCGGAAGATACTGCTCGGGTTTCGTTTCAAGCTGCTCGAGAAACACGCCATCTTTCGTGATCTTTCCCTTGATTTGGCGGTCAGCCGAACAGCTCACACCGATGCCGATCGGGCAGCTCGCGGCGTGCCGCGGCATGCGGATGACACGTACATCGTGAGCGAAGTATTTGCCACCAAACTGCGCGCCGATGCGGCTTTCCTGCGCGATCTTAAGAATCCGTTTTTCCCATTCCAGATCACGGAATGCGCGTCCGCCGGGCGAGCCCGTCGTTGGGAGATGATCGTAATAGCCACAGCTGGCGAGTTTCACCGTCTTGAGATTCGTCTCGGCGCTCGTTCCACCAATGACGACCGCAAGATGATAGGGCGGGCAGGCACTCGTGCCGATGTCCTTGAGCTTGCTGCGAACAAAGTTCTCAAGATCCTTCTCATTCAGCACCGCGGGCGTCGATTGAAAGAGGTATGCCTTGTTCGCACTACCGCCGCCCTTGGCGATGAAGAGAAACTTGTACTCATCCCCCGGCTCCGCGAGGAGGTTGATCTCCGCGGGCAGGTTGCTGCCGGTGTTCTTCTCCTTGAACATCTCCAGCGGGGCGATCTGCGAATAGCGGAGATTTCGCTGCTGATAGGTTTGCCAAATGCCTTCGGAAAGTGCGGCCGCGTCATCGCCCGTCGTAAAGACGAACTGGCCTTTCTTCCCCACGACGATTGCGGTGCCCGTATCCTGGCACGTCGGCAACTGGCCCGCCGACGCGACCACCGCATTCTGCAGATGCGTGTAGATCACGAATCGATCGTTGTCCGATGCTTCCGGATCCGCCAGTTCCTCCCGCAGCTTCTGCAGGTGCGATGATCGCAGATAAAACGAAACGTCCGTGAATGCCGCGTTTGCCAGCAGCTTCAGCGCTGCCGGGTCGACCTTCACCATCGTTTGGCCGTCGACATTGATTTGCGAGACAAAATCTTTCGTCAGCAGCCGATATTGCGTGTCGTCGTGGTTAACTTGAAACGTCGGTTCATAAGCGAATGGGGACATAAGAATCTGCTTCTACGGCAAATGTTTGTTCCGGCCGTAAATAAAATCACGGATATTTCCGCGCGGGTCGTTGTCGCGCGTTGTGAGCTCAAAATCGTTGCGCAACAGAAACTCGCGGACGATTTCGCGCGTGCGCATTTCTGGCGCCTTGGCTTCTTCGGCCAGAAAATCGTGGCACGAAATCGCAACGTGCCGCGTCCGGCGGATCAGTCTGGTCATACCCAGGATCGCCAGTCGCTCCGCGCCTTCGATGTTCACCTTGAGAAAATCCAAAACATCGATGTTGTTCGTCGCTGCAAATTCGTCGAGCGGGACCGCGGGCACGTCGATGCCACTCTGGCTCGCCGCACCGAAGACCGAGTTGGTGGAGTGCACTTCAATGTCGCTGATGCGCAGAGAACCGGGCTTATCTGCGACCGCGGCATTGATCGGGATGACGTTCTTCAATCCGTTCAGCTCACACAATCGCTGTAGGGCAAAGAAAGTTTTCGGATGTGCCTCGAAGCAGAACACGCGGCCGCCAGCACTCACTAATTTCGAAAAGGTCAGGGCTTCAGTTCCGATCCCGGCGCCCACGTCAATGATCGTGTCATTCGGCTTCGGCGTGTATTCATAGAGGAAAACCTCTCGCGTCTCCTGTTCCATCATCTCCGGGCTGACGGGACTGATGTCCGGCGATGCAATGGTTGCGCTTCCGAAGTGATGCAGCCACGTTCTCTCATGGTGAATCCAGATGAGCCGCCGACGCCGAAGCGAGACGCGCGCGGTGCCCAGGAGGCCCAGGATCCAGCGCCGCCCGGGGCGGTCGAGACCGAGAAAAATGGAGCGTCGCCAGGTCGCCATGTTGCCAGAACATACGCGACGCTCGAATATTCGCAACGTGATCGAAAATCGCCATCGGCCTCAACGTCAGTTGCGCGCGACGCGTCGGGGGATGAAATCCATTCTCGCGCGCCTGCAGCGGATGTACGGCCGAAAACCATGGAAATGCTGGGGGAAAGGCGTCGATGTGCTCGTCGATACGATCCTCTCGCAGAACACGTCGGCGGCAAACAGCGACGCGGGATACAAACAGTTGCGGCGACGCTTCAAGTCGTGGAATCAAGTCGCCGCCGCGCCCGTCGAAGAAGTCGAACGCCACATCCGCGTGAGCGGTTTGAGTCGTATCAAAGCCCCGCGCATCCAGGCGATCCTCCGCCAGATTAAAGCCGACGCCGGCAGGATCGATCTGCAACATCTCGCGGAGTGGGAGCCACAGCGCGCCTACGAGTATCTCACGAATTTCGTCGGCATCGGGCCGAAGACCGCGTATTGCATCATGATGTTTTCGTTCGGGATGAAGGTCTTCCCCGTCGACACGCACATTCATCGCATCGCCATGCGACTTGGGCTCGTGGATGCGAAATCGACCGCGGAGGAAACGTGCGAGACTCTCACGCCACTCATCGCGCCTGAGGATCGCTACGAGATGCACGTGCTCATGATCGAGCACGGACGGAAAACGTGCCGCGCGCGGAATCCGCAGTGTGATCGATGTGGTTTGCTTCAGTTGTGTCCGTTTGGAAAACGGCGTGCTACTCAGAGATCGGCGCGCCGAGCTTGAGCGCGCGAATCGCCATGAACATCGGGATCTCTTTTCTCGCGGTGTTCTCGGCGCCGGCTCGCGGGCCGCTCGTGCTGACTTTATGACTGGGCCATTCTTCGATTGCGTCGATCAGCAGTCCCGCGTTGCGGAGACTTTTGACGTACGATTCGATCGGTTTGTGAAAAGTCCAGGTGTACTCGCTATCGGTCTTGCCGGGATGCGTGACGATCGGGCTCTTGCGCGGAAGAAGATAGCGCTCTACTCGGCGGAACTGCACATTCGCTTTGTTGTCCCAACCCCAGCTCGTTTCCTTCGGGCCGCGAAAGGCGGGGTGCATCATGACGATCACGAAGCGTCCGCCGGGCTTGAGTGCGCGGGCGGCGGCTGCAAAAACCGGCTGAACCGGGTTGATGTTCTGGATCGCGAGAATGCAGCTGGCAGCGTCGAAGTGGTCTTCGGGGAGAAAGTGTAATTCGCGCGCATCGGCGATGTGGTAGTGAATACTCTGCGGTCCGCGCTCGCGGGCGGCCTTGATCAACTCCGCCGCGCCATCGACGCCGGTGACTTCCGCCCCGCGTTTTTCGAGCAGGCGGCAGAGCACGCCTTGCCCGCAGGCGATGTCGAGCACGCGCTGGCCGGGTTGCGGGTTGATCAGCCGCAATACGCCGGGCAAAACAACTTCGCGGTGGTATTCGCTGCCGGATTCGCCGACGAGCTGGTCATACCAATCCGCGACGTCGCCCCAGTCGGTTTTTTGGGCCGGGCGGTTGGCGTGGGGAACATTCTTCTTCGGTTTACTCACGCGTGCAGTTGTAGCACGACGAGCGCACATGTGCATGCGTGGGGTGCGGTTCGTCGCACTGGTTATTGATCTTCGCGCGAAGGAATAACCGGTGCGCTGAAGCGCACCCTACAAATGCGTTGACGTATCACCGCTTGAAGAAAGTTTTGCCCTTCGCGTTGTACTTGCTCAGGCGATTGTTGACGTACAGGCCTTCGAGGATGAACTCGCCGACGCTTGCGAGGGTCGCGGGGTCGCTTGCGTCGAGGTTCAGCGTCTTCGTGAGCGACTGGGCGGCTTTGTCGAGCGGCTTGATTGCTTTCATGTTCGCGACGAACTCCTTGGCGTTCAGATCGTCGCCGGCGGGGAACGTGAGATTCCCTTCGAATTGCTCGGAGATCGCCTCGAAATCCTGTCCGCGCGTCATTTTGTTGAAGACGGCTTTCACCGCTTCGCCGACGAGCGACTGGATGAGCTTGTCTTCCGCGCCGTCTTCTTCAGCAAGGGTCATCTCGATCTTTCCACGGCAGGAGGCGACCAGGAAATTCAGGTCGCAGATGCGCGGGACGACGCGCTCTTCGCCGGTCATAATTCCGCGGCGCTCGGCATTACTGGCAACGACTTCCGCATTGGCGATGCTCGTTCGAACCGACACGCCTGATGCTTGCGAAACGTGCGGGCTCTGCCGCGCGAGGCGCACCACTTCTTCGACGACCTCTGACATAAACGCCGGCATCTCGACGGTCACACCGCTGGCGGAGTTTTCCTTGTCGCGATTGAGCCAGGCGTTCTCTTTCGTGACGCGAATGCCTTCATCGACCGTTTCCGGATAGTGCGTGCGGATGACCGAGCCGATGCGGTCTTTCAGCGGAGTCACGATGCGTCCGCGATTCGTGTAGTCTTCGGGATTCGCGCTGAAGACGAGGCAGACATCGAGGTTCAGCCGGATCGGATATCCGCGGATCTGCACGTCGCGCTCTTCGAGCACGTTGAACAGGCCGACCTGAATTCGCGGGGCGAGGTCGGGCAGTTCGTTGATCGCGAAGATGCCACGGTTTGACCTGGGGATCAGGCCATAATGCATCGTCGATTCATCACTGAGATATCGGCCTTCCGCATGTTTCACGAGATCGATTTCGCCAATCAAGTCCGCGATCGTCACATCCGGCGTTGCGAGTTTTTCCTGATAGCGATCGCTGCGATGCACCCATTCGATCGTCGCGTCGTCGCCTTGTTCCGCGATCAGGCGTTTGCCGGTTTTGGTCATGGGCGCGAGCGGATCATCGTTGATTTCGGGGCCGGCGAGAACGGGAATCCATTCGTCCAGCAGCGTCGGGAGCAATCGCAGAATGCGCGTCTTCGCCTGCCCGCGCAAACCGAGGAAGAGCAGGTCGTGTTTTGAGAGAATGCCGTTGACGATCTGCGGAATGACGCTGTCGCGGTAGCCGACGATGCCGGGGAAGAGCTCTTCACCCGCGCGGAGTTTGCGGATGACGTTTCGGCGAAGCTCGTCTTTGACGGTTGAGGGTTGGTAGCCGGTTTCCTTGAGCTGTCCGACCGTAGCGGGGCGCGGGTGCGACATTGCGAGTGATCTCCGAATCCGTATTGAAACGGAGGATCATAGCGCTGAACGGCCGCATCGACCAGCGGCTATTCTTCTTCGTCAGCGTCGGCGGGCGGGACGTTTTCCATTCTTTTCGCGGATTCGGCCCAGGCATCGACGTATTGCGTTTTGGTCCGGACCGAGGGTGGCGGGGCGAAATAGCGGCGGACACGGAAGACCAGCATCATCCCGACGATCAGCGTGAAGAGGACCACAGACATCAGCAGCATGGACGCGGCCGAGAGCCATCGCTTTTCCGCCGGGGTGGCACCTTTGGCGACGGTGATGGCGGGCAGGAGGTAATAGTGCGACACGATGATCAGAAGGACGAAGAACCCGAGCAGGAAGATAATCAGAGCCCATGGCGCGCGCCAGATGCGGTAATCGCGAAGCCAATGCATCGCGGGCATTGTACGCCGGGTCCAGTGCGCAGATGAGAAAGAAAAAGCGGCCCGCCGCAAGGGGCGGCGGGCCGCGAGATCACATGATTGGGAATCGTCAGGTTTTTCACCCGATTATGGCAGGGTGATATTGGTCCCGGCGCCTCCGCTGAGCGAATCGCCGCCGCCGAGGCCGATCAGGATGTCGTTCCCGTCGCCGCCGAGCAGTGTATTCTTGCCGGCATTGCCGACGAGAACGTCGTTGCCGACTCCACCATCTTCCGTGAGCGTGATGGCGTTCGAGCTCAACGTATTCGCGGAGATGACGTCGTTGCCGTCCTGTCCGTTGATCGTCAACCGGTCGGTGGACTCGCCACCGATCACGTCCACTTGCGCGAAAAGGCCTGACACCGAAACGTTACCGAGCGAGCCGGAGACTTGAACGACGTTGTCCTTACTGCTGCCGTTCACGACGACGTTGTCGATGGCGCCATCGCCAATGCCACTGCTGGCCGGATTATCGAGCAGCAGATCGACCGCTCTCAGATCCGTTCCGGTAAGGTCGTTGACGGTGATGTTGTCGGCTCCGCCGAGCGCGGCGAACTGCACTTCTTCGACGCCGTTCAGATCCATCGTGATATTGACGAGATCGCGAGTGACCTTCGCGCGCGTTCCGTTCGCGGAAATATTCACGGTTTCGGCGAGGGGCGTGCTGTTGAACACCATCGCGTCATTGCCCCCTTCGCCTTCGACGACATCGCTTCCATCGCCGTTGTTCCAGACGAAGGTGTCGTTGCCGTCGCCCATGAACGCGATATCGGCGCCCTTCCCACCGGTGATGAGGTCGTCGCCATCGCCTCCGATCAGCGAATCGTTGCCATCACCACCGGTGATTCTGTCGTTGCCCGCGCCGCCATCGATGCTGAGTGAAATGAGCGGCGCAAGACCTGCTCCGCCGGTGAAGGTGTCGTTGCCTGCGCCCGCGTTGAGCTGCAGGTTTTCGGTCGTGCCGATGTCGAGGAAAAATGGTGCGGGGCTCACTCGATCGAATCGAACGCGCGTCCCGTTCGCGACGGCGGTGAAGTTTTCGTCAACCGCGCCGCCGTTTACTTCGACGGTATCAATGCCGTCGCCGCCTTCGTTGATGTCGCTTCCTTCGCCGGGGTTCCAGATCAGCAGGTCGTTACCGCTTTCACCGGAGGCTGAATCGTTTCCGACTCCGCCGAGAAGCGTGTCGTTGTCGCCGCCACCGAAAAGGCTGTCGTTTCCGCCTTTGCCCAGGAGCGAATCGCTTCCGCTTTCGCCGAAGAGATGATCGTTTCCGGACCCGCCGGTAAGCGTGTCGTTTCCGTTTCCACCGATCAAGCTGGCGGCCGGAAGCGCGCCGTTCGTCTCATCCAGGGTAATCGTGTCGTTGCCGTCCTGTCCCAGCACTTTGATCACGGTGGTGTTCGCGATGGTGGCGGGCCCTCCCGCGATCGCGACGGCTCCGCCGTTCACGAAGATCTTGCCGCCAACGTCGCGGCTCACGGTAATCGTGTTGTTCGCACTGTCGCCGAGCACGGTCAGCACATGCGTGCTCGAACTGAAACTCGCGGAGACCGAGAAATACTTACGGGACTCCAATGACTCAAACTGGCTACGCGTATTCATGGTCTTATTGGTGTCCTTCGCACCGGTGTGGACCACTTTCACAACCTGATCCCCGCCCGACATCGAGCGGATGACCAAGCGTGACGAGGACCGGTAAGAACCCCTTGGCGGGCCGGTCATAATGCTGACGTAAATTTGCGGTAAGATGGAAATCAGCGTTTGTCGGGCTAATGGAAGTGCACACGCATGGACGGGACAACCCCTACGCAATTCGCCTTCGGCGCTTTCCAGCTGGATTCTGGAAACGCGCGTCTGTCCCGCGGCAATGAGACGATCCCCCTCACGCCGAAGGCTTTCGACGCATTGCGATATCTCGCGGGACACCCCGATCAGCTGGTGACCAAGGATGAGCTTCTGAAAGCTGTCTGGCCGGACGTAATCGTCGGTGATGCTTCGGTAAAGGTGTGCATCCGCGAAATTCGCAAGGCGCTGGACGACGACGCGCAACAGCCGAAGTACATCGAGACCGTGCATCGCCGCGGATATCGATTCATCGCTAAGACGGGCGCGCCACTACCGAGTCTGAAGGAGGAGAGCGCGGCGATTCTGGTGGGGCGCGATGAGGAACTGGATTGGCTGCTGGAGCGCTTCGCGAAGGCGGCGAACGGCGCGCGGCAGACGGTGTTTGTTACCGGTCGGCCCGGGTCAGGCAAGACGGCGCTCATCGATGCGCTGCAGAGCCGCGTAAAGCCAAATGCGACCAGCGCTGTGGGGCACTGTTTCGAGCAGTTTGGAACGAGCGAACCGTATCTGCCGGTTTGGGAGGCGCTCGAACAGCTGAATTCGGCGCCCGCGCGCAGTAAGCAGGAATCTTCGATGGCGCCGGTCCTCGGATCTTCGTCGCGACTATTGCGCGACGTCACCGAGCGCGTGGAGCGTGCCGCGAACGATCGCGCGGTGTTGCTCGTGCTCGAGGATCTGCAATGGGCGGATTATTCGACGCTCGACGTGATTTCGTCGCTGGCGCGGCGGCGCACGACCGCGAGGCTGATGCTCGTCTGCACGTATCGTCACGACGAAGTGCTCGACGCAGCGCATCCGCTGCGGGTGATGACGCGCGAGCTGCTCGACCGACGGCTTGCCGAGGCGCGGCCGCTCATCGCGCTGAGCGAATCGGCGGTCGCGCAGTTTGTGGCTCAGCGCGGGGCGCAAGCGGCTCCCGCGAAGGTCATCGCGGCACTGCATCAACGCACGGGTGGGCATCCGCTGTTTCTTGTGCAGATTGTCGACGAGCTCATCGGCCAGGGGTTGCTTGCGAGTTCTGAGGTATCTGCGCAGGCGCTGGAGCGGCTCAAGACGCTGGTGCCGGCGAGCTTGATGGACATGATCGGCGCGCAGATCGAAGCGCTCGAGCCAGAGCAGCGGGAAATGCTGGAGCGCGGCGCGGTAGCCGGCGTGGAATTCTCGGCCGCGGCGATTGTTGACGCGGGCGACCGCGATGCGATTCTCGCGGCTGAGCGGGTGTGCGAAGAACTTTTACGCCGGCACCGGTTTCTCGAAGCGCGCGGGACGGTGGAGTGGCCCAACGGCACGGTCGCCAGTGGATACCGCTTCGTGCACGAGTTGTATCACCACGTCGTGCTGGCACGGATTCCCGCCGCCCGGCGCGTGCATCTACATCAGGCGATTGGCCAGCGGTTGGAGAATGCATGGGGCGATCGCGCCGGCGAAAAGGCGGCGGAGCTGGCGGTGCATTTCGAGCAGGCCCGGGACTGGCCGCGCGCGGTGCAGCATCTGCGACGAGCGGCCGAGTCGGCATCGAAGCAGTATGCCCATCGTGAAGCGATCGATTATTTGCGTCGTGCAATCACCGCGCTCGAGCGTCTCTCCGACGAGGAGCGTCGCGAGCACGAGCTTCCACTGCTGATGTCCCTTGCGGTGAATTTGCAGGTGACGAAGGGTTACGCGGCGCCGGAAGTCGCGGATCTGCACGAGCGCGCGTACGCCTTGAGCCATGCGTCCGGCGTGCGACGCGACATTCGCGTGCTCTATCCCGTGCTGTGGGGCATGTGGGTGTATCACAAGGTGCGATCCGATTTGCCGCTGGCGCAGGAAATCGCGAACGAACTGCTCTCGCTCGCGGATCAGGAGAATGACGATGGGCTGCGCCTCCAGGCGATGCAGGCACTGGCGGTGACGGCGCTGTGCCAGGGCAGGTTCGCGGAAACGATCGCACAAGCCGAACGGGCGAGGAAACTCTACGATGCGAAAAAACACGGCTCAAACGTGCGCGCGTTTGGCCAGGATCCTGGCGTCGCGACCCTTGCATTCGGCGCTCTTGCATTGTGTTTGACCGGAGAAGCCGATCGAGCGATCGAGATGAGCGGCGAAGCAATCGGCCTGGCGCGGGAGTTGCATCAACCGTCGTCGCTCGCACTCGCCTTGCAGTTCGCTGCGATGATGCATCAATGCCGCGGCGATGCGCGCGAGGCGGAAACGGCGGCGGGCGAGGCCATGGAGCTTTCGACGAACGAAGGCTATTCGTTCTGGCGCGCCGGCAGCATGATCGTTTGCGGATGGGCGCGGGCAGCGCAATCTCGCGACGAGTCGGCGGTGCGAGAGATTCGTGACGGACTCAAAGCGTGGCTCGCGACAGGCAGCCGCACGTATCACGAGTATTTCCTCGGCTTGCTTGCCGATGCGTTATTGCATCTCGGTCGTGAAGACGAAGCGAAGCGCGTCGTCGATGAAGCGCTTATAGCTGTTGAGGAAACGGGCGAGCGGCTCTTCGAACCGCAGTTGCGGGAACTTGAAAACAGGCTGAGATAGCTCTCACGGCCGCCCGGAGCGAAGCGCCGGGCGGCATGCCACTATCCGCCGAGATACGCTTTCTTCACATCCGGATCTTCGAGCAACCTCGCCGCGGTGTCAGTCTTGATGACGTGACCCGTCTGCAGCACGTACGCGCGATGGGCGATTGTGAGCGCCATGTGCGCGTTCTGCTCGACGAGGAACACGGTCGTCCCCTCCGCGTTGATCTCGCGGATGATCTGGAAGATTTTTCTCACGATCAGCGGAGCGAGGCCAAGCGAGGGCTCATCGAGAAGCAGAAGCTGTGGTTTCGCCATCAGGGCGCGACCGATCGCGAGCATTTGCTGCTCGCCGCCGCTGAGGGTGCCGGCCATTTGCGTTTGCCGCTCGGCCAATACGGGAAATAGTCGATAGCACCGCTCGATATCCCACCGCAGCTGGTCCTTATTCGTCTGCTGGTATCCGCCAAGCAAAAGATTTTCGCGCACAGTGAGGTTGGCGAAGACTTGTCGGCCTTCGGGGACGTGTGAGATGCCCATTCGAACAATCTGATGCGGGGACCGCTCGTGAAGTGGGACAATTGGGTCGGTCAATCCTCTGGCCGCTAACTTCGGGTTGTCAGGAATGGGCCAGTAAATTCCGCCGGCGCTAGGACGCAACAGGCCGCTGATGGTTCGAAGAAGCGTCGTTTTGCCAGCGCCGTTCGAACCAATGAGCGTGACGATCTCGCCACGGTTGATCTCGAGTGTGACGTCGTGCAGCGCCTTAATCGCGCCGTATTGCACGGCGAGATTCTGCACGTTCAGAAGGGTTTGTGGTTCGCTCGACACGGTTAGCTCGGTTCTCCGAGATACGCCTCAATCACCTTTGGATTGCACTGGATTTCCTGCGGGGTTCCGACGGCGATGATTTCGCCGTGATCGAGAACGGTGATTCGCTCGCAGATGCTCATTACCAGTTTCATGTCGTGTTCGATGAGCAGGATGCCGAGTTGGAAGCGCTCGTGAATGAAGCGGATGAGTTTCATCAGCTCGACCTTTTCCTGCGGGTTCATCCCGGCGGCGGGTTCGTCGAGGAGGAGAACCTTCGGCGATGTTGCGAGCGCACGGGCGATTTCGAGACGACGCTGGTCGCCGTAGGGAAGATTGCGCGCCAGCTCACCCTTGCGGTCTTCGAGCCCGAAGATCTTCAGCATCTCGTGTGCTGTCGTCGCGGCGGATTGTTCGGAATCAACGTGCTTTCCGGTGCGAAGAATCGTTCGGAGGATGCGATGTTGAAACTTCGACTGGGCGCCGATGCAGACGTTGTCGAAGACGCTCAGATCGGGAAAGAGGCGGATGTTCTGAAACGTCCGCGAGAGGCCGGCGCAGGCGATCTCGTGTGTCTTGAGGCCGTCGAGTCGGCGATCTTTCAAGTGAATCGATCCCGATTGCGGTTCATACACGCCGGTGAGTAGGTTGAAGACGGTGGTCTTGCCTGCGCCGTTTGGGCCGATCAATCCATACAAACCGTGCGGCGGGAGCGAGAGGCAGAAGCGCTGGACAGCTTTCAGCCCGCCGAAGGAAATCGAGATGTCCTTCACGTCGAGCAGTGCGGCGGCGGCATCGGTTGCAAGGGTCATGACACAGCCCTCCGCCAACCGAATCGCCGAAGAATGATCGGGAAGTAATCCCAGATCTCGCGGATGCCGAAGAGTCCCTGCGGACGCACGATCATGATGACGATGAGCGTGAGGGAATAAAGGATCATTCGGTAATCTGACAGGTTGATGCCGATCTTTCGTGCGGCCCAACGCATCGCTTCCCATCCGACGCAGAGCGACGCCAGCACAATTAACGGACCGAGGCGCCGCGGGGCGAGCAGCCAGATCAGCGCCGCGATGATGATTGCGATGACGAGTCCCCACGGCCAGATGCTCGGCGGATCACGCAGAAGTTCGGGGAGCAGTGTCAGCAGCACCGCCGCGAGCGCGGCGCCGGACACGGAACCAAGTCCGCCGAGAACGACCATGATCACGATGTCGAACGATTTGAGAAACGCGAGATCGCCGGAATTGATCGAACCGATCTGCATCCCGTACAGCGCGCCGGCGACGCCCGCGAAGAACGCGCCGAACATGAATGCACGAACTTTGTATCGCGTGATGTTCACGCCCATCGCCTGCGCGGCGATTTCGTCTTCGCGCACCGAGAGCAATGCGCGGCCGTAGCTCGATCGTTTAAGCCGAATCGTTGCTGCGAGGGTGATGATGACGACGAGCCATACCCAGAAGACCGTCGCGTAAGTTGGAATACCGATGAAGCCGAGCGCGCCGCCGAGGTGATTGAACAACTTTAAGGTTCCCGTCGCGTGCACTGCATCGGCGTCGCCGGCATAGAACTGTTCCTGCGTTCCCTGCAGCACGACGCGTACGATTTCGCCGAAGCCGAGCGTGACGATCGCAAGGTAGTCGCCGCGCAAACGGAGCGACGGCAGGCCGACGACCCAGCCGATGAGCATTGCGAAAATCCCGCCGAGAAGGCACGCGCCGAGGAAAAGCAAATCGCCTGAGCCGATGAGCGGGCCGTGGAATGCGCCGATGCCCGTCCAGCTGAGCAGTCCGCCATGAAAATCGACGTTGTTCCAGATTCGGAACGAGCCGTAATAAACAATCGCGGCGGCGAGATATCCGCCGACCGACATGAACCCGGCGTGACCGATCGAAAACTGCCCCGCGAAACCGTTCACCACCGTCAGCGAAACCGCGAGGATGATGTTGATTCCCGCGAAGAGAAGCAGGTTGCTTTGGTATTCACCAATGTACGGGCGAACGAAGAAGTGCAGGATCGCAGCGATGACGATCGCAAGAGCGAGAGGCCACGTCGCGCGAATGGGTGTGAGCCAGAAGGGCGAGGATCGGTCGGCAGAGTCCGGCATCACACCTTCTCCACCGCGCCCGTGCCGAGGATTCCCTGCGGGCGGACGAGCAGCACGAGAATGAGCAGGACGAAGACGTAGACGTCGCGGTAGTTGCTCGAGAGATACGCGACACCGAAGAATTCGATCAGGCCGATGACGATTCCGCCGAGCATTGCCCCGCGAACGTTTCCGATTCCACCGACGACGGCGGCGACGAATGCTTTGAGCCCGAGCAGAACCCAGACCGAGTCGGCGGTCTGCTTCAGCTGCGTGTACTTCATCGAGTAGAGAAACCCCGCCGCCGCTGCAAGGGCGGAGCCGATCACGAATGTGATCGAAATGATGCGATCGACGTTGATCCCCATGAGCGCCGCGGTGCGCACGTTGTACGACACCGCGCGCATCGCCATGCCGATCTTGGTGCGGTAAATCAGCCACTGCATGGCGATCATGAGCACGATCGCGGTGCTCAGCACGACCAGATCGACCAGCCGAAACTGCACATCATGAAAAGTGGCCAGCACGCGATCGGGGAGCAGCTGCGGCATCGCTTTCGGGTACGGACCGAACGGCACCGGCAGGGCCTTGCCGTTGTGCAGAAATTGAAGCTGGCCAGCGTTTTCGAGAAGCAGCGATACGCCAATGGCGGTGATGAGCACATTCAATCGGGGCGCGCTGCGCAGCGGACGATAGGCGAAGCGTTCGATGAGATATCCCACGACCCCGCAAATGATCATGGCGCTTATGAGCACCGCGACGCCGACGTACCACGCGGGCGCGACTTCGGAAGTCGCGGAAAGTCCGAACATCATCGCGACGGCGAGAGAGGACCATGCGCCGAGGGCGAAGACGTCGCTGTGCGCGAAATTGATGAATTGCAGAATCCCATAGACGAGCGTGTAGCCGAGCGCGATGAGCGCATACAGGCTTCCCACCGCGATGCCGTCCATGAGCGTTTGGATGAATTGGGTCATTGCGAATTATGAATGCAGAATGCAGAAGGATGAAGTTTGGGTTCTGAATTCATCATTCATAAATCATCATTATTGACTTACTTCGGCGGTTCGACAGTTGCGAAGTACGAGAACGAGCCGCCCTGGACTTTCTGAATCACGGCGAGTTTCCTGGCGTTTCGTTTTTCGTCGATGGTGATGTTGCCGGTCACGCCTTTGAAGTCTTTCGTGGAGTTGATGGCGGCGGCGAGGTCTTTGCCGTCGAGCGATTTCGCGCGGGTCATCGCGTCGAAGAGCAGGTTCGCGGCGTCGTAGCCGAGGGCGGCCATGCTGTCGGGCGTGCGGCCATATGCGGCCTGATAGCGCTTGAGGAACTCCTGCACCTCCGGCCGCGGATCTTCGTGTGCGTAGTGATCGGAGAAGAAGCAACCATCGAGCGCATCGCCGGCGTTTTTCAGTTCCTCCGAAACCCAACCGTCGCCGCCAATGAGCGGAACCTTGATCCCGAGCTTGCGCGCCTGCCGGGCGACGTTGACGACGTCGGTGTAGTAACCCGGGACGTAGATGAAGTCGGGGTTTCCGCCACGAATCGCGGTCAGCTGTGCGGAGAAATCATTGTCGCCTTTGCTGTATGCCTGTTCCGTCGTAACCGTCCCGCCCATCTGCTTGAACGCCTTGATGAAGTCGTTCTTCAGGCCCGTCGAGTATGCCTGCGAGCGGTCGTACAGCACCCCTGCGGTCTTCATTCCGCGATCGTAGGCGAACTTTGCGCCGACGTAGCCCTGGAACGGATCGATGAAGCAGACGCGCGAGATCATGTCGCCGATTTCGGTCACCTGCGGGTTGGTGGATGAAGGCGAGATCATCGGCACGCCGTTGCGTTGGGCAACCTGTCCGCCAGCGATTGAGAGGCTCGACGCGACTTCACCGATCACCGCGACGACGTGGTCCTGCTGGATGAGGCGCGTGACCGCGGTCACGACTTCCTGCTGCTTGCCCTGGTCGTCGTAGCTGATGAGCTTGATTTTTCGGCCGTTGACTCCACCGGCGGTGTTGCGCTCCTTCACCGCAAGCTTCACGCCGTTGTCGGTGGAGATGCCGAAGGTCGCTTCGCTGCCGGTCATCGAGCCGTATTCGCCGACGACGATGTCGCCGGTGGTCGATGCGGCGCCGGCTCCGGCGCTGCTTGCCGTGCTGCCGCTCTCATTCTTATTGCAACTGAAACCGACGAGAAGAAATGTGGCAATCAGGACGGCGGCGATCTTGCTTTGCATCCGTTTTTCTCCGTGGAATTGCGTCCCGCGCAAGTTTTAGCCGTACGCGCGCCAACGTGCAAGAAAGGTGACATTCCATTCGCAGGCCGTTACATTTCGCGCCTTGCGAAGGAGATGCATGCGATACGTTGCGCAGATAGCCGGTGCGGCCGCGGTGATGCTTCCGATGTTCGTGTCGGCGCAAGCGCCGACGACGAAACCGAGCGCCGATTCTCAATCGTCGTTCTTCGATCACCCGCTCAAGCTCGCGATGGAACCGGACGCGGAGAGCGTCTACGCGCCGCCGACGCCGCCCACCGAGGAAGAGGGCATCAACCAGGGCGCCGTCAACCTCGACTTCACCGTGCGGTACATGACCGACTATGTGTACCGCGGGGTTGATTACGGCGAGCACATTCCCGGCACGACCTTCGGGGGCGGACACGAAGATGCGCCCAATCTGCAATTCGACGGAAAGCTCTCGTTCGATCTGGGGAAATTGCCGCATCCATACGTCGGAGTTTTCGTAAACGTCTACGACTCCGACCCAATCTCACGCTTTCAGACCGTGCGGCCGTTCTTCGGACTGGAATGGAACCTGCGTCCGCTGACCTTCGACGTGGGACATCAGAACTATATTTATCCGGAGCGCGACGATCAGAGCACCGCGGAAGTGTACGGCAAGATCACGCTGGACGATTCCTGGGTATTGCGGACGGAGCAGCCGATTCTCTCGCCGTATGTTTACGGCGCGTACGATTACGACGTGAACAACGGCTGGTATCTCGAAGCGGGCGTGTCTCACGATTTCGCGCTCGAAGACACCGGCATCGTCGTGACCGCCGTCGCGGACGTCGCGTACGTCAGCGGAAATCAGTTCTTCCTCCGCGAAGGAACAAACGACACCGGCTTTCAGCACTATGACGTCGGCCTGATCGGCCGCTATTCGCTCAACACGCTCTTCAATATCCCCAAGCGCTACGGCGACTTTTCGCTGGAAGGCTACATCTATTACACCGACAACCTCGCGCACCAATTGCGCGCGGACACACAGATCTGGGGCGGGATGGGGATACGGTTTCAGTACTGAGAACTGTTGATTATTGATTATTGATTAACAGGAGGGGCCGTGAACTTCGAGGAATGGCGGGAGACTGTTCCGGTTGAAATGCGACAGGATGTTCTCTGGAAGATGCGGTCGGTCAACTCGCGCTGTTCATCTCGGATCTGGCGTGGATAGACTCGAACAAGCTGTTACGCCATTCGCGAACGATCAGTACTGCCAATCAGTTAGTACGCGCTTCTGGCAAGATCAGTGCGAACATTTCTGAAGGCTACTCGCGCGGCACCGGAAAGGGGCGAGCGCTGTTTTACGAATACGCGCTCGGATCGGCGCGCGAGACGAGAGACTGGTATTACAAAGCCAGACACATCGTGACACAGCGCGTGATGGGACACAGGATGCAGATCGCGACGGAGTTGATCCGCCTGCTGATTCGGACAATTGCAAACGAGCAACGACACAACAGGCGGTTGGAAGAACGGAAAGAGCGTCGCCGTCGCGTTAATCAATAATCAATAGCGAGCATTATCGCGCGGCCGCTGCGTCCGGCGCCACCGCCTCATCGGTCAGAATCGTCAACCGATTATCCTTCATCTGTGCAATCCCGCCCTTGATTTGAAAGCGTCGCGATTGTCCGCCGCTGAGGTCGAGGCGGAGCTCGCCTTTACCGAGTTTGACCAGGAGTGGCGCGCGGTCGGTGAGGATGCCGATCTGGCCGTCGTGAGCGGGGACGATCGCCTGAGTGATCGTCTCGTCAAACATCTGCTGTTCCGGGGTCACCACGACGCACTTGAATGCCATTGCTGAGCTCCTCTGAAGCCGCGGAAGTGTAAGGCGTGATGCGACGGTCGGCAAGCCGAGGTGGGGTTGCTCGCCGCTTGCGGTTTCGCAGACGAAGACGCCTTGATCTGCGAAACCGCAAGCGGCCAGTCGCACGGTCTTCCTCTCCCTGAATTGTGAACTATCGTCGAAAATCCCTTGTCGATCTGGAAAATCAGACTAAAATCAAGCCGTTCACCACCGCGCCCCGCGCGGTGGTTCGTTTTTAGATTGACGGTCTTCGCATTGGTCCGACAAGGTGGTCGGAGTCGTCGCCGAGGAGTTGCTTCATGCAAATTGTCAGCGCCCAGGAAAAAGCCGAGCTCGAAAAAAAGCGCGAAGAGCTTTACAAGCTGCAGATCGATGTTCAGGAACGCATCCGCAAGGCCGCGGCGCTTGGCGATCTTTCCGAAAATGCGGAATACCACTTCGCCAAGGAAGAAAACCGTCATGTGCAACGCCAGCTCGCGGAGCTCGAGGCGAAGCTGAAGAGCGTATCGGTCGTCGATACTGAGAATGTCCCCGAAGACGTTGTGTTCCTCGGCCACACGGTGAAGCTCCAAGACCTCGACGATGACAGCGAACAACTCGTCCGCCTCGTTGGTGAAGCTCAAACGCCCGATCCCAACAGCGAGGTCCTGCCGGTCTCGGTCAACAGCCCCATGGGCGAAGCGCTCATGAAGGCAAGAGTCGGCGACACGGTCAAAGTAAAAGCCCCGCGGGGGACGATGGAATTCAAGATCCTTGCAATTGTGTGAGTTGTTTAGCGGCGCCCCGCAGGGGCGACATCCGCCACGAAATGCGTAGGGTCCGCTTCAGCGGACCGGTTACTCCTCTGCTCGAAAGGCAAATAACCGGTCCGCTGAAGCGGACCCTACTTTTGCATCCTGGACCGAATTGAAAGCCGCTCGTCGGAATCGAACCGACAACCTACGCTTTACAAAAGCGTTGCTCTGCCAATTGAGCTAGAGCGGCGAGCTTCGACAATTCTTATCCACCCTCGTCGCTTTGTAAACCGGCCAGTGTTGCTGAGCCCGTCTGGTGGATTCTTTTCGCAACTGCCTCGATCATATTAGCACGGTTATGACGACGGCGCGTTCGCAGTCCAAAAAGATCGGTCGAAAGACGATTGTCCAGCGGCGCCGAATTGGCCAAGCATGGATCGCGGGACTGGCGCTCGTTTTTATGACTTTTATCGTCTATCTGCCTGCTATTCGTGGGGGAGAGATTTGGGACGACGCGCCGAACATCACGCAGAATCCACTGCTCCACGACGCGCACGGTCTTTGGGAGATCTGGACGAATTTCCGCTCCATGCCCGCGTACTACCCCGTCACGCACACGAACTGGTGGATTGATTACCAACTCTTCGGCCTGCGGCTGCCGTTCTACCACATCGAAAACATCGCGATGCACGCTGCGAGCGCCGTGCTGATCTGGCTGGCGCTACGCAAATTGAAGATCGCAGGAGCGTGGCTCGCCGCGGCACTGTGGGCCGTGCATCCGATGCATGTCGAGTCCGTCGCGTGGATCACCGAGCGGAAGAACACGCTGTCGGTGTTGCTGTATCTGATCAGCTTGCATTGTTATTGGCGAGCAATTCGCACAAAGGGTTCAGGGTTCGGGGTTCAGGGTTCAGGAAACCCCATTTCACTGAAACCCGAACCCCGAACCCCAAAGCCTTACTGGTACATCGCGTCGCTTTTCGTGTTTGCGCTTGCGCTACCGGCCAAGACGACTTCGGTCACGCTGCCGGCGGTGATTCTGTTGATCGCGTGGTATCTGCACGGCGATGACGCGAACTTCTGGCGCACAACCTTCAAGCGAGAACTCATTCGTGTCATCCCGTTCTTCTTGCTCGCGATGTGCATGGGCGTCGCGACGGTGCTCATCGAACAGCATCACTCGGGCGCGGTCGGGCCGCTGTTCACATTCTCGCCATTGCAGCGGCTTGTGATCGCTGGTCGAGCGCTGTGGTTCTACGCGTGGAAACTGCTCTGGCCAACGAACTTCGCCTTCATCTACCCGCGGTGGCATATCAATCCGTCGCTCAGCCCGCAGATCCTCTTTCCGATCTCGATGATCGCGCTACTGATTGCGTTGATCCTGCTGCGAAAGAAGATTGGCCGAGACCCGGCGACTGGGATGCTCTTCTTCGCCGGCGTTGCATTTCCGGCGCTCGGGTTTGCACCGATTTTCTTTCATCGTTACTCGCTCGTCAGCGATCACTTCGCATATCTCTGCAACCTCGGCATCCTGGTGCTGATCGCCCGGGCGATCTTGCGTTTCATCCACCCGCGTGTCGCAATGTGCACGGTCGCAGGATTCGCCATAGTCGGATTATCCATTCAAACGTTTCGCCAGTCGATGCTCTACAAAGACAACTTCACGATGTGGAGCGACGCGCTGAAGACGAATCCAGATGCATGGGTCGCCCAGGGCAATCTCGCCCGCGAATTGATTTTGCGGGGTCGGGATGACGAAGCGGAAAAGTTGCTCGTTCGGCAGTACCAATCTGCGCCGGACGAAATCGAAGTCGTGCTGGGATACGCGAACTTTCTCGCGACGCATGGTCGCTTCGATCAGGCTCGGCCGCTCTTCGAGAAGGCAATCCAGATCAAACCCGATTTTCTAAACACGTACGGTTTCTACGGCCGCGCACTGCGAAACAACGGCCACGTTGATGAAGCGATCAAGCTGTACCAAAGCACCCTCGCGAAACACCCGGAATGGGACGCGGGGTGGATCGACCTCGCGGAGATTGAAGAGCAAGCCGGGAATCCCCAGCAAGCGGCCGAGTTGTACCAGAAGGCGCTCGCCGCGGTGCCGGACAGCGTCGGCGCGCGCGTGAATCTGGCGAATCTCTACCTGAAAGTTGGGAATGTCGAACCGGCGGTCGAGCTGCTGAAGCAAGCCGCGGATCTCGCGGACGACAACGCGGACATTCACAACCGTTACGGGCTCGTCCTGCTCCAGCTCGGCCGTTATTCCGAAGCGATTCCGCAATTCGAGCGCATGGTCGCATTAACCACAGGCAAAGAGGGCGCGCACATCGCCTACCATAATCTCGGCACCGCCCTTGAAGGTGCGGGCCGAAACAGCGAGGCTGTGCAGTGTTATCGCAAGGCGTTGGAGATCAAACCCGATTTCGCCCCCGCGCAGCGCAGCTTGCAACGGGCTTTGGAAAAACCACAGTAACGATGACCGCCGTTCACCTCGATCACATCACGAAGCGATTCGACGAAACCGTCGCTCTTGACGACATCGATCTGCGCATCAATGCCGGCGAGCTGTTCTTCCTCTTGGGCCCGAGCGGCTGTGGAAAGAGCACGCTTCTGCGCCTGATCGCGGGCCTGCACGAGCCGACGAGCGGGCGGATCCTGTTCAATGATCGCGACGTCACGAACCTTCACACGGATCAGCGCAATGCAGTAATGGTATTTCAGAGCTACGCGCTTTGGCCGCACATGACGGTGCGGGAGAATGTGCGGTTCGGATTGTCGGTACGAAAGGTCGATCGGGCCGAGCAGGAGCGGCGAATCGATGATGTGCTTCAGCTCGTCGAGATGACGCCATACGCCTCGCGAAAGCCGAATCAACTTTCCGGTGGACAGCAGCAGCGCGTCGCGCTCGCTCGTGCGCTCGCGGTTCGACCCGATTGCTTACTCCTGGATGAGCCGCTGTCGAATCTCGACGCGAAGTTGCGTCACGAGATGCGCAGTGAGATCCGTCGGATCTGCAAGACGGCCGGCTTCACGACGATTTACGTCACGCACGATCAGAAGGAAGCGCTGAGCGTCGCCGATCGAATCGCGGTGCTGAAGGCGGGACGGCTCGCGCAGGTCGGCACACCCAGTGAGCTGTATCACCGCCCGAGAAGCGCGTTCGTCGCGGATTTCATTGGACAGACCAATCTCCTCGCGGGCAAAATCGTCGGTCGCGCCGGTTCGAGCGTCGAGATCGAAACCGCCGCGGGGAAATTCCGCGCCGCCCACGCGGAGTTGAACGGCGATAACGTGACGATCAGCATTCGTCCCGAGCAGATGCAGATCGTGCGCGGAAGTGGAAACGCGAACCGAAACCGCATCGTCGGCCGGCCCATCGAAACAACTTTCCTCGGCGAAGCGAGCGAGCACGTGCTGCTTGTCGGCGAGGAAAAGCTAAAGGTGATCAGCGCGCCGCCGGTGTTCGACGTGCCGCAGCAGATGACGGTGGAATTCGATCCGGAAGATGTGGTGGTGCTCGGGAGCTGATGTCGTAGCGTGTGCTTCAGCACACCATCTCATCGAAAAGAACGGTGTGCCGAAGCACACCCTACATGCGAAGAAAGAATCGCAGGCACTTATGACAGCCTCAGCAGTTGAAACCGCGCCCGTTGTACCTGTCCTCATCGGCGGAAAGTGGTCCGAGCCGAACGCAGCTTCGTATGGGAACGTTTACAACCCATCCTCCGGCGAAGTCATCGGCCGCGTGCCGATGGGGTCGTCGGCGGATGTCGACGCTGCGGTGCAAGCCGCTCAAAAGGCGTTCCCCGCCTGGTCCGACATGCCGGTCACCAAACGTTGCGCGATCATGTTCAAGTTTCGCGAGCTGCTGAACCAGCATTTCGACGAACTCGTCAAGCTCTGCACGCGCGAGAACGGCAAGACAATCGAGGAATCGAAAGGCGACGTGCGCCGCGGGATCGAAGTCGTCGAATTCGCCTGTGGGGTTGCGCATCTGAGCAAAGGCGAAAGCCTTCCGCAGATCGCGGACGAGCTCGATGCCGTCACGATGCGCGAGCCGATCGGCGTTTGTGCGGGCATCACTCCCTTCAATTTCCCCGCGATGGTTCCGCTGTGGATGTATCCCATCGCCATTGCCTGCGGAAACACCTTCATCCTCAAACCCAGCGAAAAGGTTCCTCTCACCGCAAATCGAATGGCGGAGCTGCTCATCGAAGCCGGTCTGCCCGATGGCGTGATGAACGTCGTTCATGGGGGCCGTGAAGTCGTCGATGCGCTCTGCACGCATCCTGGCATCGCTTCCGTGAGTTTCGTTGGATCCACTCGCGTTGCCAAGCATGTGTACACGCTCGCGTGCTCGCACGGGAAACGCGTTCAATCGGCGGGTGGTGCGAAGAACGTGCTGCTTGTCATGCCCGATGCCGATCCCGATCCGACGCTGCGCGCAATCATGGGATCGAGCTTCGGAAACGCCGGCCAGCGCTGCATGGCCGGGTCCGTGCTGATGGGCGTCGGCAAGTGCGCCGACGAATGGCGCGAGCGCGTCGTCTCCTCGATCAAATCCGTGAAGATGGACGACACGAACAGCAATCCGAAAGCCGACATGGGGCCGGTCATTGACGGCACATCGCGCGAGCGAATCCTTGGCCTGATTGAGACCGCCCCGAAAGAAGGCGGCGACATCGCCGCCGACGGGCGGCAGATGAAACGCGACCGCGGGTTCTTCGTCGGCCCGACGCTCATCGACAACGTGCAGCCGAACATGACCGTGTTCAAGGAAGAAATCTTCGGGCCGGTCCTTTCGATGCTTCGCCCGAAGACACTCGACGAAGCGCTCTCGATCATGAACAAGGTCGCCTACGGCAACGGCGCGTCGATCTTCACCGCCAGCGGATCGAGCGCCCGCAAGTTCGTCCGCGAAATCCAGTGCGGCATGCTCGGCGTGAACGTGGGCGTGCCCGCGCCGATGGCACTGTTCAGCTTCTCCGGCTGGAACCAGTCCTTCTTCGGCGATCTGCACGTGCAAGGGGTCGAAGGCGTGATGTTCTACACCCGCCAAAAGTGCGTCCTTTCGCGTTGGGACAGCAATTACGTCCGCCAACACGGCTGGTAAAGAAACTTGCCACCGATGGGGCACCGATGCGCACCGATCAAAAATGCTCGATCGGTGTGCATCGGTGTTCATTGGTGGCTAAATTGTTTTGATGCGCATCCCTAGGCAAGCACTGCTCTTCCTCATATCGGTGGCGTTCATCGCCTTCGGCGCCGCTCCGACGACTCAGCCGAAGATCATCGATCGTCTCATGCCAATGACGCATTCGCGCCCGCGGCCGACGACCGCTACCATCGATACGATCGTCCTGCATTTCTCCAGCGACTGCTCGCAGCATCCGGATCATCCGTATGACGTCGCTAAGCAGATTCAGATCTACCTCAAGGCGCAGGTCTCGACGCACTACCTGATCGATCGCGAAGGAAACATTTTCCGCCTTGTCGATGAAAAGCGCACCGCCTGGCACGCGGGCAATGGTTCGCTGCCGTGGGATCCGTCGCGCAAATCGATGAACAACACGTCGATCGGAATTGAGATGCTGGCGATCGGGTCGAAGGCCGACATGGTCCCGCTGTTCATGAGCGCGACGAAGTACGACGACCTCGCGAAGAAACATCCGGAATGGATTGGGTTCACCGATCCCGAATATTCGTCGCTCAAGCGGCTGATCGCCGACATCGAATCGCGGCATCCGGAGATCAAGCACGACAACCATCACATCATCGGCCACGAGGATTGGGCTGGGCGAAAACGCCGCACCGATCCGGGACAGACGTTTGATTGGGCGAAGATTGGACTGCCCGATCACGCCGCCGCAATGAAGAGAACCGCCGAACACCAGTAAATGTGTGGCACAGCCGCCCTCGGCTGTGCTCGCGCACCGCACACAGCCGAGGGCGGCTGTGCCACATAATCTTTCTCATGCGACGATATTGGTTCATCATCCTCTTCCTCATCGTGCTCATCACGCCGTTCGTGCTGCGCAGGGTGGCGGGCGAGCCTGCGATTGAGCACAGCGCGAAGAACGAAGCTGAACTTGTCATCATCTCGCCACACGTTGAGGGGATTCGACGCGAGTTCGCGGACGCATTCAAGGAATGGCATCGGCAGAAATACGGCGTGCCGGTGGAGATCGATTACCGCAATTATGGTGGGGCGTCCGACATCGTGCGGTTCTTCGATGCGAGCCGGCCGATGTTCAAGCAGCTCGGGACGTACAAGATCGATCTCGTCTGGGGCGGCGGAGATTATCTGTTCGATCAGCAATTGAAAAAGCCCGGCTATCTCCAGCCGCTGCACATCGATCCGGCGATCATGCACAAGGCATTCCCCGAGCCCGATCTTGGCGGAGTCGCCCTCTACGATCCGTCGAACCCGCCGCAGTGGGTCGGCGTCGTCCTCGCGAGCTTCGGGATCGCATACAACCGCGATGTTTGCAAATACCTCCGCGTGCACGAGCCGAAGACGTGGAGCGATCTCGCGGATCCTAAATACCGCAACTGGCTCGTGCTCGCCGACCCGACGCGCAGCGCCTCCGCCAAGCAGGCGTTCATGACGATCGTCGAACACGCGATGGCGCAGGCGAAGGCGCAGGGAAGAAGCGAAGACGACGGCTGGGCGGACGGCATGGGCCTGTGCCGCCAGATCGCCGCAAACGCGCGGCAGTTCACCGACGGCAGCGCCTCGATCCCGGTCATGATCAGCTCCGGTGACGCCGCTGCGGGAATGGCGATCGACTTTTACGGGCGTTCTCAGGTCGATGCCGTCGGCGATGCGCGCATGGGCTACGTTGAACCCGCCGGCGCCACCGCGATCAATCCCGATCCCATCGCGATGGTCAAAGGCGCGCCGCACCAAGAGATCGCGACGCACTTCATTGAGTTTCTCCTCTCCGAAGATGCGCAGCGGCTCTGGAACACGCGCGCCGGCGCGCCCGGCGGGCCGAAGCAGACATCGCTTCGGCGTCTGCCGATCATGCCGTCAGTGTACGAGCACAACGAGAACTTCACGGACAAAGTCAACCCCTTCAAAGAATCCGGCGGGTTCAACAAGTCGCTCGCGCGCGAGCAGACCTTCGGTATCCTCGGCGAGCTGATTCAATACAGCTGCATCGATCTGCTCGACGATTTGCGCGAGACGCGCGAAGCGATTCTCGCATCGCCCAAAGCGACAGAGCTAGACCGAAAGCTTGGGAAGTTTCCCTTCGACCAGAAAGAAGCCCTTCGGCGAATGCTCTTGCTCAAGCAATCCACACCGGCAAAACGGCTGGAATTGCAACGGCAATGGACGAACGATTTCAGGAATGAATATGCGAAATTGCGAGCGGAAGCGGGGGCTTCAACTTCCCCGTAGTCCAGTCGAGCACGCCTGTGCTATTCTCAGTTGTTGATGCCTGATCCCGCTCACGTAGCAACCCTTCAACACCCGATGGGGGATAAGCCGGAAGTTCAGCACCACGTTCGCCGAGCGCGGCCCTGGGCCGAGCGCTGCGGCCGATACGGCTTCGGCACCCGCGGGATGGTTTACATTCTCGTGAGCGTGCTCGCGTTTCTGCAGGCGACTGGTTTTCGCCACGGCGCGATCGTCAGCGGACGCAGCGCGCTCATCCTGATCGCCGCCCAACCGTTCGGCACGATTCTCCTGATTGCGATCGCGCTGGGGTTTTTCAGCTTTGGATTGTGGCAGCTGTTTTCGGCCATCTTTCTGCCGATGATGCGCCGCCGAAGCTTCATCAAGATGGTCTTCAAACGCTTCGCGCGCGTATGCAGCGGAATCACGCAATTCTGTCTGAGCGGCGCTGCCATCGGATTGATCATCGGCGCAAGGCGAATGAGCGATGACGCCGCGGCGGTTGGATGGACCGCGTGGCTGATGAATCACATGTTCGGCCGCGTGATCGTGCTGGGCATCGGCATCGGCATCGCAGTGTTCGGGCTCACGCAGATTTACAAAGGCTGGCGGAAAAAGTTCCCACAGCAGCTCGATGCCTCAGAGCTGAAAGAGCCCGCGCGCAGCTTCGTCACGAAGCTCGGACAGTTCGGCTTAATGGCCCGCGGCATCGTCTTCTGCCTCGTCGCGGTCTTTCTGATTCACGCCGCCATCGATCAGAATCCGTACGAAGCGAAAGGCCTCGGCGGGGCGATGCACTCACTGGAGATCCATCGATATGGGCCGTGGCTTCTGAGCCTGGTTGCGATTGGCCTCTTCAGCTACGGCCTTTATCTGCTCATCGGCTCGCGCTACTGCGCCTTCAGGTTGGATTGATCGCGCCATTGCGTTCTAGGGTCCGCTTCAGCGGACCGGTTATTCACTCATAAAACCACGGCCTCTGGCCGTGCGACGCTGGAAGGCTCCGCCGTTCCAGCGTGCCGAGCGTGCGAAAAGAAATAGGCTCTCCTTCGGAAGGCTCCGTTGGGACAAAGAAGGAGAGCCATATGCATGAATGGCAAAGCTTGTCCCACGTGAAGTGGGAATGCAAATACCACATTGTGATTGTACCGAAGTACCGGCGTAAGCGTCTGTATGGGCGCTTGCGGAACCAGATCGGGTCGATCCTGAAGGATCTGTGCAAGCAGAAAGGGATCGAGTTGATCGAAGGGCACTGCCGACCGGATCACGTGCACATGTGCTTGGCGATTGCGCCGAAGTACAGCGTGTCGTACACGATCGGTTTTTTAAAAGGAAAGAGCGCGATTCGAATCCATCGGCTGCACGACCGGGAGCGTGCAGCGCATGGGAAGCACTTTTGGGCGGTGGGTTACTGGGTGAGCACGGTCGGCTTTGATGAAGCGACGGTGCGGCAGTACATCCGCGACCAGGAGAAGCTTGAGACGAGTCAAGGGACGTTGAACTTCGAATAAGTTTCACCGGCCCCAGCGGGGCCTTCCGACTTTGCCCCTTCAAGGGGCAACCTCTCCCGCACGGCCCCCTCCGGGGGCCTTCCTCATACCACGTCCTACGGGCGTGGTTGTTGATTTGCCTTTCGCGCGGAGGAATAACCGGTCCGCTGAAGCGGACCCTACATGTACTGCGCGAGACTATTCCTCTTCAGGTCGGAAGAACTGCGCGATGGCGGCGGCGACGAGCCCGCCGGTGAAGTAATACGCGAACGTCATCACCTTCGTGCGATTCGTCCGCTGGCTCGCATCGCGGCCCATGCCGAGGTATGGCGGAAGGATCACGGCTCCCAATCCTGCGAGCGCGCCGAGGATTGCGCCGCGCATCCATGCCTTTCGGCCGGTGCCGACGAGCGCGTAATACGCGGAATTCAGTGCAATATCACCCACAAGCGCCGCATTGTGCGCGGTCGCATCGCTCGGCTGCGGCGCATGCAGCCCGCGCGCGATCATGCGCATGCCGCGCTCGCCCAGTGCGTCCATGCGCGGGGCGTCCGAGACGTAGCGTCGAACCGTTTCGTTGACCAGTGTGACAGCGGTTGCGCCGGCGAGACCGGCGGCGGCTTGGGCAAGTGGTTTCATGAACGCGATGATGTTGCGGAAGCCAGCATTCGGTCAACGCGCAAAAGAAGACGGGGTCACTGAAGTGACCCCGTCAGGTGAAAGACGATTGAACTCGTGAGTGCGTTTACCGCACGCCCATGATCACTTCCATCGTCAGCTGATCGAGCCGCTCATAGGGCAAACGCTCCGACGCGATCTTGTGACGATCGAGCGGGGCTTGCTTCAGCTTCTGCGCGTTGGCGGCGCTGAACTTCTTTGTGAGCTTTTCGAGCGGATCGCTCTGATTCACGAGCTTAACGAGCTGCTGGATTTCCTTGTCGCCGTTCCAGCGATCCACCTTCTCCTTCAGGATCATGTACGTCCGCATGCATCCGCTGGCGAACGCCTCCACGTCTTCATAATCCGCCTGGCGATACGCGTGCGCATCGAACTGTCGCGGGCCGTTGTAGCCGTGATCCTGCAGCAGCTTCACGAGGAAGAACGCGTGCTTGAGATTGGCCGAGCCGAAGCGAAAGTCCTGGTCGTATCGGCCGAACTCCTGATCGTTCAAATCGATGTGGAACAGCTTGCCCGCCTCGATCGCCTGCGCCACGTGATGCACGAAGTTCAGCCCCGCCATGTGCTCGTGCGCCACTTCCGGATTCACGCCGCACATCTCCGGGAAATCGAGCGTCGGAATCACCGCCAGGTAACTTCCCGTGACCGCGAAATACATATGCCCGCGCGGCTCGTTGGGCTTGGCTTCAAAGCAGACCTTGTAGTTGTAGCCCTGTTCCTTGTTGTAGTGGCAGATGAAGTTGATGCATTCGCGGAAACGCTTGATGGCCTCGACCGGATCCTTCGTCGCGTCGCTTTCGATCCCTTCGCGGCCGCCCCAGCAAATGTAGTATTTGCACCCAAGTTCCGCCCCGAGATCCATCGCGCGAATCGTCTTCTGCACCGCATACGCCCGCACGCGCGCGTTGTTGCTCGTATAAGCCCCGTCCTTGAAGATCGGCTCGCTAAAGAGGTTGGCCGAGCACATCGGGATCGCCAGCCCATTCTCCTTCGCCGACTTCTTAAAATCCTTCACGATCCGATCGCGCTCCTGCTGCGTCGAGTCGATCGGCACCAAGTCGGTATCGTGCAGATTCACACCCCAAGCGCCCACCTCGCCGAGCAGATTGCAGATCTCCGTCGGCGAGATCACTTCGCGTGTCGGCAGCCCAAACGGATCACGCCCGGGATTGCCCACCGTCCACAGGCCAAAGCTGAATTTCATCTTGGGATCAGGATCGTAAGAGGCCATAATTGTGCTTCCTTCCGTATATAAAATTGGGCCGCGAAGTGTCCTCGAAACCGGATGCTGAATCAAGAAACCATGTAGCGCCGCCGCCTCGGCTATGCTTCAGGACCGCAAACCTGTTGAGCCGACAAGAGATACACGGATATACTCGACCCGACTAACCGGCTCGTGGTATAGGTTCGCCCGGAGGCCCCCTTCATGGCCTGGATGAAGATCGCGTTCGACGAGGGCTGTCATGTCGCATGGAGCGTTCGCACCTCTGCCGGACAACGCTTTCTTCACGCGATTGGTGATGGTCCCGAGGGCAATCGAATCACCGAGGAGATGGCCAAGATGCGGTTCGAGAAGAGCCGCTTTCGCACACCGTGGCTTCCGATCTTGTTCCCGAAGCGCGCACTGATCGAAGGAAGGCGTTCAATCAACTGCGTCACCGCAGCCACAGGCGCGTTCTGCCGCGGTTGGTTTTGGTTGCCGTGACCGCTCTCCCATGCCCACACCGACTGCAGATTCTTCTCTGCAAACGCCACTCATCGAGACCGAACCTCCCTCCACTCCCCCAATGGCATCCCGCATCGCCCGCCCGCTGCTCAACACACTCCTCACCACGCTCGGCTTCGCCGTCGCCGTGATCATCCCCGCTCGCGGTTGGAACTGGCACGCCTGGGGTTGGGGGCGCGGGTGGGTGCTGATCGGCGTGCTTCTCGTCGTTGACGTCATCGGCACGCTGCGCATCGTGCGCGCCCATCCCGATCTCCTCCGGGAGCGGGCGCGGGTGGGGCGGCAGCCGGGCCGGCCCTTCGCCGACACCGTGCTCATCCTCGCGTGGACCATTAGCTACACGGCGATGCTCATCGTCTCCTCCGCCGACGCTGCGCGCTGGCATCTATGGCCGGCCCCGCCCGCGGCGCTCGCATGGGTCGGCCTCGCGCTCGCCGCCTTCGGCTCCGCGCTCGTTCACAAATCGCTCGAGACCAACGCCTTCGCCGTCCGCGTCGTCCGCCACCAACCCGAGCGCGGCCACCGCGTCGTCGACGCCGGCGTGTACAGCATCGTCCGCCACCCGATGTACGCCGGCCTGTGCATCGCCGTGACCGGCATCCCGCTCTGGCTCGGCTCAACGCTCGGCGTGCTCTGCGCCCTCGTCCCCATCCTCACGCTCGCCATCCGCATCAGCGTAGAAGAGCGCGTCCTGTGCGCGAATGTCCCCGGCTACCCCGCGTACACAGACCGCGTTCGCCACCGCCTCGTACCGGGGGTGTGGTGAGCGGCGAAGACCTTCTGTTTGAGCCCACGAGAGATGCGCGGATATACTCGGCTCTCTCCGAGATATGGAAGTTGCGAAGCAAATCCCTGAGCTGTATCCCGACCTGATCGAGCAGGGCGGGCTGGCGCATGCTCTTCAAGCGGCTTTGCGCAAGATCGGGTCTTCGCTGTCTGTTTCGGGGCCCGAGAAGTCGGCTGGTTTTATCGTGTACGCGCGCGTTGAGTCGGGCTGCCGGTTCTCGCAAATCTACATTGATACCGAAACCCGCATGTTCTCCTTCGACCTATGGAATCGCGGCGTGTGCCTCGCGAACGGAGCGACGCCCGACATCGTCGAAGTCGCCCGGTCGATCGACAAATGGATTGCGTCAGGCTGCTCGACCGGCGAGCTGACGAGCGCCTTTCGCTTTGTGCAGGTTCACCCATCGGCCGCCACGTATGAGCGCGGCGAAGAAGTGGAAATGCGTTGGCAAGCGTATCTGGCCTCTGCCGACGAGAGACCCGAAATGAAGGCCTTCATCAGCGCCGCCGCCGCGGAGCCCAAGCTCAGGCAACTCTTTCCGTTCACGAGTCTAGTCTCGTTTTGCTTCAGCCGATGCACGGGGTATCCGTTTACGCGCGACATACCTCATGTCGTTCCACTCGGCCGCGATGAATTTGAAGTGAGGAGCTACTCTGACGAGCCGCTCGGACGTGGTAACGCGGCGGAAGCGGTGGCCATAGTCGTCGCCGCCTTGCCCCCCAACTGTGGGCCCGCAGTGCCTGGCACAGCCGAGCAACTAGCCCGCGGTTAACAAACCTTGCACTTGACCGGGTCTTCATGACGATTCTTCGAGCCAGTGTTCCTTGCATCTGGCCCGGCAAGTGAAAGAAATCGTAATCCAGCTATGTCCTTCTTTGTTCCAATCGCATGGTTCATCTCCGGTTTCGCAGGATTCATACTCGCCCTGTATGCCTACAACGAGGACCGGCCGAAACGCCGCGTCCTGCTTGCCGCCATAAGCGCACCGCTGTTGGTGTTCTTCGCTGTCGGAGCGCTTGCGATCGTCTGGTACGTCTGGGTTGCCAGCAAAAATGGCGGCGACATTCTGCCCACGCCGCACTGAGTCGAGTAGCGTGGGGTTCACCCACCGATTTCTGTCGGGTAATTGGTGGGGTGGACCCCACCCTACGTGGCTGTTGAGCCGGCAAGGGATGCGCGGATATACTCGACCAACGGGTCAGGTTCATTGCTAGTTACTTGGCCTCAGCCGGATGGCATCACCGAGCGAATCATTACGCAAGTATGAAGTGGGCATGTTCGCAGACCTTGCTGCGCGTCCGAATCCTGAAGGTTGGGTTATTGTTACCGTCCCCCCGATCGATGACCTTCTCCCCTTGCTCGAGCGCCGTGCCGGTCGAAAGTTCACCGAACAGGAAATGAGCGAGCATCGGCGGCGGGCAGCATCGATTGCGCTTCCCAAAGACGAAGCCGATCGGATGGCGGCTGCGCAAGCGGCGCGACGACGGAGCGGACCGGCCCACTAAGCAGTGTTGTAGTTCCTCGTGACCATGAACCAACGTAAACTTCCGACATCACTCATCGTTGTCGCCGTTCTCTTCATTGTGGGGGGCGTTTTCGCTGCGATCGAGGTTGTTGTCTCGTTGATGCACAGGGAGATCAACATCAACTTTGGCGTGCTGGGATCGTTCATCGGCCCGGGCTTGCTCCGTCTCAGCCGAGGCTGGCGAACGTGCGCGCTGGTCTTCATCTGGATCGCACTTATCGGCGTGGCTCTCATGGCATTGCTAATTCTTGCAGCGAATCATCCGCTTGACTTCAACGTGTTCGGCCAAAAGGTGGGCCATGCATCGAAGGCGATGGGCGTGATCATTTCTGCGATTGTTTTCGCCGTCGCCCTTTGGGAGTATCGCGTATTGACGCGGCCCGATGTCCGGCAGATTTTTAGCATCGACGTTGCCTGACATACGCTGGTCGACGGTCTCATTACTCCAACTTTGTGATGCTCCCCACGCCGCACTAGATCGCGAGGGGTGGGTTTTCACCTTATGGCGCCGAGACTCTACTATTTACCGCCCACGCCATCCGACAGCATGCTGCCGGTAATCTCGATGCTTGTCGGCCTGATCAGCGGCCCTGTCGCGTTTGCCGCCGTCGCATTCGCCGAGCGCAGACCTTGGTTCTACATCACATTCGACGTCGTCTCGCCAACCACATACTTGATTCTCTGCGGCGTGCTCGGCGCGGCGCTCGTGCTTGCGATCGTCACGCGCTACGTGTTTGCCGTGCTTCGCAAGGGGCGCTTGCTCGCCGGCATCGGCATCGTGGCGCCCATCGTTTGGGCTGCTGCTTTGGGCGTCTTTATCCTTATCGCGATCAGCACTTTGGAATGACATGCAAATACGGTCGGCGACGCCGTCTACAGGAGGGGGACAATCTTTCCGGTGCGGATGCTTTCGTTTTCCGCGGCGACGATCTTGAACGTCGCGGCGCCATCGCTTGCGGTGGCGGTGGTGGGGCGTTGGTTGGTTTTGATGCAATCGATGAAGTAGCGAAGCTCGTGCTCGTAGCCCATGCCTTGTTGCGTCTCGGGTGTGGTGAGCTCGCCGTTGTGGAAGAGCTTGAGCATGGGTTGTTGGGAGGAATCGCTGACGATCGTCGCGCGCTCGAAGTTGGCGGTGTAGACCATCGCGAAGGGGAATTTGTCGGCCATCGCCCAGCCACCCTCGGCCGTCACCATCGGGACGTCGTCGTAGAGGTACTGCGTGAAGACGTGATCGATCTCGCCGGTGTGGCCTTTGTATCCGCGGCTGAGGACGGCTTTGGGCATGCCGCAGAGCCAGTAGACGAAATCGACGTCGTGCACGTGCAG
>JAICIO010000057.1 GCA_025924315.1 Phycisphaerae bacterium
AGGAACGATTTTTCGACCATCGTGAGGGAAGGTTAGGGGCGAGCCCGTGCAGCGGCAAGTCGCGATGAATGTATTGCGAATCTTCAAGTGGTTTGTTTGTGGTTTCGCAGATCATCACGTATCCGATCTGCGAAATCGCAAGCGGACTACAACGCGTCCCGCTCCTTACCAACAGGCTCTCCCCAAGGATATTCCCCACACCGATGAGTGCTCACGCTGCGGAAAAGCTGGTGCGTGGTCCACTTCTTACGACGAGCTTTTCGGGGCGTTCTCACGCGGCTCGCCTGAACTTTTCTGCCTTTTGTTCTCATCGCAACAGCTAGTTACGCCTGCGCAACCATTGCCGCAAGTGATTCGGTGGTGACGCGCTTCGGAAGAAGCTGAAGGACGAGATACACAGCGATTCCTGCGAGGGCGACGGTGTAGATCTGCAGTCCGGCGTATCGCGCAACGAATGGCGTGATGCACGGCGTGATGTACACCGCGGCGAGGCAGAGGCGGAATGCTTTTGAGAGGCTTCGGTCGCGCCGAAGGAGATACTCGGCCGTGACGAACATCGCGGGGACGATGCAGATCGTGTCGTATAAAGCGATGTAGAGGTTTAGCACCATCGTCCACGAGACCGCGGTCGCGAGTAGGAGCGATCGGTCGGCTTCACCATCGACTTTCGAGACCACTCGGCCGAGCAGCAGGGCGGAGAGGCCCATCAGCGCCCCGAGCACCATCGGCGCGATTGGGCTTCCCGGGAGCAGCAGTTTTACGAATGAGTTGAAGTCGACGTACTTCGACGTCTGAAAGAACACGCCGCTGCCGGTGGTTCGCTGCGCGTAACCCAGCAACAGGTGGAGATGATCGAGCGTCGTCTGCGGTGTGAGAATCACCATCGCGAGCAGCTGCAGATAGCTCGCACCGATGACGAAGCCGACCAGCGTTCGCCACTGCCGCATGAAGAGCAGCATCGGCAGGATGATGACGAGCAGCGTCGGCTTATAGATCAGGAGGGACAGGGCGAGTCCGGCACAGAGCGTTCGCTCGCGGCGGAGGCACCAGAAGGCGGCGCTCAAGGCGAGAAAGCCGATCACGGCGATCTGTCCGCCGTGCCAGCACTCCATGATGAACGGCTCGAATGAAAAGGCGAGCAGCGTCGGGGTGAGCCAGTCGGATTCCTTCAGTGTCGGACAGGCGCCCAGCAGCAGCGCGACGCCGATGCCGAACAGCCCGAGCGACAAGATCATCCACGTGAGATACGCCTGCGGATAGCTCAGCTTCGCAAGCTCTGCCAGACCCGGAACGAGCAGCGGATGATGTGCGTACGGCAGGCTCGCGCTCGTTGGCTCGTGGGGCAAAAGTTCGTGATACAGCTTCGCCTGCAGTTCGAGGTCATAAACGCGCGATGGCCCATATTGGTTGTAAATCTCACCAACGACATAGAACCCCGCGAAGTCGGCGCCGAGGGCCGGCCCAAACAGTGTCTTTCCGTCCTTGCTCGTGACGAACGAGACTGCCGAAAGAGCGACGCAGACGATCAGCAATCCCGTCGCCGCGAAGCGGACGCGCTTGCGGGGGAAAAGCATCCCCGTCAGGTCTGTCGACCGAGGCTTATTGCGAACGGACGGGATAAATGACTCCTGGCGATCGGCGCGCAGCGCCTTCTTGTGTTCTGTATCGGTCCGGTATCCGCTCCTTGTGTAGCCCCGCAATTGGGGCTGGGATTGTCGATTCCCCCACATTTTGCGTTTTCGCCCATAAATCGGTACCTTCACCCCTTCATGCGGTGCCCGTTCTGCGATGCAGACAAAGAGAGCCTGAAGGTGATCGACTCGCGCACCTGCGAGGGCGGCCGATCGATCCGTCGGCGGCGGGAATGCCTCAATTGCTCCAAGCGATTCACGACCTACGAACGAATTGAAGATCCAATCCGCCTGATCGTCGTAAAGAAGGACGGCCGGCGGATTCCGTGGGACCGCAACAAGATTACGACCGGGCTGGAGCGAGCCTGCTTCAAGCGACCCGTCCCCGCAAGCGAACTCCTGCGGATTGCGGACGAAGTAGAAGAAGAAACTTTCAAGAGCCACGATCGCGAAGTGCCGACGGCGTTCATTGGCCAACTCGTGGCGGAAAAGCTGCGTCGGGTGGATCAGGTGGCATACGTTCGCTTTGCGAGCGTTTATCGCCAATTCAAGACGCTGGAAGAACTTGTGGATGAAGCGCAGGCGGTGATCGACGCCCAGCGGTACGAGGCACGCGGCCAGGGAAGGCTGTTCCTCGAACCTCCGACCGAGCCGAATCCCGCGCATGCGCCCGGGGAAAACGGGAATGGTGGCGAACCCGCGGCAGCGCCGCGACGCAAGCCCAAAGCGCGGGTTGCCATTACGAAAGACGAATGATTTGGGGAGGGCGAGGCTCCTGCCGAGCCGCGTGTGAGTAAGGGCAATCGGCTCGACAGGAGCCTCGCCCTCCCGCAGCTTCCTTATGTTTCTCGCCTGCATCGTCCGATAATCACTGGAGGCCCTGACATGCATCTTGCCGATCGACACCCCGCTCTCCGGTCCTTCCTCGCCCTCGCTGCGCTTGTGCTTTCTGTCATCCTCTTCACCGGATGCCGAGAGGAAAAACCGAAGGCCACCCAGCCGCGGTACACGACGCTCGGGCTTCGACCGGTGCCAAAGTTCCTCGAGGGCACCATCTACCAGGTTTGCAATCTTGAGAACACCGAGCCCTATCCCATCAGCGGGTATGGCCTGGTCTATCTCCCCAATGGCGGCGGCGATAACACGTACGTCCCCACGCCCGTCCGCGATTACATGGTCAAGAAGATGGTGACCCGCGGGTTTGGCAGCAAGCTGCGCGAAGAATACTCGAACATGCAGCCGGAGAAGATGCTGCGCGATCCGCGAATTGCGATCGTCCGGGTTGACGCGTTCATCCCTCCGGGCGCGCGGAAGGATACGAGGATGGACGTGCAGGTCTCCGCGCTCGACGGAACCAGCACGCGAAGCCTCGCCGCCGGCATCCTCTACCGCGCCGATTTGAAGGTGAATGGCGCGCTCCCGCAAGCGCCTGAGTATGAGCCCAAAGTCAGTGGACTCGCCGAAGGCAATATCTTTGTGAACCCGACCTACGCCGCGGCCGCGCCCACAACCGGCCCGTCGTCCGCCGTCAACAACAGCCTCCGCTTCGGCTGGGTGATGGACGGCGGAATCGTCAATGAAGACCGTCCCCTGTTCCTCCACCTGCGCGTACCACAGCGCAGCCTCGCCCGCACGATCCAGTTCCGCGTCGATGCACGCTTCGCGAACCTCAAAGCGTACGCCACGGACAAGATCGCATCCGCGCGCGACGAAGGTCTGGTTGATGTGCTCGTGCCGGAGCAATACGGCACCGACTGGCAGCATTTCGCGGGCGTGGTCACGCACCTCTACCTCGACCCGACGCCGGCCGTCACGCAGGTGCGCGCCAAGATGCTCGCGGACGAAGCCGTGAAGCCCGGCGCGTATCTCAAAGACATCAGTTTGTGCTGGGAAGGACTCGGCGCCGACGCGCTGCCGTTCATCACGCCGCTGATGTCTAATGCCGACCAGGACGTCGCGTTCGCCGCGGCGCGGGCGGCTGCGTTCATTGGTGACCCCGCGGCGCAGGAAGCGCTCGTCACCATGGCCCGCACGCCGCACCACAAGTTCCGCGTCGATGCGGTGCAGGTGCTCGGCCAACTTCCGAACACGCCATCGATCAACGAAAACCTCCGCAAGCTGCTCGACGCCGACGAAAACACCGTCCGCATCGAAGCGTATCGCGTGCTCGCGCGGAACAACGATCGCTCGATTTACTCGCGCGTGATCGGCGAGAACAAGTTCGTCCTCGACATCGTGCCGTGCAACGCGCCGCCGCTCATTTACGCCTCGCGCCGCGGAATCCCGCGCATCGCGGTCATCGGCAACAAGCCGTCGATCGAGCTGCCGATCTCCTTCCTCACGATGGACGATCGCTTCAGCATTTCGAGTAATCCGGGTGACAAGAACGTCACGTTGTATTATCGTCCTATTCAGGTGATCCCGGGCGCTCCGATGCTGCAGCCGATTCGCGTGCTGTCGCATCCCGACGCCGCCGAGATCATCGCTCGTTTGGGCGGCGAAGGCGCCGAGGGAGAGAAGGCGTTTAACTTCGCGTATGGCGACATCGTCGCGATCATGCAGTCCATCGCCGACAGCCGAAAGCTCGTCGCGCCGATGGGTGATCAGCTCGCGTCGGTGCCGTTCATGTTGCAGGACATTCAGGGCTTTGAAAATGCGATTTACAACGCACCGGTGATCCCGGACCAGACGCGCCCACAGTCGGACAACCCGACCCAGATCGGCGCGGTCATCCCGGATCTCAAGAGCGACGCTAAGGCGTCGGCGCCGGTGCAGAAGTAGAGTGGATTTGTTCATTGTTGATTGTTCATTTGTTCATTTTGGAAGAGCCGCCGGACGCGGCCTTTAATGAAGAAATGAAGAAATGAATCAATGAATAATTCCACACGATGGTCATGGAGGACCGTCCCATCATGCGTTTGAAAAAACTCATCCTTCACGGCTTCAAGAGCTTCGCGGATCGAACTGAGTTCGTGTTCGATTCCCCGATCACCGGCATTGTCGGGCCCAACGGCTGCGGCAAGAGCAACGTCGTCGACGGATTCAAGTGGGTGCTCGGCGAGCAGAGCGCGAAATCCCTGCGCGGCGAGGCGATGCTCGACGTCATCTTCAACGGCTCCGGCGGGCGCAAGCCGGCCGGCATGGCCGAAGTGGTCCTCGTCTTCGAGAACCCCAAGCGCGAAGATGGCTCGCGGCATCTCAACATGGATGTCGATGAAGTCGCCGTCGGCCGCCGTCTCTTCCGCGACGGCACCAGCGAATATCACCTCAACAATACCGCCTCGCGATTGAAAGACATTCGCGAGCTGTTCCTCGACACCGGCGTGGGCGTCGATGCCTACAGCGTGATCGAGCAGGGCCGCGTCGCGGCGATGCTCGAATCCAACCCGGCCGAGCGACGCCTCATCTTTGAAGAGGCCGCCGGCATCTCGAAGTACAAGGTCAAAAAGAAAGAAGCCCAGCGCAAGCTTGAGAAGGTCGATGTCAATCTTACGCGCCTCAACGACATCGTCGAAGAAGTCGAGAAGCGCCTGCGCAGCGTCAAGATCCAGGCCGGCCGCGCGCGAACGTACCAGGAATATTCCGTTCGGCTCGGCGAGCTGCGCCTCACGTATTCGCTTCAGGAATATCACACGCAGAAGCAGCAGCTGACGAACCTCGAAAGCCAGCGCGACGACTTCCAGTTCCGCCTCGATGACGCCAGCGGGAATCTCCAGCGATCGCAGAACGCTCTGGCCGAGAAGCGGGAGAATTTCGACGCGCTCTCGCAGACCAAGCAGCGGCTGGAATACGAGCTCGTGCAGGCTCGCGCCCAGATGCAGTCGGCGCAACAAGCTCAGCAATATGCGACTCAGCAGCTTCAGCAGATCGCGGATCAACTCGAAGCGTTCGAAGCTGACCGAGTAGCCGCAGAGCAACGGTCTGCGGAGGTCTGCGCGTCTTTGGAGACGGAGCAAACGAATCTCGAAACCCTCACCAACGAGCTGAACGAAAAGCGCCAGACGATCGAACAGCGGCAGCAGGCCTTTCGCGACGGGCAGCTTCAGCTCAACGCGCTCGCCCAGCAGATCGAGCAGAACAAGTCCGCGATCCTCGACCTCATGCGCAAGCTCGCACAGGTCAACAGCCGACTCGCGTCGATCGAGATCGAACAGAAAAACATCCAGCAGCAGCAAACGCGCCTGGCGGATCGCCGCCGCGTCGTCGTCGATGAGATCGCGCAGATCGACGCGAAGCGCAGCGAGCTTCAGCAGAAGCTGCAGGAGATCGTCGCGCGAATCGAGCAGGAACAGATCCAGCTGACCGACAAGCGAAACGAATCCGCGAACCTTGGCAAGCAGATCGCCTCGATCGGCGAACAACTCGGCGCCGCGAAGGAACATCGCTCGGGTCTCATCTCCCGACAGAAGCTGCTCAAAGATCTCGAAGCGCGAAGAGAAGGCGTGAGCGAAGGCGTGAAGTCCGTCCTCCGCCAGCGCGAACAGAGCTTCAGCTTCATCGTCGGCCTCGTCGCCGACATCCTGAGAGTCGATGTCGAGCACGCCCACGTGATCGAAGCCGCCCTCGATGGCCGCGACCAGTGGCTCGTCGCCCAGGACTCCGCTTCGGCTCAAGCCGCGCGCGAAGCCCTCGAAGACCTCGAGGGTCGAGTCAACATCCTCGCCCTCGATGAACTGAGCACCTGCGGTCGTGACACGGGCTTTCAGCCCGTGCAGGCCGCGCCGGAAGGTCTGCTCTCGATCGAAGCCGAAGAGCACGGCCTGAAAGGCCGTGTCACGGAGGCGCCGTATGACTGGCAACGGCACAGTCAACGCATCCGCATCGCGAGCGACCTCATCCGCGTCGAACCGCAATACGCCGCCCTCGCGAAACACCTTCTCGGTCGGACCGCCGTCGTGGATTCGCTCACCGATGCGGCTGAACTCCACAAGAATGGCCCAACCGATTGGCGTTACGTCACACTGCATGGCGAAGTCCTCGAAGCCGATGGCACGCTCCGCGCCGGCCCGCTCACCGCCGCGATGGGCCTGCTCTCGCGACGTTCCGAGCTCGAAGCGATCGACGCGCAGGTCCAGGAAGTCGACGTGCGCATCGCGTCGCTCACCGAACAACTCAGTCACGGCAACGCGAGCGCGAAGGCGCTCGCGGAAGAAGAGAACGCGCTCCGCAACGCGATCTACCAATCCAACACGCAGAAGGTCGAGCTCACCAGTCAGATCTCGCAGACGACCGATCGTCTCGGCCTGCTCAACCGCGAGCAACCGCTCCTCGATCGCGAACTGCAAGGCCTGCTCGATCAGGTCGGCCGTCTCACCGATGAAGACACGCGCCTCACCGAGCAACGTCAGACGCTCGAAGGCGACCAGGTCTCGCGCCAGCAGTCGATCGAAGAGATGTCCGCCCAGCACGACCAGCTCGCCGAAGACATAAAGCACTGGAACGAAGAGCTGACGACCGCTCGCGTCTCGCTCGGTCAAGTTCAGGAGAAACAACTCGCGAGCCAGCAACAGGTGCAGCGCCAAACAGCGGCGAAGGCCGAGCTGACTCAGCAGATCGATCGCATCGTGAAATCCGCTCAGTCGGTCGCCGCTCGACGCGAATCGGTCGAAGCCGAGCTCGACGAAGCGAAGCGCAACGAAGCCGGTCTCGTGCAGCGTCAAACCGAGCTGACCGAAGAGACCGAATCCAAGGCCCGGCTGCTTCAGCAGCAGGGAGAAGAACTCAAGAACCTCACCGGACAGGTCGAGTCGCTTCGCGCCGAACACGCCGAGCTCGAACACAAGCTGCACAACGTGCAGCTCGAGATCGGCCAGCTCACCGTTCGTCTCGAGACGCTCGTCCAGCGCACGCTCGAAGAGCTGCAGCTCGACGTCCCCGCGAAGTACGCCGAAGCGACCGCGGACGGTCAGGCGTACGATCCCGGCGATACGGATTGGGACGCGGTCGCGGAAGAGATCAAGGAGCTGCGCGAGAAGATCCAGCGGCTCGGCAACGTCAACCTCGATTCGCTCGGCGAGCTCGAAGAGCTCGAGCCGCGCGCCCAGTTCCTCCGCCAACAGTTCACGGATCTCACCGATTCGAAGAAGCAGCTCGAAGAGCTGATCGACACGATCAATCGCGAAAGCTCGGTGCGCTTCGAGCAGACCTTCAACGCCGTGCGCGAGCACTTCCAAGGCATGTTCCGCAAGATCTTCGGCGGAGGTAAGGCCGACATCTTCCTCGAGACCGAGCTGGAAGAAAAAGTGAAAGTGCAGACCGAGGACGGCCAGACTGTCACCGAGATCCGCAAGCGCACGCTCGATCCGCTCGAAGCCGGCATCGAAGTGATCGCCCGCCCGCCAGGGAAACAGCCGGTGAGCATCTCGCAACTGAGCGGCGGCGAAAAAGCGATGACCTGCATCTCGCTCCTGATGAGCATCTTCAAGAGCAAGCCGAGCCCATTCTGCATCCTCGACGAAGTGGACGCGCCGCTCGACGAAGCGAACAACCAGCGCTTCGGCATGATCGTGCAGGAGTTCCTCACGCAGAGCCAGTTCATCATCATCACCCACCACAAGCGCACGATGCAGATCGCGGACGTGCTGTACGGCGTGACGATGCAAGAACAAGGCGTGAGCAAGCGCGTCGCGGTGAAGTTCGACCAGGTCGGCAAAGACGGTCAGATCCACGAAAGCGCGACGAAGGCCGAAGAAAAGCCCGAAGGCAAGATTGTCGCCGCCTGAAAGGACCGGTAGGTGGGGGACAAGCGATGATCCTCGCGGTGACGAACCGTCCGCCGATGCTGTGGTCGATCATCTTCGCCGCTGTGTTCGTGGTACTCTTCGGATATCGCCCGCTTCGGCTCTACATCATTGGTCCACTGCGATCGCGCGGATCGCCGGTGAAGGCAGATCTGACCTTTGCCGACATTTCGCTCGATGATTTTCCTGAGACGGCGAAGGAGCGAGTCAACGCGATCGCACAGATGCTTGCAAGCGCCGGCTTCAGCGCAGCCTCGCACGCGCGCTGCAACAATCACCAGCCCAATACAGAACTGTTTCAGTCGATCTGGCTTTCGCCCGCGGAGCAGATGATCGCGATTGTTCACGTGGTGCGAATTCAATCGCCGCGCGGGCCGCAGATCACGACGGTTTGCCAACTTGCAAGCGAGTTCGACGACGGCACCTCGATCATCACGAGCGATTCAATCCATCGCCCCGTGCTGGTTCCGGATCCGAAAATGGATCTGGTCGACTGGCCAGGGGTTAAACCACCGAACCTTCTACTTCAGCTACACCGCGCGCGCGTCGCACGGTTAAAAGACGCGCGCCGTGCGGTGTTGCCCGAGCCGGGCGCGGCGCTCGCTCATGTGATCGAGGACAACCGCAAATCGATGCATCGCCAGGTCGCGGCCGGTTATTACTGGCATGATGCCCCGAACTACGTCTACCGCACCACGCTGAAGGGGGCATGTCTCATGCGCTGGAGGATGTTGCGGCCATGGAAAGAAATCGCCTACAGCCGCAACGAGCGCCGCCTGCGCGCCGAGCTCGAAGTAATCGGGCTCCAGCGTTGGCACCGCGGGATGTCCACCTAACTGCTCCGCACCTTTTCACCAGTTGTACCTCCTCACCCCGGCATGATGTTGATCGGGTTGTAAGGGACGTTCAACCAGTTCATCACGATCCCGCTGACGAGCCAGAACCCCGCGGCGGCGGATTCGCCTACGATCAGGCCGATGAAGAACGGTTTCGCGGCGGCGTAGGCGCGGGATCCGCCGAATCGGACGATGAGCAGCTTCGCGAGCCAACCTAAGAAGATGCTGAACCAGAGCTGGGCGGCGGGGAAGGTGTCGAGCATCAAGTACCCGATCGGATGCAGCGGCCACCACGTAAAGCGCAATCGTAGAAAAGCCAACAGGAGTGTGAAGCAGAACCCGAATGTCCAATGCCCCGCGACGCTGGTGGGGCTGTAAAAGGTTTGCCGCTTGTATTGCACGGTGGCGCTGGAGAGATAGCCGGGGTTGGTCTGCGCGCCCCATTCGTTGATCGGCGTGCGGGCGGAGATGTCGCGCGTCGAGGCGTAGTGGTATTCGGTCCAGAGCATGCTCGAGAAACTCGTGAAGTACCCGACGAGGAGTGAGAGAGCGAGAAGGGCGACGATGCGGCGACCGGTCGAGCGCTCGGAGGGTTCGGGGTTCAGGGTTCGGGGTTCAGTGGCAGAGGCCTTTTCTTCTACTGAACCCTGAACCACGAACCCTGAACCCTCCTTAAACACTGCTTCATCGGTGAGTTTCAGCCCGTGTGAGGCGTACACCGGCATCGTCTCGCGCATGTCGAAATGGACCGTTTGGAGCATGTGGCACAGGAAAAACGACTTCGTGTTGATCGCCATTCCCCAGCCGGCGCCGGAGAACATCCGCCATGGTTCGATCAGGGCGACACGCAGCTGACCGTGAACTAAACCCGCCTCGGCGATGATGCGCGTCAGGACCAAAAATAGCAGAAGCAATAATAGGATCGTGACGACGGCGGCGTGGATCTGGCAACCGGCGAGCATCAGGAAGCCCACCATTACAACGATGCATGCGACGAGCCCCCAGAAGGCGAAGCGATATGAGAGATACCGTCCGCGGGGCTCATCGGCGCGTTCGCCACGGAAGGCTTGCCGGATCACCATGCCGAAATGCTTTCGGCCGATCCAGAAGATCGACAGGGCGAAGGCGATCACCGCGCCGAAGTGTTCGTCGGGTTGACCGTACGGTGTGGGGTCACCATAAAACAACCCCAGCACCACGCGCTCGCCGTTCCAGAGGATGTAGAAAAACCATAGGCTGAATGCGATCGACGACGGCAGGAAATACGCGGCGCCGACGGCGGTGAAGAAGATCGCGGAATCCTTGATCTTCGTGTCCACGTACGCCCACGGCGGTTCGCTGAAGAGGCTCCACAGATCGTAGCTCACCGGGATGTGCACGAAATGTTTCGGGTCGTAGCGGGCCATTCCGTTCCACGCGTGCAGCAGAAAAACCGCGAAAAATGCGATCCAGAAGACGCGTTGCCGCAGGATCTCGTTGAACCAATTGCCCTTTTTCGGCGCATCGATGAGTGCGAACTCGATCTGTGCAAGCGGGAACGCGAGGCGCTCGTTCTCGAACCATTGCCGGCGGACGATCACGACGATGCACATCAGTGCGCCGTAAAGCGCCGCGAGAAAAGCGCCCCACGCGAGGATCGGCACGACCCATGCGAAATAGGGTGGCGCGCCGGGACCGGTCCATCGGCCGATGAATCCCGTTATCACCGGATCGGTCACCCACTCGCGCGGGGTATTGCCCGAAAATCGTGGAAACAACCAATGCGGCAGATTCCACTGCTCGAGCAGTGCGCGAAACTCCTGGCTTTCACCGGCATCACGAAATGGGATGATGAGCGACCCAGGCAGGTAGCGCATGAGCCCGCTGCTCGGAAGCGTGCAACTGACAAGCATCATCGAGAACGCGACCGCCATCTCGCCGGATGTGAACGCGCGATGTGGCTTCCATCTCGACAACGGCCCGTTGACGAGCAGCGCGAAGAGGAATGCGAGCATCACGGCGCCCAGCGGCAGGTTGTTGCCGACGAGGAAGGTGTTGTTCAGCGCGTAGTCGTTGTACGGCGTGAGCGCGCAGATCAGGACCACACCGGCGAGGCCGATGAAGACGGACCGCCAGGTGATGGCGCGGGTCGGCATCATGGGATCGAGCGTTGGAAGTGGACGACCAGCGTGGATGTGCTCGCTAGGTTCGCTCCGGGGCACGCGCCGCAGTGTACCGAGGCGCCGGCGGGGGCGTAAACCAAAGAGGATCCGGCGCGCAAGTCACGACGGGGTCGAACCTTCGGATTGCGGTGGGTTCGTTTTGCATTTTTCGGTGGAACATTGGCTGGAACATCGGTTGACGCCAGCGCCTTCTTCTTTTCTCCGAGAGTCTCGATAGCGAGCTGCCATGACATGCTCCTTTCGGATGGAAATTGTGACATGTGCGAAACTGGCGAGCGGCGAACGCGCTCGCGCGACGGCACGGACGAGGGCGTCCGTGTCACACGGAAGGGTAGCAGGCGGAAGTGCGAAAGTCGGCGGAAAAATGGGCGTTTTTTGCGAATTTTGAAAAGGCTTTAGAGGCCTTCACGGCCGTCCCAGAGCTTTAGCGGCGGGCGGCATTTGTTCGGGGGTTGCGCTCGCGCGTCGCGATGCCGCCCGGACTTCGACGAGCTCAGTCGAGTCGCGCTTCGCTCTCGGACGGCCTTGAAGGTGGCCGACGCGTTCTTCTCGTAGCACGGGTTTTAACCGCTGCATGGTGTTGCGCAAATCAGGGCAAATGCCGATCGAGGAGTTGATTGACCATGCGGCGCGCGATTTCGATCGTCTTCGGATTGTTCGTCACGCTTCGCGTCACGTAACAGCCTTCGAGAAGGAGGCAGAATTCTTCGGCCATCGATTTGGGGTCTTTGGCGCCGGCTTGTTCTCCCAACGTCGCGATGAATTCTTCCATCGCGCGCTTGTGTCGCTCGGCGAGCAGATGCACCGGGTCATGGGGAAGGGGGAATTCCATGGCGGCCTTCACGAAGAAACAGCCGTGAAAGTCGTCGCCTTCGATGAAGAGCTGCACGACGTCGATGATGGCGCGGAGTTGTCCGACTGCGGTCGGTCCGCCGCGCTCGGCGACCATTGCGCGGAAGCGCTGTTCGATGAACCGTCCGACGTCTTCGAGCACCGCGACCATCAGCGCGTCTTTGCTCTCAAAATGTTTGTAGAACGCCGGCTTGCTGATTCCGACGTCGCCGTAAATGGTGTCGATGCCGACGTTGCGAAAACCTTCGTTGTAAAACCGCGCGCGGGCCGAGTCGATGAGGCGTTGTCGTGTGGTCGTGGGCATGTGTGATTCTATGTGAGCGAATGTGCTTTCAACGTGACACGGCCTTCCAGGCCGTGCGCATGGCCTGAAAGGCCATGTCACGTTGAACTCATCGTAGACTCTGATGCTGAGGTTGACCCGTAGTTAACCGCAAGTTTACCACAAGTTAACTGGCCCGGTGCGTAAGCGCCTCCTATTTTCCCTCGGTCAATGTGGGGCAGGAAAAACAGGAGCACAGCAATGCAGCGGAAATTGTTCTTCATGTACGGCGTGGCGGCTCACGTGATGTTTTTAGGCGTGTATGCGTGGATGGCCGCGTTTGTCGGGAACTTCTCGTTCGGCTTTTTGCCGACGATCGACGGCCCGCGCGAGGGGCCGTTCTGGACGGCGGTGTTCGTGGATCTCGGGCTGATCGCGCTGTTCGGCGTGCAGCATTCGGTGATGGCCCGGCCGACGTTCAAGCGCTGGTGGACGCAGTACGTTCCGGAGCCGATCGAGCGCAGCACATACGTGATGATCTCAAATGTCCTGATGATTCTGCTCATGGTCTTGTGGCGTCCGCTGGGCGGATCGGTGTGGGATATTTCCGATCCCGCCGGGCGCCTCTTCGCTCATGGACTCTTTGCATTCGGCTGGCTGCTGGTGCCGGCGGCGAGCTTGATGATCAACCACTTTGATCTGTTCGGCACGCGGCAGGTCTGGTTGCATCTGAAAGGAACGGCTTATTCGCACCTGGCGTTCCGCACGCCGATGGCGTATCGCGTGGTGCGGCACCCGCTGTACGTCGGATGGCTGGTCGCCCTGTGGGCGACGCCGACGATGACGCTGACGCACCTGATCCTCGCCGCGGGTCTGAGCGCGTACATCTTCATTGCGATTCCGTTCGAGGAGCGGAACCTCGTGGAACATTACGGTGAGCAGTACGAGAGCTATCGGCGGAACGTCGGCGGGTTGGTGCCGAAGATCGGCTGGAGGCGCTCAATTGGAACGACCACGTCGGACGACTACGCGGTTGAGCCGAAGGCGTAGGAGGGATCATTGTCCACGAAGGACACGAAGGGTCACGAAGAAGATTTGCGGCTGCTGCGTCTCTTCGTGTCCTTCGTGGTCCTTCGTGGATCATTTTTGCGCCACGAGTGTGGCGTACCGATCAGCTGCCGAGCGGAAAAATCTCGTTGAACATTTTTGGGTAGTCGAGCGAATCGGGATATTCGGATTTGAACCGCTGCAGCGCATCTCGCTGAAACGCGATACTCCAGGGATACCCCCCGTGCAGAGCAAGCGGCAGGTTATGCATGGCATCTGCCAGTGCGCGGCTTTGGGGTCCGTTGTTCGAATTGTTCCGGATATCGCAGAACGCGATTGACATGAGCTTACAGAGAGCGATTCGCTGGGTTTCCGTAGGTGGCGGATCGGGCGGGGAAGCATTCGTGGTGGCCATGCTCGCCGAATCGTACTCGCGCGATGGGGTGGCATCACGAAATTGTTGTCGAAAACAATCGTTGATTCGTCGCGGAACCGAGAGAAGGAGGCGAGGAGACGAACCATAAGGCCCCAAGGTTCTTCCCCTCGCCTCCTCTCGGGCTCTCATCCTCCACTCCGCTTTTCCTTCCCCCATTCATGCCCCCGCCAAAGGTGGACTCGCTTACGCAACTGTCATCCTGAGCGCAGCGAAGGATCTCGAATTCGGAAATCGCTTTGGAACCCCGAGATTCTTCGCTGCGCTCAGAATGACGCGCGTGCGCTGCGTGAAGGGAGTGAGCAGATTGGAGTTCACTTGCGCTTGTTCTGACAATTCGGGCAGAAGTGCGTCGAGCGGCCGCCGAGGACGATGCGTTTGATCGGCTTTTTGCACGTGTGGCACGGCTCGTTCGCGCGATCGTAAACGCGGTGGAGTTTTTGGAATTTGCCCTTTCCGCCTTCGGCATCGACATAATCGCGCAACGTGCTGCCTCTGTGCTTGATCGCGCGGCGCAGGATTTTCTTGATGGCCGCGTGTAGCCGGTGAGCTTGCTCGCCGTTTAGTTTGTCGGCTCGGGCGAGCGGGTGGATGCCGGATTCGAATAACGCTTCGTCGGCGTAGATGTTTCCGATCCCCGCCAGCACGGTTTGATCGAGCAGGACATTCTTGATCGCGCGTTTCGTTCGTTTGAGCTTCTCGATCAGCACATCGAGCTTGACCTCAAGCGGCTCAGGACCCATCGTCCCACCCGGATCCTCCGATCCGAGCCACCACACGCCACCAAATCGTCTCGGATCGCGAAATCGAAGTTCCTTTTCGTCGTCCAATTGAAGAACGAGATGCGTGTGCTTCTCGATCGGTTTGTCGTCCGTTTCGATCGTCAGGCGTCCACTCATTCCCAGATGGATGAAGAAACGATTGGCGTCGTCGAGCATGAAGACGATGCGCTTTCCGCGTCGCGTGAGGTCGGTCACGCGGCGGTTTGTCAAAAGTTTACGTAGATCGATCGACTCGGGCGTAACGATGTCATTCCGATGCAGCGTCACGCGTGCGATTCGATGCCCGACGATGCGCGGGCGGAGCGTGGTGACGACGGTTTGAACTTCAGGTAATTCGGGCATGCAACTTTGGTGATAATAGGCGGTCTATTATTGTGTTGTGAGTTAAGGAGTTGTCGGTACGATCGAAGTGGAATTGTTCATTTCAGGATTGTTCATTGTTCATTGTCGGGGGCAATCGAGCCTATTAAATGAACAAATGAAACAATGATCAATGAACAATAGGAGCACTCATGGAAACGGGAGCGAAATTGGGCGTTGCGCAGCCGCAGGGTGACCTCGCGGCGGACGAAATCGCCGCGGTCGAGAAACTGCAGAAAGCCTATCGCGATCTGCGATCGGAACTGGGGAAGGTGATCGTCGGGCAGGACGCGGTGATCGAAGAGTTGTTGATCGCGCTGTTCTGCAAAGGTCACGCGCTGCTCGTTGGCGTGCCGGGATTGGCGAAGACGCTGTTGATCTCGACGCTCGCCAAGACGCTCGGCTTGACCTTCAACCGCATTCAGTTCACCCCGGATCTCATGCCGAGTGACATTACCGGCACGGAAGTCATCGAAGAGGACAAGACCACCGGCGGACGGCAACTGCGGTTCGTCAAAGGGCCGATTTTCGCGAACGTCATTCTCGCGGACGAGATCAACCGCACGCCGCCCAAGACCCAGGCGGCGCTGCTCGAGGCGATGCAGGAAAATCAGGTGACCGCCGGCGGAAAGCAGCATCATCTCGCGCAGCCGTTCTTTGTGCTGGCGACGCAGAACCCGATCGAGCAAGAAGGCACGTATCCGCTGCCCGAAGCCCAGCTCGACCGCTTCATGTTCAACATCAACGTCGGCTATCCGAGCGAGGACGAGGAATTCCAGATCGTGCGACTGACGACTGCGGGGCGATCGATGCACCTCGACCAGATCCTGAGCGGCGACGACGTGATGCAACTACAGGAGGTCGTGCGAAAAGTACCGGTGGCGGATCACGTCATTCGCTATGCATTACGTTTCACGAGACTCACGAGAAAGCAGGAAGGCGGGACGCCGGATTTCATCAACGATTTCGTTGCGTGGGGCGCGGGACCGCGTGCGTCGCAATACCTGATTCTCGCAGGGAAAGCTCGCGCCCTGCTGAAGGGCCGCTATCACGTGAGCACGGAAGACATTCGCGCTGTCGCACTGCCGGTGCTCCGCCATCGCATCGTGACGAACTTCAACGCGGAAGCGGAAGGGATCAAGAGCGACTCGATCGTGAACAAGCTGATCGAGCACATTCCAAGACAGGAGTTCGATCACCTCGACACCGCCGCCGCGAAGGTGCTGCGAGATCAGCCGGCGGCATAGGAGAACGAATGAGCATTGACGAGATTCGGGATCTCGCGCGAAGAGAGCCGTTTCAGCCGTTTACCGTGCATTTGAACGACGGCTCGCGCTTGCGCGTGACGCAGCCCGATAACTTTTTCGCGCCTCGTGCATGGCGCACGGATTTCATTGTCGCGATGGACGATGGGCGATGGTCGTGGGTCTATTTGAGAAACGTGGCGCACATCAGCACGCGCGGTGGATTACCAAGAACGACTTCGCGACGCAGGACCGGTGGGGCTAACGAGGAATAATGTCCGAAACCGTCGCCGATTATCGAAAGTATCTGGACCCGCGGACGCTGGCGCGGATTGGGGCGCTGGATCTGCGCGCTCGGCTGATCGTCGAAGGACTGATGACCGGCATGCACCGGTCGCCGTATCAGGGGATCTCGGTCGAGTTCGCGCAGCATCGGCCGTATGTCTCGGGCGATGATATCCGGCACGTTGACTGGAAGGTCTTCGGCCGCAGCGACAAGGTTTATCTCAAGCAGTATCAGGAAGAGACGAATCTCCATCTCCTGCTGATCGTTGATGCGAGCGAGTCGATGGGATTCGGAACGGTGCAGAGCAGAGAGGATGGAGGATCGAAGATAGAGGATCGCGCGCTATCCTCCATCCTCCATTCTCGATCCTCTCCGACAACTTGGACGAAATACGACCACGCGACGGCGATCGCGGCGTCGCTCGCGTACATGGCGATTCAGCAGCAGGATTCGGTGGGGCTCGCGATTTTCGATCAGACGCTCTCGCGCTATTTCAAGCCAAGCAATTCGCCGGGGCAGTGGAAAGTTGTCGTCAACGAGCTGCAACAGGTTCCGCGGTGGAACAAGACGAACACGGGGCGGATTCTCGATCAGCTGGCGGAGAAGCTCACGCATCGCAGCCTCATCGTGCTGATCAGCGATTTCTTCGACGACGCAGCATCGATTCAAAAAGGCTTGCGCCATCTCCGGCACAAGAAGCACGAGCTGATGGTGTTTCAGATTTTGGATCCCGCGGAGATCGAGTTTCCCTTTGAGGATGTGACTCTGTTCAAAGGCCTGGAAGAACGCGGAGAACTTTTGACTGAACCTCGCGCGCTGCGCGAAGGTTATCTCGAACAGTTGCGGATGTTCACCGATGAGCTGAAGCGCATCTGCCGCGGGATGAATATCGATTTTCAGCGGTTCAGTAGTGGAGATTCGTTGGAAGTTCCGTTGAGTCAGTTTTTGGCGACGAGAGCAGCGAGCATTAAGTGACCAAGAAGCCAGAAGCCAGGAGCCAGAAGCGGGACGGAGATGAAACGCGACGTCATCCTGAGCGCAGCGAAGGATCTCGAAATCGGAACACGCGCTCCATATCGAGATCCTTCGCTTCGCTCAGGATGACAGGCAGGCCGTAATGGTTGAATGACGATGGTCGAGCAGTATCCGACATTCTCTTCTTCTGGCTTCTGGCTCCTGGCTTCTGGTTTCTCTCTCCGCCCCCTCGCCTTCGCCTTCGCCACGCCGATGTTTTTCGCGGCGGGGATTCTGCTCGCGGCGATTCCGATCATTATTCACATTCTCAACCGTCGGCGGTTCAAGACTGTGCAATGGGCGGCCATGGATTTTCTGCTGCGCGCGATGCGGCGGAATCGTCGGCGATTGAAGTTCGAACAATGGTTGCTGCTGGCGACGCGGTGTGCGCTGCTGTTTCTGCTGGGATTGGCGTTGGCGCGTCCGTTGGGATGCGATCGGTCGAGTTTCGCAATGCTCGCGCAGCGGTCGGGGCTGCACGTGCTTGTGATCGACAACAGTTATTCGATGGCGTACGAGGCGGATCGTCCGGACGCGAAGACGCATCTCGATCAGGCGAAGCTGCTCGCGAAGGGATTGATCGATCGATTGACCGCCGGCGGAGAAAGCGTCGCGATTATCACCGCGGCGAAGCCGGCCACCGCGGTGATTGCTTCGCCCGCGTACGACCTGCAGGCCGCGAAGGACGCGGTCGATCGGATCGAGCAGTCGTACAGCGACACCGATCTCGTTGGCGCGATCACCAAGGCGAATGAAATCGCCCGCGATGAGGCGAAGCAGCCGGTGAAGTTTCTCGATCTCTTCACCGACGCCACGCGCAGCGCGTGGGAGCCGAACCAGAAAGATGCGCTCGCGCAGGCCGGGCGGGATGCGGCGCAGCAGTTCAGGATTACGCACCACAGCCTCGCGCGCGGACAGCAGTCGAATCTCGCGACGCTGGAAGTGCGGCCGAGCTCGAACCTCGTGCGCGCGAAGTTCAACAACGAGTTTCTCGCGACGATTCGGGCGTTCGGCGGGGCGACGGACAGCTCGTTGCAATGGCGGATGGATGGGCAGATCCTGCCCGGCCGAACGACGGCGGTGCGTCCGTCGGCGGATTCTCCGCCCGTGACGCTCACTGATTTGCCAATGCCGAGCGGGGGGCCGCATGTGCTTTCGGCGTCACTCATGACCGACGATCGATTGAAGGTGGATGACACGCGGTGGCGCGTTTTGGAAGTCGCCTCGGAATTGAAGGTGCTGATCGTCGAAGGCGAGCGTGGAATCGGGGCGATGTCGGGTTCGGGCGCGTTTTTGAATCTGGCGCTTGCGCCGCCCGCTGAAGCGGGCAGCGCCGCCGTTACGCGCGGGCGGAATACCAGCAGTTATGTGGCGCCGGAGCTCATCAGTGATCTTGAGTTGAGCAACAAGGTCCTGTCCGACTACCGCGCGGTGATTTTGTGCGGGGTGGGGCAGATCCAGCCGGGCGAGGCGGATCAGATCCGCACGTTCGTCGAGCGCGGCGGATCGCTTTTGATTTTCATGGGCGAGCCAGTCACTGCTGAGAATTACAACTCGGTTTTGCTTCCGCGCAAGCTGATGCCCGGGCCGCTCACCAATCGCGTCACGAGCAGCGGCGATCAGAATGGGTTCAACTTTGATTTCCAACCGCGCGGCGTGCTGCATCCGCTGCTGAGCATCTTCGCGGGCGAGGAAAAGAGCGGGCTCGATACCGCGCGCGTGTTCACCTACTGGCAGGCGGACATTCCGAGCAATTCGCAGGTCGAGCGCGTGCTGAATTATCTCCCCGCGGGCGCGACGCCATCGACGAATCCGTCGCGCTCGGCACAAGCGACGAATGCCGATCCCGCCATCACGATGCACAGCGTCGGCCAGGGCCACGTAATCTTCGTCTCGACGACCGCCAACGACGAATGGCAAAGCTTCTGCGCCAAACCGTCGTATTTAGTATTAATGCACGAGTTGCTCACGGGGAGCGTCAGCAGCGGGGATCGTTGGATGAACCTGTTCGTCGGCCAGCCCCTGGAAATTCCCGCGAACGTGAAGCTCACCGCGACGCCGTCGCTGAAGGACGCGAACCAGACCGACATCGTCCTGGACGAAACCCGCAGCGGAAACGGTCCGGCGACCTATCGCAGCCGACCGCTCACCAAACCAGGCGTTTACACGCTCAACACCGGCGAACGGAAGATTCCGATCGCGGTGAATGTTCCAGATGATGAGGCGGATATTCGCACCCTGGACGACGCGGCCCTGACCCGCGCGATGGGTGAGGCACAGATGGAATTCGAAGGCGACCAACTGCCCGCGCTCGCCGCGAGCAACGACTCCGGCAACGATTACGGCTGGAGCATCATGGCGATCGTGCTGGTGCTGGTCGGGTTCGAATGCTTTTTGGCGATGCGGTTTGGGCATTATCGAAAGGGAACAATTTAGCCACCGATGGGGCACCGATGGACACCGATGAACGCAATTGGATTTGTACATCGGTGTGCATCGGTGCCCCATCGGTGGCAGAAATGATTTGAGCGCATGTCGATCGAAACGGAAGCCGATCTGGCGGGAATGCTTCGCGCGGGACGCGTGGTCGCGGAGGCGCTGCGGCGGATGGAAGAGCGGATGTGCGTCGGGGTGACGACGGGAGAACTGGACGAAGTCGCGCGAGCGGTCATCGAATCGCACGGCGCGCGGGCGACGCCGAAACATGAAGTCGGTTTTCCCGCGTCGGCCTGCATCAGCGTGAATGATGAAGCGGTGCATGGGATTCCGGGAACGCGGGTGTTGAGGGCGGACGATGTCGTGAAGATCGACGTGACCGCGGACGTGGGTGGTTACGTTGCGGACGCGGCGCGGACGATCGTCGTGGAGCCGCTGTCGCAGGAACGGTTGCGATTGGCGTGGTGCGCGAAGTCGGCGTTTCGCAAGGCGCTGGGCATGGCGACGACCGCGCATCGGACGGATGACATCGGCGCCGCGGTCGATCGCGAGGTGCGGGCAAGCGGATTTAAGGTGATTCGGTCGTTATGTGGTCACGGCGTCGGCCGAAAGATGCACGAACCGCCGAGCGTGCCGAACTATCGCGAGCGGGTCGGCGCGACCCGGCTGACGCACGGCCTGGTGATCACCATTGAGCCGATCATCAGCGGCGGAAGCGGCGACGCGTACTTGGATGAAGATGGTTGGACGGTGCGGACGAGTGACGGCGCGATCGCCGCTCATTACGAAGAGACGGTGATCATCACGCGGACCGGCCCGCGGATCGTGACGCAGGAAAGGAACCACAGATGAACACGGATGAACACAGATAAGAAAAAGGTCCACGAAGAACACGAAGGGTCACGAATAAAATACTTAAGCGGAATACTTCTTCGTGTTTCTTCGTGTTCCTTCGTGGACAAAAGCATTCGTTATCTGTGTCCATCGGTGTTCATCTGTGGTTCCAACTGATTATGCAGCGAGTTTGGGAAATTCTCCTGGGGCTTCGTCGCGGGTTTCTCTCGCAGCAGGGGGATTTTGCGCTGTCGTTCAATCCGCAGTGGCCGGGGCAATCGGTGGTGGGGGCGGCGACGTGGAATGTGTTGCTGGCGATCGTGGCGCTCTTGCTGGTGATCTATGTCTACCGCCATGAGGGAAAATCGCGCGGCGTAAAGATCGTGCTTGGCGTGTTGCGCGGGGCGCTGCTCGCGCTGGTGATCGCGCTCTTGAATCGGCCGGTGTTGACATTAGGACAGAGCCGCACGGAGCCGTCGGTCGTCGCGATCATGGTTGACGACAGCATTTCCATGCGCGTCCGCGATGTTCCGACCGGGGCGAATGAAGCGGAGTCGCGGTTGGAAGGGGCCATGCAACTGCTCGGCGATAAAGACCGGGGATTGATCAAAGATCTGTCGTCCAAGCATCAGGTGAAGTTGTATCGGTTTGATTCGACGGCCCAGCCGATCACGGAAAAAGGACGCGAAACCGCAAGCGGCGATCGAACGTCGCTTGCGATTTCGCGTCCGTCTACCGAGCCTTTCGATATTGAGCCAACCGGGCAGAATACCCAGGTTGCAAAATCGATTCGTGGAGTGCTCGACGATCTTCAGGGTCAGCGGCTTGCAGGTGTCGTCGTGCTGACGGACGGGCGCGATACGCCCGCAGAGCCGCTCGCTGAAGCGATCGACGCGGTGAAAGAGTTTGGGGTGAAGGTGTATCCCGTCGCCGTCGGGTCGGAATCGGCGCCGAAGAACATTGATATTCAATCCGTCAGCGTGCAGGACAGCGCGTTCAAAGGCGACATCGTCAACATTCGCGTCGCGGTTCGAGCCACCGGCTTTGAGCCGAATCATCCGGTCACACTTCAGCTGAAGGACAAGAAGTCCGGTCGGCCGATGCTGGATCTCAATGGCAATCCGGTTGAGGCGAAGGTGACGCTGCCGGACAGCAATCCGGTCGAGGCGGAGCTGCAGTTTCAGCCCATGGATGTGGGTCCGCTGGATCTGACGATCGAAGCGGTGAAGCAGGCGGGGGAGATTGATGACGCCGACAACATTCGCACCGCGCAGATCAACGTGCTCGACGCGAAGATCAGCGTGCTGTACGTCGATGGATATCCGCGGTGGGAGTATCGGTATCTGAAGACCGAGATGATCCGCGACAAGACAGTGGATATTTCGTGCCTGCTGACCAGCGCCGATCCGACGTTTCGCCAGGAGGGCGATAAGCCGATCACGCGGTTTCCGGAATCGATTGAGGAAATGCTCGACTACGACGTCGTGCTTTTCGGCGATGTCGATCCGCGACAGTTTTCGGATGCGCAGTTACAGCTGGTGAACGATTTCGTCGCGAATCGCGGCGGCGGATTCGGGATGGTCGCGGGACCGCGCTGGAGTCCGGCGGCGTATCACAACACGGCCATTGAGCCGATCCTGCCGGTGAACATCACGAAAGTGCAGCCCGACGATTCGAAGACGTCGATCACGCAGGGATTTCGCCCGAGCGTGACGAAGCTGGGGTACGACTCGTCGATCTTCCGCTTCTTCGCGGATCGGGATGCGAATGAGAAGTTTCTCAAGGATCAGCTGCAGCTGATCTTCTGGTATTGCAAAGGCGTGACGACGAAAGCCGGCGTCGGCGAAGTGTACGCGGAGCATCCGACGGACATGGGACCGGATGGCCGCAAGGCGCCGCTGCTGGTTTTGGGGCGGTTTGGGGCGGGGCGAACGCTCTTCTCCGCGATTGATGATTCGTGGCGATGGCGGTTCTATACCGGCGAGTCGGTTTTCGACACGTACTGGGTGCAGCAACTGCGGTATCTGGCGCGGAGTAAGAAGCTGGGCCAGCGCCGGCTCACGTTTACTTCCTTGCGTCCGACCTATGAGCTGGGACAGCAAGTCCACGTGCAGATGCGCGTGGTCGATCCGAAGTTGCTGCAGCAACTTCCGAATGAGCTTCGCGTCGAAGTGACCGAAGAGGGTTCAGGGTTCGGGGTTCAGGGTTCAGGAACAACCCACCCCGCGACTTCTTCACTGAACCCTGAACCCCGAACCCCGAACCCTTCTGGTGCCGTGGTGCGACAGGAAACGCTCGTGAAGGAAGAGGGACAGCCGGATCTATATGTTGCATCGTGGACGGCGGATCGGATTGGTCGATTCGTCGCGAAGCTTCCACCGATCGTCGGTGGGGTGGACGAGATGAATCTGCCCGTCGAGGTGATGGTGCCGAAGCTTGAGCTTGCCCAGCCGCAGGTTGATCGGGCGTCGCTCAATCGTTTGGCGACGGAGACGATGGGCCAGACCGTGACCCTCGCGGACGCCGAGCAAAAACTGCCGAACCTCATCCAAAGCGCCGCGAAGGTCATTCCCATCGAATCGAGCCAGCGCCTGTGGGACGCACCTTTGGTTCTGATTCTGTTCGTTTTTCTGATTACGACGGAATGGGTGATGCGTAAGATTTACGGCATGGTGTAGCGAGGGCATCTTGCCCTCGAACGGGCGGCTCGAGCCGCAAACGCGAGGGCAAGATGCCCTCGCCACGTTGGGAGAGGAGTCGTTATGCCTCCGACGATGTTGATCAACTCGCTCGAAACGATTCGCCGGAAGGTGAAGCTTCTCTCCATCACGTTTGGCGTGGGGATTCTGCTGGCGACGATTGTGGGGCTCGCGCTCGTTGTGATCGGACTGGATTATCTGCTCAATCTGCCTGCGGTGCCTCGGTTGGCGCTGCTCGTTGGGACGATCGCGGGGATTGCGTATGTGCTTTGGCATTGGGTCATCCATGCGTGGGTGATGAAGATTTCGCTGTCGGATGTCGCGGGGCGGCTCGAGCATGCATTTCCGCAGTTTGATGATCGGCTGCGGAGCACCGTCGATTTTCTTCATCAGAAAGAGATTCCCGGTTCGGATGTGATGAAAGAGCGCGTGATTGGCGAGGCGACGAGCCTGGCAGCGTCGCTCAACCTCGATCGCGCGATCGTCATGCGGCCGGTGTGGTATTCGATGGCGGCCGGCGTTTTCGCGATTGTCGTGGCGCTGCTGCTTGGGTCTCTCGTGAGCAGTTCGACACTGCGGATTGCGCTCTCGCGTCTCGTGAACCCATTCACCGAGATGCGCTGGCCGCGGCGGGTGCAGATCGATCTGGTGGGGAATGTGCCGACACGCGTGCCGGTCGGGCAGCGCGTGGATGTGAAGATGAGGCTCGCGCGCGGCGATAAGCCGTCGATGCAGGCGATCGTGTTTTGTCAATATGGGGACGGCCCGATTCAGCGCGAGCTGATGCAGCGCGGGGCGGACGGCGCGTACAGCGCGTCGCTCGACGCGAAGCTCGACGGAATCAAAGACGGGCTGATGAAGATCTGGATGAAGTCCGGCGACGACGAGATGCATTTGAATGATGTGTCGGTCGTGCCGCGACTCGCGATCAAGTCGATCGACGCGACGATCACTCCGCCGAAATATGTGACGGGCGTGCAGCCGGTGATGGTGAATTTGAGCGCGGCGCCGGCATTGGCCGCTGTCGGGTCGACGGTGCAACTGCATGTGACGTTCAACAAGCCACTGAACGGCAGCGATGTCGTGATCGAGCCGGTTGAGAAGGACGCGAAATCGCCAAGCGTGACGTGGAAGCGGGACGGCGAAGCGGGCGCGATTGGCACTTGGGCGGCGACGGATTCGCTGCGATTTCATGTCCGCGGGACGGACCGGGACAATTTCACCAACAGCGCATTTCAGGAATTCGAGCTGATCGTTCGGCCGGACCAGATGCCGATCGTGCAGATCGAAAATCCAAGACGCAACGAAGAGCGCACGCCGCAGTCCGTCGTTCCGCTGCAGGGGATGGCGGAGGACGATTACGGGATTAAGAATCTCAAGCTCGTCGTCGATCGACTCGGGGATAAGAAGCATTGGGAAGTTCCACTCGTTGAAGCGTCAACCGCTAAGCCGCAAGCGGCTTGGAACCGGATTGATAGTCTGGGCGAACGGTTGCGATTTCGCCTCGGGTATCAGTGGGATCTACAGGCGCTGAAGGATGCGAACCTCAAGCCCGGCGATGTGCTCGAGTATTTCCTCCTCGTGCAGGACAACTACGAATTCAACGGCAAGCTGCACGATCCGGTGCCGAGCGGAAAGCTGCGCATCAGCCTCATCAGCCAGGAAGATCTGACGAACCGCATCGTCGATGAGCTGCGCAACGCGAAGAACCAGATCAGCGAAGTGGCCAATGCGCAGACGCGGACGAAGCAGGAGACCACGTCGCTCGCGCAGGACACGAAGGACAAGCAGCAGTTCGATCAGGCGGACAAGACCGCTGCGGAGCGGCTTGGGACGCAGCAATCGACCGCGGCGTCGCAGGCGAAGCAGATCGCGGGGAAGATGGACGCGATCGAGCAGCGCTTGGAAGAAAACAAATCGCCCGCGAATGACTTGAAGCAGATCGCGAAGGATGTTTCCAACGACCTGAATTCCGCGGCGGAAAATCCGATGAAAAACGCGTCGGCGAAATTGAACGACGCGCAGCAGAATCCGTCGAAGGATGCGCGGAATCAGGATTTGAAAGACGCGCAGGAAAATCAGCAGCGCGCGAACGATCAGCTCAACCAGGCGATGGATCGCATGGCGAATATCGGCTCGCTGCAGCAGACGATCGATCGCATTAACCAGATCCTGACCGAGCAGCAGGAGTTGAGCCGAGAGACGCAGGAGATCGGTAAGGACAATCTGGGCAAAAAGCCCGAGGACATGAAGCCCGAGGATCGCGACAAGCTCGACAAAAACGCCGCCGACCAGGCCAAGCTCGCCGACCGCACCGGCAAGGCGATCGAGGAGATGAAGAAGCAGGCGGATCAGATGGCCAAGAGCGATCCGCCCTCGAGCGACACGATGAAGAAGGCCGCCGACACCGCGCAGCAGCAGCAGGTTCAGCCGAATCAGCAGAAGGCGTCGCAACAGGCGAAGCAGAATCAGCAGCAGGGCGCGCAAAGCGCGCAGAAGCAGGCGGAGCTTGGGTTGCAGATGGTGCTGAACGATCTGCGCGAGGCGGAGCAGCGCAAGCTCGCGGAGATTCAGCGTCAGCTGGCGGAATTGCAGAAGCAGGTGGAACTGCTCATTCGACGGCAGGCGGGGCACAACGTCGATAACCTCGCGACGCAAGGCCCGCCGCGGATTGCGAAGCTCGATCCGAAGACGTTGCCGGATCTGCTCGCCAAAGCGCAGCGCGATCCGAAGGAACAGCCCGCCGCCGTCGAATTGCCGACGCTCACCAATGGCCAGGAGCAAACCGAGCGCAACACGCGCGACATTGGCAAGACGGCGGAAGCGATGCCCAACGGCGCCGAGCCCGCGGCGAACATCACCCGCGCCGCCGACAAAATGGAGCGCGCGATCGTCAGCCTGCGCGATCAAAAGCTGCCGGATGCGTACGATCCGTCGCAGGTCGAGGCACTCGCCTCACTCGAACAGGCGAAGAAGCTCATCGACGAGATGAAGCAGAAGGTCGACGACAAGATCGACCAGAACCAGAAAGACACGATCCGCCAGGCATTCGTGAAGATTCGCGACGAGCAGCAGCGGATCAATGAGCAGACCGTAACGATCGACAAAGCGCCGAAGCTCGCGGATGGAACGCTGAAGCGCGAAGACGCGGTGCGTCTCGGGCAGCTTCCCGGCCAGCAGGGCAAACTAGCAGATACAACCACTAAGCTGAGCGAGCCGCTCGCCAGCGCCGGTGGAATTGTTTATGTCTGGGCGAACAAGGACATCGTCAAGGCGATGAACGATGTGAAGGCCGATCTCGGCAAGCCGGCGACCGGCGAACCGACGCAAATCGAGCAGAAGCGCATCATCACTGAACTGGATGCGATGATTCGCGAACTGGCGATCAAGCCGGTGCAGAGTAAGTTCGCCCAGGACCAGGGCGGGCAAGGCGGCGCGGGACAGCAGGCTGGGCAAAAGAAAAAGCCGACGCTGCCGACCGAGGCCGAGCTTCGCCTGATGAAAGATTTCCAGACCGCGATCAACGACTCGACGAAGGCGCTTGCTCAAGCGAAGGAAAAGGACAAGCAGAAGCTCATCGCCGCCGGCACGCGCCAAGGCGAGATGCGGACGCTGCTCGATCAGATCGTGAAGAAAGCGTCGGGCGGAGAGCTCGGACTCGGTCCCGAGCCGGATCCGAAGAATCAGCTGCCCGAAGAAGCGAATGACGAACAGGTCGAGAACCAGGAGCTCGACGAGCAACTGCTCAACGGTAAGAAGGAAGACGAAGGCAAGGAGACCGAGCAGCAGGCGAATTTGATCGGCACGCGGATGGCGCGCTCGAAGCAGCGGCTCGCGCTCAATCTCGATCCGGGCAAGACGACGCAGATCATCCAGCAGCGCATCATCGCGGATCTGGACCTGCTGATCGATCAGGCGCGCCAGCAGCAGGCGCAGGCGCGCAATTCCCCGCAGCAGGGGCAGGGTCAGAAGCAGAATCAGCCGCAGCAAGGCGATCAGCCGGCGCAGGCGAACAATCAGGGCCAGGGCCAGCAGCAAATGGGCCAGAAGACGCCCGCCCAGGACTCAACCGCCGGTGTGCGCAAGCAGGCTTCGCAGGAAGACCTCGCGAAGCAGATTCAGGAAACGATGCAGGAATGGGGCGGACTGACGCCCCGTCAACGCGCGGCGGTGATCGACGGAAAGAACGAAACCGTGATCGAAACGTACCGGAAGCTGGTCGAAGATTATTACAAATCCCTCTCGACGAAGTCGTCGGAAAGGTGAAGAATCGAAAGAGCTCAAAAATGCGAAACCATGTCATCCTGAGCGCAGCGAAGGATCTCGGGATGGCAAGACGTGTTCAATATCGAGATCCTTCGCTGCGCTCAGGATGACACGTGAGGTATGCGTAAAGCCGTTGTGACATCGCTCTTGTCTCTCGCTTTCTTAGGTTCTGCGCTCGCCCAGCCGAAGCCCATCTCCCCCGAAGGCATCGCCAAGCAACCCAATCAGGTGCGCGGTGACGAGATCACGCCGAAGCAGCAGGAGGCGGTGGACAAAGGCCTGCGTTGGCTCTCGGCGCATCAGCAACCGGACGGCGCGTTTGGTGGCGAGAGCGGCGCCACGAAACATGCAGGTGTGACGGCGATGGCGGGGCTCGCGTTCATGGAAGCGGGGAATCTGCCCGGCCGTGGGAAGTATGGCGACAACGTGCAGAAGTGTGTGGATTTCGTGCTGTCGTCTTCACAGGAATCCGGATTGATCACGTCGGATCAAACGCAGGGTCCGATGTACGGCCACGGTTTTGCGACGCTGTTCCTCGCGGAAGTGTATGGCATGACCGGCGACGAGCAGGTGAAGGAAAAGTTGCAGAAGGCGGTGCGACTCATTCAGAAGACGCAGAACGCCGAGGGTGGCTGGCGCTATCAGCCGGTGCCATATGAAGCGGACATTTCGGTGACCATCTGCCAGGTAATGGCGCTGCGCGCGGCGCGCGACGCGGGGATCAAGGTCGAGAAGGAAGTCATCGACAACTCGATCAAGTATGTGCGATCGTGCCAGAATCTGGATGGCGGGTTCAGCTACATGGCGCACCAGAGCGGCGGCGGGGGCCCGAGCGGTTTCGCGCGCTCCGCCGCGGGTTGTGCGGCGCTCTACTACGCCGGCGTGTTCGAAGGCGATGATCTCAAACGCGGCCTCGATTACGTCTTCAAATACATTCCCACGCGCGGCAACGCCGGCGCCGAGGGCATCGAAGGCCATTACTATTACGGCCACTACTACGCGGTGCAGGCGATGTTCCTCGCGGGCGGAAAATATTGGGAAAAATGGTATCCCGCGATTCGCGATCAGCTCATCAACAAGCAGCTGAGCAACGGCTCATGGCAAGGCGATTTCGGCGAAGATTACGCGACGAGCATGTCGCTGATCATTCTGCAAATGCCCAACCGCTACCTCCCCGTCTACACCGGCAAAGGCCCGGGAAGCTGATGCGATTTATGTCGAATGCTTTTGGTAGGGTGCGCTTCAGCGCAGCGGTTATTCGTCTTTTCGGGGCGAATGAAATAACCGGTGCGCTGACGCGCACCCTACACGAGCGCGTCGGACCGCAACGTAGGGTCCGCTTCAGCGGACCGGTTACTCTTTTCTCGAGCGGAGAAGTAACCGGTCCGCTAAAGCGGACCCTACAAGGCCTGTCAGTATTGCTCGTTCTTCTTGTTGGTTCTTCTTCATTCGCCCAAGACGACTGGACCCTCACCACCGCCGATTTCCAATCGCATCGCGTGACGCTCTCGGCCGTTTCCGATTCCGGCATACAGGTCATCGAATCGGGAAAGGCGGCGACGATTCCGCTCGATCAATTCCTCGATCTCGATCGAATGGTGACCGCGCCAGCTTCGCCGTCCATGATCGTGTATCTCATCGGTGGCGATCGCCTCACGGGAATGCCGTTGGGCATCAAAGACGAGCAATTGCAGTGGAAGCAACCACTTCTCGGCGAGGTGAAGCTTCCGCTGAAGCGCATCGTCGCGATCGCGAAGGCCGGGCAAAATCCGCCGCGGGAGGATGAGGCGCGCACGGAGGATGTGGCGACGCTCGCCAATGGCGATACGGTTCACGGCATCGTCGCCACGCTCACGAGCGACACCGCCACGATTAGCGCAAACGGTCAGGATGTTCCCGTCCCGCTGTCATCGATCAACGTGCTCTCGTTCGCTTCGACCGGCGAAGCGAAACCGCCGCCGCCCGCGCGCGGTTTCCGCGTCTCGCTCGCGGATGGGTCCGCGTTTACCGGAACCAAAATCGAGCTGCAAAAGGATAGCCTCCGCCTCACGCCCGGAACCGGCGATGCGCGCAGCATTCCGCTGCCCAGCGTCGCGCGCATCGAGCAAACCAACGGCCCCGTCAGCTGGCTCGTCTCACGCACGCCGACTGAGAACGTGCAGATTCCGTACTTCGCGTCGCAAACCCAGCCTGCGAAGATGGGCCTGAGCGTCGATGGACAACCGATCCGCGTCGGCGACAAAACCTATCCGCATTCCATCGGCGTCCATTCCTATTCGCGGCTCGTTTACGCACTTGATCCCGCGTACAAAACGTTCCGCACCGAATTCGCGATCGACGGCAATCTGCCCTACGCCAACGTCACGATCCGCATCAAGCTCGACGCCAAAGTCGTGCACGAGCAAAAAGACGTCACCACCAACACGCCGCTCAAGCCCGTCGTGCTCGAACTGAACGGCGCCAAGCAGCTCACGCTCGAAGTCGATTACGGTAAAACCTACGACGTGCAGGACCGCCTCAACTGGATCGAGCCGGCGTTGCTGAAAACTGCTCCGCCCGCCTCTACTCCCTCAACTCAGCCATAATTTTCGTCTTCGACGGGGATGTGGTATATTCTCGCGATCGGGGCGATCGTTTTTTCATTTCATCAGGAGGGGACATTGGCTTCCCAGAACTTCCGCATCGAGGGTCTCGAAACGCGCACTCTTTTCGCGGCGATGCCGACGTCCTATACCGGCGTGAGCTTTGAGGTCGGCCGCCTCGTCGCCGATCCGACGCGCAATCTCGTCTACGTCACCGATAAAACAAACAGCCGCGTGTTGGCGGTGGACACTACGCTTGGCCGGACCGTCACGAGTCGCAAACTCGGCGGGGTCCCGTTTGGGCTGGCGCTGTCGGCCAATGCGGATCGATTGTTCGTTTCAGAGCCGGGGACGTTCAAGGTCGAGGTGTATTCCCTTCCGAATCTAAATCTGCTCAAGACGCTGAACCTCGGCTACGCGGCGAACAACATCGCGGTCGGGGCGAACGACAAGCTGTATTACGTCGGCGGCGGCGCGCCCGGGTCGTCGATCGTCGAAGTGGATGCGGAAACCGGCACGGGCTTCCGCGGGGTGGGTGGGAGTTATTATTCCCCGCTGCTTCATACCAGCGCCGACGGAACGAAGATGTATGTGCGCGAGACCGGCCTGAGCGGCGCAGGCGGAGGCGTCGATGAGTACGACGTGAGCGGCGCGATCACCGCGGCGAAGACACATACTTACGCGGCACCATTAGAGAACAGCATCGACTTTACGGTGGATGAACAACATCGTCGCCTTTACACGGCCGACGGAGGCGTGTACGGCGTGGGTGTCACGAACATGGACACGAATGCCGAAGCGGTGTGGTCGTACGGGGCGCCCTACTCGGCCGCGGTCGCCACACTCCCCAGCGGGTCGCTCGTTTACGGCGCATCCTATTACGACGGCGTCTTCGAATTCGATAAAGCGACCGGAACAAAGCTGAACAATTACTTCAGCAACGATACTTATGCGATCATGCACGAAGGGATGAAGATCACTCCCAACGGGCATCTGTTGCTTGGCGAGAACTATTGGACCGGCACGTCGGCGGGATATCTTTATCGCCTCAGTTCGATTGGAACGTCATCGGTTGTGGTCGACGATGTGCCGGTCGCGCGCTTCACGGACACCGCCGGATCAAATGGCCTGTTCTCCTTCGATGCGAGCACTTCGGAGGCATACAAATCGAACGAGACGATCACCAAATACGACTGGAACTTCGGCGACGGCTCGACGGCGAGCGGCGTGAATGCTTCGCACACCTTCGCGGCCGGCACCCACACCGTTACGCTGACCGTCACGAGTTCATCCGGGTTGACTGACGATTTCGTTGCGCAGGTTCAGGTGGGCGCGGTGGGCTCGGGCGGATCGATCGCCGGCACCGTTTACAACGACGCGAACGGAAACGCCAAGCGCGACAGCGGCGAAGTTGGTGTCGGCAACATCACGGTCTACAACGACGCAAACAACAACAGCAAACTCGACAGCGGCGAGAAGACGACCGTGACGGATGCAAACGGCGCGTACACGCTGAGCGGTCTCTCCGCCGGCCCGTACAAGATCCGCGAGATCCTGCAGTCCGGCTGGTCGCAGACGACGCCGGCGAACAACTACGGTTGGACGATTTCGCTGGCGAGTAATCAGAATCTCGGCGGCAAGGATTTCGGCACGCGGCAAAGCATCGTCGGGACGGGTGGATCGATCGCCGGAATGGTCTGGAACGATCTCGACGGCGATGGCGTGAAGGATTCGAACGAAGTCGGCGTCGCGAACATCACGGTTTACAACGACGCCAACAACAACAGCAAGCTCGATAGCGGTGAGAAGACGACGATCACCGACGCGACGGGTGCTTACAAGCTGAGCAACCTGTCCGCCGGTTCGTACAAGATCCGCGAGGTGCTGCAATCCGGTTGGAGTCAGACGACACCCGCGAACAATTATGGTTGGACGATCTCGCTCGCGACGAATCAGAACCTCACCGGCAAGAACTTCGGCACAAAGCAATCGGTCGTCGCCGCCGGTGGAAAGATCAGCGGAACGATCTTTAACGACCTCGATGGCGATGGCGTGAAAGACAGCAACGAAATCGGCGTCGGCTCCGGCTGGATGGTTTACATCGATCTCGACAATGATTCGGTGCATGATTCGAACGAACTCTTCACGACAACCGACAGCAACGGCGACTGGACGCTGAGCGGTCTGGCGGCGGGAACGTACAAAGTGCGGCAAGTTCTGCAAACTGGTTGGAAGCAGACCACGCCGACGAACAACTACGGCCTGAACGTTACGCTTTCGACGAATCAATCGGTGAGCGGGAAACTCTTCGGCTCGAAGCAAATCGCTTAACGATCGTTCGCGACCGAAAAAACGGCGGCCGGTGTTCCGCACTCGGGGCATCGGCCGCTTTCATTTCCGGTGAGGTCGTAGCCGCAGGTTTTGCAGCGTGGTGCGGTGTTCGTCAACGGTCTTGCTGGTTTTACTAAAATTACAATCCATAGCGCGAGACTGATCGCGATTGCGAGCAGTCCCCAGCCGGCGGAGTCATCCTGGAAGAAATCGAACATCGCGCGGCGCGGATTTGGGCCGATCAAGGCGAGCGTCGTCGAAACAATCGCAATCGCGAGAAGATCGATGGCCCATGTCATTAGCGGCTTCTGCACGACACCCGCGCGATCAATTACCATTGCGCAGAAAATCACCAGCCACGCGATGTAACCGACGATCGACAGAATGCGCCGAACGATCGTGAGAGTGCCGAATAATCCGCTGTTCGGATCCGGCATGTTTCCGATACGCGGATCGTCGAAGTACGGTGAGACGTCGCTCCACGTTTCGCCGTGGAAGCTGAGTAGCGCTCGGCCGGGAATGCTGGGATTAGCGCTGCTCGGATCGGTGAAAATCGCTGCCGTCGTCGAGCCATCCTGCGTTGTTGGAAAAGGCCGACCTTCGTTGAATTTCAATTCGGCGTCGCGAATCCTCGGTTCATGTCCGCTTCGACATAGTTGATAGAAAAAGCTGCGCGCGTGGTTCTCAGCGGCGGCGTTCGCGCTGACTTTCACGTTCCAATCGAGCTGCGCCGCAACGGTCTGCGCTTGAAAGCGCGAATTGCTCCAGGTCTGAACGACTGAAAAGGCTGTCAGAAGAATGAAGACGATGAACCAGAAAATCAGGCGCGGACGAAGGGATTGCTTGACCGGTGCACCAGGCATCGTCACGCACGGTAACACCGATTTGCGCACGACGAAAATAACCGGTGCGTTGAAGCGCACCCTATGCGATCGCTGTCACCGTCTCGCCACATTCGGGACAGACGCCGCTTCGATTACCGGTGAGGTTGTAGCCACAGCTCGCGCAGCGCGGGAACGGCGCATTTCTTTCGCGCGATCGGCGGATAGCAAACACCAATGCGACGAAACTGGCCGGAATCATGAGCCATCCCCATGCCGCCGCCGAATCGCCTCGGAAAAAACGGTATAGCGCATCGCGCGGGTAGGGGCCAAGCAGCGCGAGCGCTGTCGCGAAGATCGCAAGCATCAACAGATCGATGGCCAGCGGGGTGTGGCGCTCCGACGGCCGGTTGTACATAGCACCGATCAACGTTGAGAAAACAAACGGCCACACGATGTAGCCGATCGCGTACGCCAGGCTTCGAGCGAGATTAATCCTTCGTATGACAGCCGGCGTTCCGGGAAATGGATACATGGGCGTGGTGACGTCGATCCAGCGCGTCCCTTCATACCTGAGCAATGCGGTGCCTCCGCTCGCTGGGTCTGTGTAAACCAATGCGGCGATCGAGCCCGCCTGCGTGGTAGGAAACGGTCGTCCGCCGTTGAGCGCGACTTCTGCGTCGCGGACCGTTGCTTGCCTTCCCAATTGCGCTCGCGCATACACAGATTCTGCGACGACCTCCGCCTGGTCATCCTTGAGCCGTTGTTGCTGAATCGCATTCAACTGTGCGAGCACAAGCCTGTTATATTTCCGATACAGCTGCACCTGAAAGATGCCAAAGCCGACGATCAGCAGTGCAACGAAAAACCAAATGATGATCCGCAGTAGAACGGATCGATTGGCGTGTGAAGAAGGCATGCGGCGGGGAATCTATCGCGCGTTACGTTAACTCCGCACGCGCATAAAAAAAGAGGCCGGTGCTCGCCGTTACACCGGCCTCCAAATCAGGCTGCCCGACCATAACGGTCGGAGACCCACAGCCATGTTCTTGTTATCGGTACACGTTGTGGAAAACTTTATTCTAATTTTGCAGGATCAATATGGACTTGCGGTCAAAACCGCAAAGTTTCTCCGGCTTAACGCGCTATAGCTCACACAACGCAAATCCCTCCTGCAAATCCGCGGGATTCCTTTGCTTCCCATACGTCTGAGGTCTACTTTGACTGGTCGTTCCTTTCGTGGGTGGCGCGGTCGGCTCGCCCGGCGGCGCTCTGGTGTGAAAGTTGAGTGAGCTGTGAACGCAGTCGTTATTGCGTGGGATGCGGTTGTCGCGCCGTCGGCACATCAAGTCTCCAGCGAGCTGGGAGACGAAGTCGTCATTCTCCACGTGGACAATGGAATCTATCACGGCCTCGATGCCATCGGCGCGCGCATCTGGAATTTGATAAACGAGCGTCGCACGCTCGCACAGATCCGCGACGCGATTTTGAACGAATACGACGTGACGCGCGAGCGCTGCGAGGCGGACCTTCAATCGCTTCTGCAAGAATTGATCGACAAGGGCTTGGCCGAGATCGTGCCATGAAGCTGTTGGCGAATTTTCGTCGCATGCCGCCAGCTGAGAAACGCTTGGCGCTGCAATGCTTCGTGATCGTGTGGCTCGTGCGAATCGGACTGTGGACGCTTCCGCTAAAGCTCGTGCGGCGATGGGTGGATGGAGGCAAACGGAATTTGAATCAGTCGCTCGAGGCAGCGTCTATCGCGCGATTGAGCGGGATGATTGAATTTGTAAGCCGTCGCGTGTTGTGCGCAACGTGTCTCACGCAGGCTTTGGCGCTTCAAGCAATGCTCGCGCGGCGCGGAACGGAAACATCGCTGCGTCTCGGTGTGACGCGCGACGATCGCGGGCGCTTTCGAGCGCACGCATGGTTGGAACAAAACGGCGCCGTGTTGATCGGCGGCGAAGAAGCGGTCGCGGGCGGATTCGTGCCGCTGCCGCAGTGCTGATGTTTGTGGGTGATTGTGTTCGTAGGGTGCGCTTCAGCGCACCGGTTATTCGCCTTTCGAACGGGAGAAATAACCGGTGCGCTGAAGCGCACCCTACGAGAA
>JAICIO010000058.1 GCA_025924315.1 Phycisphaerae bacterium
CGCCGCTTTTGCCCCCCCCCCCAGGCGCCCACCCGGTCCACACCCACCCACGACGAGCAGCCCCCGACCGATCGCGCCCCGGCCCACAGCGGCCGCCGCGAAGCGTGGTCCAAGCTGCTCTCGTGTCGCTTCGCCCGAACAGCCGACTGAGCCGTCCCGACTTGTCGGGAAACGCTCGCATTTGCAAGGCAGGGATGCTCGCATGACGCACGATTCTTCTCAACCCGTTTCTCCTCCGTCCGCCTCTCCGCTGTTCGTCGGTATCGACGTCGCCAAGGAGACGCTGGACCTGGCCCGATCCGATTCCGGCGAGTTGTTTTGTTCCGACAACGACCCGCACGGCATTCGCCGGATCATCGAATCGTTCAAAGCGGTTCGCCCCGCCTGCATCGTCATCGAATCGACGGGCGGGCTGGAACGCCCGCTCCTCGAGGCGCTGCTCGATGCCGACCTGCCGGTGGCGCTGGTGAACCCAAAACGCGTACGCTATTTTGCCGTCGGCATCGGCATCCTGGCCAAAACTGATCCCATCGACGCACGGGTGCTGATGAAGTTCGCTCAATTGGCCGCGCCGCGTCTGGCACAGAAACGCTCGGCAAATCAGGCGGAACTGGACGAGCTGATCACCTGCCGGCGCCAGCTCACCGCCGCCCGAACCACGCAGGCCAACTGCCGGCTGGCCACGCGCAGCAAGAGCGCGCTCATGGCCATCGACGTGGTTCTCAAGACCCTCGACAAGCAGATCGATGCGCTCGACCAGAAGATCCGCAAGCTCATCGACTCCGACGATGACTTCAAGCACCTGGACCGGCTTCTGCGCTCGGTTCCCGGCGTCGGACCGGTGCTTAGCGCCACACGGGTTGCCGAGCTGCGTGAACTGGGCACCACCGATCGGCGACAGATCACCTCTCTGGTAGGCGTCGCGCCGTTCAACTGCGACTCGGGAACCTTCCAAGGCAAACGCTCGATCCGCGGCGGACGCACTCAGGTCCGTTGCGTGCTCTACATGGCCACCCTCGCCGCCATGCGCTTCAATCCCGTTTTGCGGATCTTCGCCGAGCGGCTGGGCCATGCCGGCAAGAGCGCAAAAGTCGTGATCGTCGCCTGCATGAGAAAACTGCTGGTCTTGCTCAACGCAATGATCCGCGACGATCTCAGTTGGAACGAACTTCAAGTCGTAAAAGCCCTTGACCTTTAACACAGCCGCTTCGCGGTTGGCTTTTTGCAGACACGCGCAATCCCGCTTAGACTCCCCCGCATGACCGATGCGCTGAACCGCCTTCGTGCCCTCATCCGTGACATCCCGAACTTCCCGAAGCCCGGCATCCTCTTTCGCGACATTACCCCGCTGCTCGCGGATCCTTCCGGGCTCGCGCTCGCGGTTGAACTGATGGCCAATCCCTTTCGCGGCAAAAACATTGATCTGGTCGTCGGAGCCGAAAGCCGCGGGTTCATCTTCGGGACCGCCGTGGCATGCTGTCTGAGCGCGGGCTTCGTCGTCGTCCGAAAGCCCGGCAAGCTCCCACATCAACGCGTGTCGATGAGCTACGACCTCGAATACGGCAAAGACACGCTCGAAATGCATGCCGACGCAATCGTGAAGGGCCAGCGCGTGGTCGTCGTCGACGACTTGCTTGCCACCGGCGGGACGATGAAGGCCTGCTGCGATCTGGTTCGCACGCTCGGCGGAACACTCGTCGGCGCGGCCGTGCTCATCGAGCTGAATGGCCTCAAGGGCCGCGATAAACTTCCAGATGTTCCCGTGATTCAATCCGTCATCGAGTATTGATCCATGCTGACCCACTTACTGATTGCCGCCTCATCGTTCGTGTTCGTCGTTTCTGCCTTGGCCGCGGGCACGAGCGCGCCGTCGTCGAACGAGCTGCGCGTGATGACCTTCAACCTGCGCTTTGGCAGTCCGATTGGCGAGCATTCGTGGCTCGAGCGACGCTCGATCACCGCTGCCCTTCTCAAAGACGCCAATCCGGATCTCTTCGGCACGCAGGAAGGACTGATCCAGCAGCTCAAAGACATGCAGCACGACCTCGGCGACGATTACGCGTGGATTGGCGTGGCGCGAAATGACGGCAAGGAAGAAGGCGAGCACTCCGCCATCTTCTATCGCAAGAGCCGGCTCGAAGTGCTCGAGGTTCATAATTTCTGGCTGTCGGACACACCGGAAGTCGTCGGCTCAAAAAGCTGGGGCAACCATGTCATCCGCATGGCAACGTGGGCGAAGCTCCGCGACAAGAAAACGGGGCAGGAGTTTTACTGCTTCAACACGCACCTCGATCACCAGGTCGAGCCCGCCCGCCAGAAGGGCGCCGCCCTCATCCGCGATCGCATCGATGCGCTTAAGACCGACCTGCCGGTGATCGTCACAGGCGATTTCAACTGCGGGGCAACTAGCGTCGCGCACAAAACGTTCATGGATGACGGCTTCAAAGACACGTGGGACACCGCCAGGGAGAACAAAGGCCCCATGATCGGAACCTACCACGGTTACAAACCGCCGAAGAAAAACGGCGAGCGCATCGATTGGATTCTCACCAAGGGAAAAGTCGAGTGTGATTCGATCCACATCGACACCTTCGAACAAAAAGGCGAGCACGCGAGCGATCATTTTCCGGTGATGTGCGAACTTCGCTTTGTGAAATAGGTTGGCGCTCATGATGTTTTTGTTCCCAATCGCGAGCGCCGCCGTGCCGGCGTTGATTCATCTTCCGTGGATCTACGAGCCGTTCAGCGCGCTCAGCCATCTTCTCGGCGCTGTTGTGTTTGCAGTGCTCGGACTGCTGCTGCTCCGCCGCACGCCGAAGCGGCCATCGAGCCAATTCTTCGTCGCGACATACGTTTTCTCGTGCGTCTTTCTGATGACCGTCAGTGGCCTGTACCATCTCACCATAACCGGCGGGCCCTCGAATCGAATTCTCGTTCGCCTCGATCACGACGCGATCTTTCTGTTGATCGCCGGCACGTTCACGCCGGTGCACGGACTCCTCTTTCGCGGACGGATGCGGTGGATGCCGCTCGCGTTCATCTGGTTCTGCGCGCTCGGCGGGATTGTACTGAAAAGTGTGCTCTTCGATTCCGTCGCGGAGTGGGTCGGCCTCACGCTCTATCTCGCGATGGGCTGGTTTGGCACCGCCGCGGGAGTCGTGCTGTGGAGACGCCTTGGATTCCGCTTCATCCGTCCGCTTCTGTTCGGCGGAATTGCGTACTCCGCCGGCGCGATCATGGAATTCTTCCGCTGGCCGATCGTGCTTCGCGGAGTCATCCAGGCGCATGAGGTCTTTCATCTCGCGGTGCTCGTCGGCGCCGCGTTCCACTTCGCATTCATCTGGCACATCGTGGAGTTGTCGGCAGCGGCACGCGTTTCAACTGGCGAAATCGAGCGCCTAACAATCGACGACGAGCTTACTTCTTCGCCTTCGGTTTCGGCTTAGCTTTGGGCTTGGTTGTCGGAATCGACTCGGTGGCTGGTTTGAACACCGGCTTGGAGGTCGCGGTTACTTTCTGATTCGACACGCCAAGCAGAATCCGCGCCGTCAGGTCCGTCGCGGTTTCCGGGGTGTAGCCGACGATGCCATCAATTGGTTCGCCAACGAGACCTTCGCTGAGATCTTCGCGGCTGTAGATCACCATCGGCCGCTTGTTCACCTCGATCTCCTGCAGGCGCGCCACATCCTTCAGCGATCCGAGCACCTTCTGCGCGTACTGCCGATACGTGATCGATAGCGGCTTATTGGTGATCGACGCAAAGATCGGATTGGAAAGCGACATCGGCGAAAGCGGATTCGCCGGGAACATGGCCGACAATTCCGCTTCCGCGGCGCCCGCGAACTCGCCCGACCCGCCGGCCGAATCGACGAAGAGCGTTCCGCCGTCCTGCATCCAGTTCCACAGGGCATCGTGCGCCGCCTTATCGAGCTTGAACTTCGTCGTGCCCGTGAGATGCACGATCTTCAAATCCTTCAGATCTTCGGGCGTGGGCTTCACAACTTTGGTGGTTAGATCAATTTTGTAGTCATTGTGCATCACGTTCGCGAGACGAACCCATCCGCCGGGCTCAGGGTCCCAATTCCCAGTGTATTGCAATCGCCCGATCGTCAAATTGCCTGTCGAGGTCACCTTCTCGTCGCGGCTGACAAGATACGTATCACCCTTTCGAATGCTTTTGCGATCATTGCTGTACAGATAAATATCCGCCATCATCTGCCACAGCTCTTCCTTTCCGCCGACCAGCTGCAGCTGCCACCATTTGGCCGCGTCAGCGAGCGGGATGAGGATCATCATCTCGCGCACGCCGTTGCTGAGGCTCAGCAGGCTCGGCTTGCTTTTCCACGTTTCGCGCTTGAACGGCTGACCCGTGTAGATCACATGATCGGCCGGCAGCTCGCGAAACTCGTACATCGGAAACAGCTCGTTCCCCAGCTTGCGAAACGAATCGGCGAATTCGCTCGATTGGCAATCCGCGTTCGCGACGATCATCCCGCCTTCGGAAATGAACTGCTTCAGCTTCGCCTTCTCCGCCTGGCTCAAATCAAGCGGCAGGTTTCCGCTCATGAACAGAATCGGCGAATCGTGTAGATCGCGCACGGTCGCGTTGAAGTTCACCACCTGCCAGTTGAGTTCGCGCTCGACGGTCTTTCCGATCCAGCGCACGATATTGGCCGCGTCGCGCGGACGCTGGTTCCAGTGTGCCGTGTCATTTTTCATCGGCCCGCCATAATCGAGCTTCGAAATCGCCACCGGCGCGCCGCCGCGAGACAGAAACAGAATCGCCATCGAAGTCGAGGCGACGTTCATGTAGGCGAACTCCGCCGGCCATTCCCCATTCTTCCGCTGGTGCGCCAGAATGAATTCCGCGCCGCGCTCGTACCAATTGATATCGTTGATGTACTTGTATCCGCTCGCGACACCGATGCGCTCGAGCGCATACCACGTCGAATAAGGAAAATCGCGCGTGTTGATCTGCCCCTCCGCCACGCGCGCGAAGTTGTCGGTGATCCATTGAAGCCCTTTATCGATCGCCGGATTGGTGATGTTCCCCTTGCAGGACACGCCGTCGTTGGCATGCAAAAAGTCCTGCGTAATGAAAAGCGTCGCGACGCCGACCGCGGTCATTCCGGGCGTCGTCGGATAATGCTGCTTCCCGTAATCGCCCGGTTTGCTGTAATAGCTCCACCCGCCGCTTGGATCCTGATCCGCGATCCACGCGTGCTCGACGTCTTGCCAGTACGTGAGTGGAACTTCGAATCCTGCTTGTGTCGCCGCCCAAAGCCCCATCACCGCATACTGCGCGCGGCTGTGGCTGTACGAGTTGGAGCCGGTTGTCTTGTCGTTAGGGTTGTAGTCGTAAAAACCTTTGCCCACGCCCTCCTTCTTGATCGAGGTGAGCAGCAGTTTTGCATCTTTCGCCAGCGCCTCACGAATGTCCGGAGTCTGCGGAAGAATGCTCCAGAGCTGACAGCGCTCGCCCAGCGCATAAACGCCCGTCGTCGGCGTCTTCTTCAGGTATTCGATCGCCTTCACGATCCGCGGATCCTGGTGGTTTTCGCCATTCACAAGAAGCGCATAGACCGCGAGCGCCGTTTGGCCGGTGACTTGATCGCCGTGGAACTTGAGCGCGACTTCCCAGTTGTCGCCCTTCTGCGCGTGATACAAATAGGCCTTCCCGCGATCGATGGCTTGCTGAATTTCTTCGGTGGTGGCCGCGCGAGCGGCGAGAGAAACCGTAACGACGAGCAGAACACAAATGCAGCAACGTCGGATCATTGCCAGTAGCTTACCATTTCCGCGGGGAGGTTTGACAGCCATGTGGTCGAGATGTTCTCGAACCCGCGGAGCTGCGCTCCGCCGCTAAATAGTTAGGCGGCGGTCCGAAGGACCGCGGGTTCATTTCGTGGCGTACAGGACAATCCGCGTCATGAGGGCGGTGGCGGTGTCGGGGGTGTAGCCGAGGATGCCATCCATGGTTTCACCGACCATCGCCGCGGTGAGATCTTCGCGGCTGTAGATCACTGCGAGGCGACCGTTTTGTTCAATGCCTTGAAGACGCGGCGATTTGGTCGTCCCGACCGTGCGCTGGGCGAAGGCGCGATACGCAATCGTCGGCGATTTCTCTCCGCCGGCGGTGTAGAGCGCATGATCGGGTGCGATCGGCTTGAGTCCGCCGGGATAGAGCTTGTCCAGCTCGGCTTCGATCGATTTCCCGAATTCGGTCGATCCGCCCGCGGCGTCGATGATGAGTGTTCCGCCGGCCTCAATCCACTTCTTCAGCGCTGCCCGCTGCGCGTCGGTCAGCGAGATCGCGCTCGCGCCGGTCAGGTGCGCCAGCTTGATCTCTTTCAGGTCTTCGCCAATTTTCACGGGCTCGATCTGCACGTCGATCTTCTTCTGGTTGTGCAGAATCGCGGACATGCGTCGCCAGGCGCCGGGCTCCGGGTCCCACAAGCCGTCGTAGCTGAGGCGTGCGAGCTTCACGGTTTTATCCGCCTTGATCTTCGGATCCGGCGTCACGAGATACGTTTCACCCTTGCGACGAAAGCCCTGCTTCTCCGACACATACTGCGTGACATTCGCCATCATCTGCCACGGCTCTTCCGGCCCCGGCGAATTCTGCTGCCAGGATTTGCCGAAGTCGTTTTGCGAGACGAGCAGCGCCAGCTCGCGCACGCCGTTGGTCATGCCGAGGATCGGCGGTTTCATTCGCCATTTCGCGCGCGGGAACTGCTGACCGGTGTAAAGAATGTGATCCGTCGGCAGCTCGCGCATCTCATACGGAAACAGGTCGCTCATCAGCTTGCGGAACGAGTCGGCGAATTGCTGCGTCGTGCAGTCGGCGTGACCGAAGATGAGCCCGCCCTGCTCGACGAACAATTTCAACTTCGCCTTTTGCTCCGGCGTGAATTTCAGTTCCTGATTTCCGCTGATGTAGAGGATCGGCGCGTCGTTCAAATCGTTGCCGTTGGTATCGAGATTCGTGATCTGCCAGTTCAGATCGCGCTCGACCTGCTTGCCGATCCACCGGGTGACGTTGGCAACATCCCGCGGCCGCTGATTCCAATTGCCGGGTTGGCCATCGAGCGTGTATTGCAACTTATTAATCACGACCGGTGCGCGTCCACGGGAAAGGAAGAGGATGCCGTTCGACGTGTCGGCCAGAATCGGAATGAAGCCCGAAGCCCCGCCGTTCCACGCGCCATCCTTTCGCTGCTCTTTAACGAGATAATCCGCGCCTTTCTGAAACCAATCGATCGTTCCAAAATACTTAAGCCCGCTGGCGACGCCGACGCGCTCGACGGCATACAGGGTGGAAAACGGATACGCGCGCGGGAACTTCATCCCGCCGGCGACTTTGTCGAAATTCGCAACGAGCCAGCCCATGCCCCTGTCGATCGCGGGGTTGGTCGGATTTCCCGTGCACGTCGCGGCGGAATGAAGATAGTCCTGCGTGATGTAGAGCGTCGCGATTCCCGCGGCCGTCATGTGCGGCGTGACCGGATAGGGGTCGTTGGTACCTGGATATTTGTGCTGGTTGTATTTCCACCCGCCGCTCGGATCCTGCTGCTTGATCCAGGCGTCTTCGACCATCTTCCAGTATTCGAGCGGCACTTCCACGCCGACCTGCGCCGCGGCCCACGTGCCAAGCACACCGTACTGCGAGCGGCTCATGCTGTACGAGCGATCGGACGTGCTGTAACCGTACAATCCGCGATCGCGCGGATCCTTTTTCAGGATCTCCATCAGTTTCATGAAGTCGCGCTTGGCGAGGGTTTTTGTCTCGAGTCCGGGCGGAAGAAACTGCCAGATTTGTGCGCGCATCCCGAGCGCGTAAACGCCGACAATGTCGGCTTTTTTCAGGAAGTCGATCGCGGGTTTCAGCCGCGAATCCTGTGGGCTTTCGCCCGATGCAAGTAGTGCATAAGTAGCAACCGCAGTCACTCCGCCCCATTGATCGCCGGATATATCGTGCGAGAGATGTTCGCCCGTCGTTTCGCGCTTCTGCGATTCTTCCCAGTTGCCGTTTTTCTGTTGGCTGTAGAGATAGGCCTTGGCCTTTTCGAGGGCCTGGTCGACTTCCGCGGATGTGGCAGCGGCAGCTGGAAAAGAAGCGATGAGCAACACGGCGATGAACGTCGGTATGAAGAACGCTTTCGTCATTCCGGAAACCGAGAGTCTTGTAGGGTCCGCTTCAGCGGACCGGTTATTATTCTTTTCGAACGGAAGTAACCGGTCCGCTGAAGCGGACCCTACAAGAAATTCAAAATTCGAGACCACCACGCAACTGTGGACGCTTTTTCTTGGGCTGCGGCGCTGTCGCGGTCGCGGTTGCTGGGGCGGATTCGACTTCGGTCGCGCGTTTGATTGACAGCGAAATCCGCCGGGCGTCCTTGTCAATCTCAAGCACGCGCACTTTGACCGATTGGCCCGGTTTCACGACGTCGCCCGGCGTTCGCACGCGGTTGTTCGCGAGCTCGCTTACGTGCACGAGGCCTTCGAGCCCGGGTTCGAGCTCAACGAACGCGCCGAAGTCCGCGATGCGCGTGACCGTGCCGGGGACAACCATGTCGAGCGCATAGCGATCCGTCACATTTGCCCACGGATCCGGGCCGGCCTGCTTCAGACTGAAGCTCATGCGCTTGGCGGTCGGATCGACGCTCAGCACGACGAGCCGCAGCGTGTCGCCTTCGCGAACGACGTCGCTCGGATGCTTAATCCGCTGCCAGCTGATTTCGCTCACGGGGAGCAGACCCTCAAGTCCTTCTTCCACTTCGATGAACGCGCCAAACGATTCGACCTTCGTCACGCGGCCGGTGACCTGCGTGCCGACCGAATATCGTCCTTCAGCACCGGTCCACGGATCGGCCATCGTCTGCTTCAGGCTCAGGCTCATCTTGCCGGTTTCTTTGTCGAGCTTGATGATCTTCACATCAACGACGTCGCCGACCTTGAGGAACTCTTCCGGCTTTCGTCCGCGGCGGTGGGTGATTTCGCTGATGTGGAGAAGGCCGTCCATCCCGCCGAGATCGACGAACGCGCCGTAGTCCATCAGGCTGCGCACCGTTCCGCGACGGATCTGCCCTTCGGCGACTTCAGTGAGCATCTTCTGCTTCGCTTCTTCTTTTTCGCGCTCCAGCAGATTGCGTCGCGACAGAATGAGATTGCGCGCCTCGCGGCTGAATTGGGTGACCTCCGCCGTCAGCTTCTGGCCGATGTACGTGGACAGATCGGGTTGAAAATAGAGATCAACCTGCCCCGCGGGCATGAAGCCGCGCATGTTCTTCACCTGCAGCTCCAGCCCACCTTTGTTCACACCGGTGACGGTGCCTTCGATTACCTGGCCGACTTCGAGATTTTCCCAGCTGACATTCTGCGCGGCCGCGCCCTTCTTCGAGAGAATGAGCAGCCCTTCGCGCGGGTCGTACTTCTCGACGTTGAATTCCATTTCCGTGCCGACGGTGGGAATCTCATCGAACTGCATGAGCTGCGCAAGGCCCTGGCTCTTTCCGCCGAAGTCGACGAACACTTCGCCCTTTTTCTCGTCGACGGTCACAATCCGACCCTTGCGAATGCCTTTGAGCTGCTGGTCCGCTGTCTGCTTTTCCTGGGGCTTGTCGAAGCCGTAGAGCGCGTCCATCGACACGCCCTCAAGAGCGGCGTCGACCTCGGCATCCAGCTTGTCTTCGGGTCGGAACTTTTCTTTGTACTCGTCACCACTGCGGGCCATAGTTTCCTCACGTCACGACTCAGGGATAGCTCGGCAATGGTATCCGGATTGGAAGGATTGGAAAAGCGAAGCATCGGGTCGAATTCGCTTGCGGTTTCGCAAATCAAAGCGTGTTGATCTGCGAAACCGCAAGCGGCTTACTCACGTTCTTTTGTGAGCTCGATGGAGACTTCCGCGCGTTGACCATTCCTCAGGATGGTGAGCTTCACCACATCTCCCGCGACGTGGTGTTCGAGGATGCGGTAGATGTCTTCTTCGCTGTGAACCTGTTGGCCGTCGATCGCCTGGATGATGTCACCGAGGGTGATGCTGCCGTCGCGTTCGCGTGAGCTTCCGCGGAGGCCGGCGCGCTCCGCGGGCGAGTCGGGCTCGACGTCGATAATCAGCACGCCATCGATGCCGAGCCGGCCGAGAAGGAGATCGCTCACCGGCTGATTGAACTTCACGCTAAGGGACGGACGTTCGACGCGGCCGTGCGCGATGATCTGCGGGACGATGCGGTTGATCGTATCAACGGGAATGGCGAAGCCGATTCCGGCATTGGACCCGGACTGGCTATAGATGGCGGTGTTCATGCCGATGAGCCGGCCGGCACTGTCGAGCAACGGTCCGCCGGAGTTCCCGGGATTGACGGCGGCGTCGGTTTGAATGACCTGCTCGAGCGTTTTGCCTGGCCCGGTGTCGATCGTTCGACCCAGCGCGGACACGATGCCCGCCGTCAGCGTCTGATCGAGTCCATACGGATCGCCGATCGCGAACGTCTTTTGTCCGACCTTCAGATCGCGGCTGGTGCCGACCGCGATGGGCACCATTTTACTCGCCGGCGCGTGCACCTGCAGCACCGCGATGTCCTGTGTTTCAGCGGCGCCGGTCAGCTCGGCGTCGAGAGTTGTGTGGTCTGCGAGCGTGACCTTCGCGGCGTTCGCGCCGCTGAGGACATGGAAATTCGTCACGATGTGACCGGCGGTGTCCCAGATGAAGCCGGATCCCGTGCCCGACGGCACCTGCACGCGGCGAAGGTTCCGCAGATCGACGCGTTCCTGGAGCGTGGTGATGAACACGACGGATGGGCTGGCATTGCGGAAGAGCTGGATGGTCGATTTTTCGTCGGCCGCGAGATCGCCCCGTGGCGCGACGACGCGAGCCGTCGTCGCGGGTGAGCCGCGATCGCCCCACGTGCGATAAAACAGCCATCCGAGCAGGAGGCCAAGAATCAAAAAGAGAATCATCCCCCGCCACTGCGTCGGCGGAGTCTGCGGGCGATGGATCGCCCGATGCAATTCGTCGTCTTCAAAATAATCGCGCGTCACATCGGAGAGATTAACCACAGATGAACGCAGATTCACACAGATCAAGAGAAGAATTTTCTCTCCACGAATGGACACGAATGAACACGAAGCAAAGAAAAGCACCTGTCATTGCTCCTTCGTGACCCTTTGTGTCCTTCGTGGACGAGCTTCTTATCTGTGTTCATCCGTGTTCGTCTGTGGTTCCCTTCTTTCAGCGCGCAAAAATGAGGCGAGAGTTGAGTGGGTCAACCCTCGCCCCGGGGAAGGAGATTGAATCGTTTACGCCATCAGCGTGGCGAGCTGCTTTCGGCTGCGGACCAGCAGCATCCCTCCCAGCGTCGCAAGTCCTGCATAAGCCGCGGGCGGAAGCGGAACCGCCGCGACGTTGTCGCACTTCGTGATTTGGACGGCCAGGTCGTTGTAGTCCGCCCAGCTGCGCTTGATCGGCAGATTGCTCGTGAGATCCAGATCTTCCCAGAACATCACCCACATCGGGCTGGTCTGATCTTTCAGTCCTTCAATCTCGAACGTGACCATGTGGTCGCGGCCGTCCGAGTTCATGCTCTTGAGCGACGATTGAGTTCCACTGTCGCCGGTGCGTGCCCAATCAAAGGTCGCGCCGTTCATGTTGTGCGTGGCCTCGCCCGTCGCGTTGTAGCCGTAACCGGTTACATCCAGAATCGAGTGATAACCGTGGCTGTCGAAGCAGCCGAGTTCCTGTGTGTTGTAAGAAAACGCCGCCAGCGCTTTCACCTGAAACGACCCGCCGCACCACGACTGATCGGTCGCATCGCCGATGTGTCCATCGTTGATCGACATCGGACCGGTGTAGGTCATGTTGTCGTCGACGCGTTTGGCCGTGACGGCGCCCGCGTAGTAGTCATCGCCGACCTTGTGGAAATTCACGCCGTACGAATGGCTGAGGATGTCCATCTGGCTGGCTTCGTTCGCGGGTGGTGGCTTGAAGGTCGTGAAGTTCGCCTTCGCGTCCACCGCGCCCAGTCCGACCAGAGCGGCCAGTGCAAGTGATTTGATCCAGCGGTTTCGCATATCTCTCTCCTCAATTTCCCCAAGCGCGACTGCGTTGAATGAAACCTAGCACGGCTTTATTTCGCGGCAGGAAAAAGCAAGCGAATCCGGCGAGCACCGAGGGGAAAAGAGGTGGGTTTATGCCGTACGAAGCGCGCGTGCCGGTACACAAACCGCGCAGGAAGGTTATCAGTCGTTGGGTTTACTATTTTTTCGTTGAAGTGAGTGCCGCGGGGCGTGGGTCAAGGGCCGGGACGGTGGTCCTATTCGAGATCGTCCGGATCGATTTCGTCGATGAGCGAAGGCAGATCCCTCGCGCCGTGAAGAACCCGAAATACCACGGTGTCGTCGTCGACCGATCGAAAAAAGATCAGATAATTTCGATAAGGCCTCACGGGTGTGACGCGCATTCCGTCGAGACGCGGATCGGGCGAATTCCAGTAATTGCCGGTCCCGGGCATGTCGAGAAGCGATTTGATGGATTGCTCGATCGCGTCGAGGACTTTATCGGCCGCGCCGGGATTTCGCGCATGGAGGTATCGATAAATCTCGATGACGTCGTCGGCCACGAGCTTGTGACGACGGATAGCGCGATTCATCGCTTGGTTCTGGCTCGAGGGGAGACGGCGGATTTGGCGGCGCGTCGGATCGACGCCCAATCCTTGTCATCCATGATCACCGTTGGCCCACTCTCCAAGGCGTCGATCAATTTCTGGTCGATCGCGCGTCGAGCTTCGCGCTCGCGAGCGCGACGCAACATATCACGCAGGTATTCGCTCGTCGTGCCATATCCCCCTGCCTTGACCTGATCGTCGACCCACTTTTTCAGGTCGTTCGGAAGGGAGACGTTCATCGTCGTGCGCATGAAGGAATTCTATCCTTTGCTTGGCCTTGTTGCAAATTGTGGCACAAAACCAAGCATCACGAGCTGGCGACCTCAATGGCCTGGGCCAAGTTCACTTTCCCCTCATAAAGGCTCCGGCCAACGATCACACCCCAGACCGAGAGCTGCCTCAGCGCCTTGATGTGCTCGATCGAGCCGACGCCTCCGCTGGCGATCACCCGCGTGTCGCCGGCTTCTGCGAGCAGCTCCGTGTGATGCAGATTGGGCCCCTGCAGCATGCCATCTTTCGCGACGTCCGTATAGAGAATCGCGGCGAGGTCCCAGCCGCTGACTTGCTTGGCGACTTCGACCGCGCTGCGCTCGGAGGTTTGCGTCCAGCCGCGCGTCGCGACCATGCCTTCTTTCGCGTCAAGCGCGAGAATCAGTTGCTTCGCGAGATGATCCTGCTTCGCGAGCGATTCGAACCACGGCCAATCTTCGATCGCTTTCGTTCCCACGACCACGCGTTTTGCGCCGGCGTTCAGCAATTCGTGAACGTCTTCCGTCGAGCGCACCCCGCCGCCGACTTCGACCTGCAACTTCGTCGACTGGATGATCTTCCCAATAAGTTCCGCCTGCATCGGCCGGCCGCTCTTCGCGCCGTCGAGATCGACAATGTGCATCCACTTCGCGCCGGCATCTGCGAACAGCTTCGCGGTCTCAATCGGGTCGAGGTCGTAGTTCGTCTGCCGACCGTAATCGCCTTGGGCGAGGCGAACGACTTTGCCTTCACGGAGATCAATACTGGGAATAACTTCTAACGCCACGAGTTGTCTTTCTTCTGTTTCTGTAGCACGGGCAACTTGCCCGTGCCTCCGCTCTTCCAAACGAAGGCACGGGCTGGTAGCCCGTGCTACGAAGATCACGAATCGCGATGTACCGTCGTGGGCGAAAATGCAGGCAGACAAATCGCGACGTATTCCGCTCCATCTGCTTCCGGCGACGAATACTGCACCCACTCGCCCGCGTGCGCGACAATCGCCTGCCCCGCCTTCACATCCATCTGCCCGCCGCCATGCTTCACGCGAAGCATGCCTTTGAGCACAATTGTGAACTCATCAAATTGCGGCGTCTGGCCGGGCTCGACCCAGCCGCTCGGGCTTTTCATCCGCGCGATCGACAACCGCGACTCGTTGCTGTTCACGCGTCCGATGAATTCTTCGATGATCTTCGGCTTGTTCCCCGCCGCCTCGATCCGCGTCGGTTGTGAAATCAATGTCGGCATAATGGTCGGTCTTTCTTGTACGGTGCGCTTCAGCGCACCCGTTATTATTCGCCTCTCGAATGAATAACCGGTGCGCTGAAGCGCACCCTACAATTCAATCGCTTCCCGCGTGCACGAGATCTTCCGCCTCTTCGAGCATTCCCGCGTCGCGCGATGCTCGCCAATCCAGAAACCGCGAAATCACATCCTCAAAATCCTGGGTTGAGTTAATCTCGCGCATGCCGTCTTTGAGCATTCGGCACGGGTGCATCGTCTTGGAATACCAGCTCACACGCTTGCGGAATTCCGAAACCGCCGCGTGCTCGTGGCGGAAGCGCAGCATGTTGTGGAAATGATCCCGCATCATCTGACATTTCTCCTCGATCGTCGGCGGATCGGGGATGATGCCCGTGGTGAGATAACTCCACGTGTCGCGGAAAATCCACGGCTGCGAGAGCGCCCCGCGGCCGATCATCACGCCCGCGCATTTCGTGTACTCGATCATTCGCTGCGCATCCTGCGGCGTGCGAATGTCGCCGTTGCCGATCACCGGAATCTTCTTCACCGCCGCGACGACTTCCGCGATTCCGTCGAGCCGCGCTTCGCCGCTGAAACGCATCTCCGTCGTGCGCCCGTGAATCGTCACCAGGGAGACTCCCGCCTCTTCCAATCGCGCCGCCATGTATGGCGCGACGATGCACGTGTCGTCCCACCCCAGCCGCAGCTTGCACGTGAGCGGAACATTTCGCAGCGACGCTTTGATGCGATCGACCATCCGCAGCGTCCGATCGGGATCGCACAGCAGCTTCGATCCGCCGTCCTTTTTCGTGACCTTATCGACCGGGCAGCCCATGTTGATATCGACGACGGCCGCCCCACGATCCTCCGCCCACCGCGCCGCCTGACATAGCCGATCGGCGTCGCTGCCATACAGCTGAATGCACAGCGGATTGTCCGCCTCGCACGTCTGCGCCAGGCTCATCGTGTGCGGCGTCGCGCGAAGGATTCCCTCGGGGCTGAGCAAATCGGTCGAAGCGAGACCAACGGACCCGCATGATCGTGCGACGAGCCGAAACGAAACGTCGCAATACCCCGCCATCGGCGCAAGCAAGACGTTCGTCGCGAGACGAACGTCGCCAATCATCAGGCCGGGATGTTGCGGGTTCGGAAACATGAGCGAGGCATTTTAGCCGCAGATGAACGCAGATTCACGCAGATCAGGACGCGATTTGATCTGCGTTCATCTGCGTGCGTCTGCGGTTAACCTAATTTCCAATGAAGGATCGCCTGATCGAGCTCGCGAAGCTGTTCACCAAGCTCGGCTTCACCGCGTTTGGTGGGCCCGCGGCGCATATTGCGATGATGGAGGATGAAGTCGTCGTGCGGCGGAAGTGGCTCGACCGCACGCATTTCCTGGACATCGTCGCCGCCGTCAATTTCGTGCCCGGGCCGAATTCGACCGAGCTGGCGATTCATATCGGGCAAATCCGAGCGGGTTTCATCGGGCTACTCACATCCGGCGTCTGCTTCATCACGCCGGCGGTGCTGATCATCTTGGCCATCGCCTGGGCGTATGTGCAGTACGGCACGCTGCCGAAAGTTCAAAGCGCAATGCTCGGCATCAGCGCCGCGGTGGTGGCGATCGTCGCCGCGGCGATGATTCGGTTCGGGCGAACGGCGCTGCGCGGCACGTTCAGCGTGATCGTCGCAATCGCGTCCCTCGCACTGGCGATCGTTCTACGTCGATACTCGAAGTTGCAACCGGAGATTGTCGTGCTCGCGCTCGCAGCGCTGGCTGGCGCGATCAAGAACGGCTGGCTGCGCCGAACGCGACTCCCGATGCTCTCGCTGAACCTCGCCGCCCTTGCCCCGATCGCGTGGTTCTTCTTCAAGATCGGAGGAACGCTCTTCGGCAGCGGATACGTGCTCGTCAGCTACCTGCAAAGCGGCCTCGTCGTGCAGCGCCATTGGCTGACGAACCAGCAGTTGCTCGACGCGGTCGCGGTCGGACAATTCACCCCCGGCCCGCTCCTCACCACCGCCACGTTCATCGGCTATCTGCTGGGCAACCAGCATTTCAACGGCGGAGTGACCGGCGGAATCATCGGCGCGGTCACGGCGACCATCGCGATCTTCCTCCCGTCCTTCATCTTCGTCGCGATCCTCGGCCCGATGCTCCAGCGCATCCGCCACAATCGCTACGCACGCGGCGCGCTGGACGCGATGAACGCCGCGGTCGTTGCGCTGATCCTCGTGGTGCTCGTCAATGTTGGAATATCGGCGCTGAAGGATTGGCTGACGATTCTGATCGCGGTCGCGTCGCTCGCGCTGCTCATTTGGCGCAACGTCAATGCGACGTGGATCGTCCTCGCGTCGGGCATCATCGGCCTGATCGCGTCGTTGCTGCGCTGAGCGCCGCTTTTCCACGAAGCAGTTCAGAGTGTTTTTTCGAACAGAGCGGAATCGAAACCTGTTTTATCCGAATGCATCTCGCCGCAGTCTCTGAATCCCAGTTGCTTATAGTATGATCGCAATCCAGCATTGGGTGCCATGCAATCAAGTCGCAGGATGTTTCGACCCTGCACAAGCACCACAATGGTCGCGAAATCAATCAGCTTCTTCCCCATCCCGCGGCCGCTCGCAATCCGCTTCACTGCCAGCCCGTGCACATAGCCGGCCAGACCGTCCCGTCCGCGCTCGCCCCAGATCTCCGCGTCCTCCCATTGCACTGAGACGGTCGCGACCGCCTCGTCTTCGACAAATGCAAGGTAGACTTCCGCCTTTTCAAGCCGCTCGCGCAGATATCGCATGCCAACCGGCTTCTCGACCCAGTTCCATTGATCGATCCCACGTGACAAAAGCCACCGCGCCGCGTCGAGCATGATCGCGTGAAGCGCGTCAAAGTCCTCAGGCGCGGCACGACGGAAGATGAGCGCCTTCGTTTCCATTTCGGCGCCGGCATGGTATCAGGATTCATCATCTCAAATGAGAAGGGAAGCCACATGGACCGACGAAAGTTCCTGCAGACCAGCGCCGTGACGATCGCAGCTCTCGGCATCGGAAAATCCTCCCGAGCTGCAGAATCCTCTGCTCGATCGTGGATCGAGGTGCGGAATTATCATTTCACCTCCGCCGAGCAGATGAAGGGATTTGCCGAGCTGATGTCCAAGAGCGGAATGGGCGCAATGAACCGCGCGGGGGCGAAGCCGGTGGGACTCTTCCGGCTCGACCCGGCGGACAATCCGAAACTCGAAGATAAGGGCGATCCGAATGATCTCTGGATGGTGATTCCACATGCGTCGGCCGACGACTTTGCGCATTTTGAGTACAAGCTCGGCGCCGATGAAGCGTATCAGTCGAGCGCAAAAGAGGTACTCGGTGGCGACAAGGAACACCCGCCGTTCAAGCGTTACGACACGCTGTTGCTGCAGGCGTTCGCGTCTACTCCGACAATCACGCCGCAGGAATTGAAAGACGATCGCGTGCTCGAGCTGCGAACCTATCAAAGCCGCAACCAGGAACGGGCCGCGAACAAGATCGGGATGTTCGAAGCGGGCGAGATTCCGATCTTCACCAAGAGGGGCATGCCCGGCGTGTTCTTCGGCGGCGCGATCGCGGGGTGGGATCTGCCGAATCTCACTTACATGGTCTGGCACGAATCGCTCGCCAGCGCCAAAGATCACTGGGCGAAGTTTCAGGCGGACGAAGATTGGAAAAAACTCCGCACGCAGCCGCAGTACAAGGACAACGTCTCAAAGATCATCGACCGCTTCCTGCGACCGATGGCGGGCTCGCAGATCTGAGCAATCATGATTTGAGCTTGTAGGGTGCGCTTCAGCGCACCGGTTATTCGCTTTTCGTGCGGAGAAAACCCGTGCGCTGAAGCGCACCCTACGAGAGGCCAAGGAAGACGCGAATGCCATCGAGCTCCGATTCGAGTTCGCGCTTGAACGCGCGATCGCGGGGTGGAGACCCAACGAAGCCAATGTCCGGCATAAGCTCGCCGTCGGACACCGAGAGATTGCCCCAACCGATCACTCGATCTCGCCATAGGAGCGGCAGCGCGTAATAACCGCGCACGCGCTTCGCCGCAGGCGTGTACGCTTCGAAACGATATTCCCAGCCCCACAGCATCTCGAACCGCCGGCGGTCCCAGACGACCGGATCGAACGGGGCGAGCAGGCGCACGGAATCGCCAGGATCATCGCCCGGAACTTTCCATTCGCTCGGCCAATACCAGTCGATGCCATTCACGCGCGCCTGCGAGAGCCGTTCTTTCGCGCGCGATAGCGCCGCCGGAATCTCACGCTCCCATTGCGGCACACCATAGCGCACGCGGCGAACGACGTACGAAAGGCTCAGCGCCGGCAGCGGCGCGTAGATTCGCACCGCCACATCGACAAGCTGGTCGACGCGCGCCTTTCGCTCCGCCGGATCCATCGGCCCCGCATCGTGCTCGTGCGCACTATACAACCTGATGCCCGCCTCGCGCCGCACGACGCGCAGCAATCCGCGGTAATGCATCGCGTCGAGGAGCTGCGTCGTCGCATTCGACGATCCGCCCCAGTAATTCCGCACGCTCCCGTGCGCAAAATGCTGGTCGACCTCCCGCGGATGAACGACACCGCGCTCGCGAACGAACGCGAGCAGGTCGTGCGCCTTCTTTCGCCGCGCCTTCGGCCAGGTACGCGTGACATCCTCCGCGGGCACACGCGAATTCGATCGCGGATGCATCAGCGCCTGTACCTCGCGCGTCACGAAACCGTAGTTGATGAAGAAATCCTCGTGAACGTCCAGCGACGCGTACTTCCGATCGAGGTCCCCCGCGCGATAGTTCTTCACGCGATGGCGGAGGATGAGATCCTGCGCCCGCGCCGGCGCGCGAATCGGATCCGCCTGCACGAAGCCGAATCGCTGCAACGCACGCTTGAGCGTCGTCGGCGGAAACAAACTGTTCGCGACGGCCATTCGTCGCAGCTCATCCAATCGCATTGAAAGCCCAAAGACACGACCCACGAGTCGCACGAATCGCACGAATGCACAAGAATCAGAAGCGCGCCTTTCCCATTCGTGAAGACTCGTGCGATTCGTGGGCAACCACCTCTTCCGGACAACGCGAACGGGTCGAGCACCTTGCAGCGCTCGACCCGTTTCTCCCGCACCAACTTTCGTTGAAACAAAATCAATACCGATAGTGATCCGGCTTGTACGGCCCGTCGACCGGAACGCCGATGTAATCGGCCTGCGCCTTCGTCAGCTTCGTCAGCTTCGCGCCGATCTTCGCCAGGTGCAAGCGCGCCACCTTTTCATCCAAGTGCTTCGGCAGCACGTACACCTTCTTCTCGTACTTCTTCACGTTCTGCGCCAGCTCGATCTGCGCGATCGTCTGGTTCGTGAACGAGTTGCTCATCACGAAGCTCGGATGGCCCGTCGCGCAGCCGAGGTTCATCAGGCGACCTTCGGCGAGAATCAAAACCGAGTGACCGTCCGCGAAGGTCCACATGTCATACTGCGGCTTGATGTTCGTCTTCTTGATGCCCTTCACTTTCTTTAATCCGGACATGTCGATCTCATTATCGAAATGTCCAATGTTCGAAACAACCGCTTTATCCTTCATCTTCGCCATGTGCTCGGCGGTGATGATGTTCTGGTTGCCGGTCGTTGTGACGTAAATGTCGCCGTAGCTGAGCGTGTCTTCCAGCGTCAGCACCTGATAGCCTTCCATCGCCGCTTGAAGCGCACAGATCGGATCGATCTCCGTCACGATCACGCGGGCGCCCTGCCCACGCAGCGACTGGCAACACCCCTTCCCCACATCCCCATACCCGCACACCACTGCGACTTTTCCGCTGATCATTACGTCTGTCGCGCGATTCAATCCATCGATCAGCGAATGCCGGCAGCCATACAAATTATCGAACTTGCTCTTCGTCACGCTGTCGTTCACGTTGATCGCCGGGAACAGCAGCTTCCCCGCCTTCTGCATTTCATACAGCCGATGCACGCCCGTCGTCGTCTCTTCCGAAACGCCCTTCACGTTCACGCCGACCTTCGTCCACCGCGTCGGGTTTTCCTTGATCGTCTTGCGCAACAGCTCGAGGATCACGCCCCACTCCTCCGGCTCGTTCTTCGCATCGAACGCCGGAACCTTCCCCGCCGCCTCGAACTCCGTCCCCCTGTGAATCAGCAGCGTCACGTCCCCGCCGTCGTCCACGATCTGATCCGGGCCCGCCCCATTCCCGAAATCCAGCGCCCGCTCCGTGCACCACCAATACTCCGGCAGCGTCTCGCCCTTCCACGCAAACACCGGCACGCCCTTCGGATTCTCCGCCGTCCCCTTCGGCCCCACCACCACCGCGGCGGCCGCATGATCCTGCGTCGAGAAAATATTGCACGAGCACCACCGCACGTTCGCCCCCAGCGCCGTCAGCGTCTCAATCAACACCGCCGTCTGGATCGTCATGTGCAACGACCCCACGATCTTCAATCCCTTCAGGGGCTGCTTCTTCGCATACTCCTCGCGCACCGCCATCAACCCCGGCATCTCCTGCTCCGCGAGCATGATCTCCTTCCGCCCCCACTCCGCGAGCGAAAGATCCCGAACCTTAAACTCCAATTTTCCCGCCGCGCCCCCAGCGGACCCATTCCCCGCCTTCCCAGAAGACTTCTTCCCCTTCGCCGGCGGATTCATTACCTGTGTCATGATTGAAACGCTCCTGAAAATGGCCAAAACAGCCTGCCTGAGACCAACATGAAACCGTACAAAAACGAACGAAACAGTCTACCGGGGCGGCCGACGAAAAGCAAAGATATTCCATCCGTTGATCCGGATGGAGGGGTGGAATGGGTATGGCCCTGATTCGGCGATCCGAGTTTTCGGGAATTGTTAAGGCTTATTCTCATAAGTGCTGACGTCGTCAGCATTTACACAAGAGCTTATGAGCATGAGGTTTATGTTGCCGATCACGCGAGATTTGAGTATGATACTGTAGGAGGTGCATTGGGCAAGATGGAGCTATTTGCTTCCGAAGGTGCTTACCAAGATATCTTGGCGGGGTTGCGAGGCCTCAGCTACCGCGGGTCGTTGATCGAGGAGAACTATCGCTTCACCGACTGGTTTTCTACATCAATCACGCAATGTAAGGCAGCGGCGTTCGCTCAGACGCCCGTGTCGTATGAATCCGCGTGCATCGGGGTCGTTCAGTCCAATGGTCTCCAAGGACCAGAGCTCATCAATAAATGCCGGTCACTTGGCGCTCCGGTCGTCCTTGAGTTAGCAAAGGACGAAGTCCGTGAGTGGCTCGTCTCGCGAGACGCGGGTCGCCATGCGCTAGTGAGCAGACATCCTTTTAGTCAGATCAACAAACTATTCGCCACGCGGGCCGTCGACTGGAAACCTGAGTCGCTGCTTCGAGCGAAGAACATTGGATCATTTCGGTGGGCGCCCCAGCTCACCCTATTCGCAGGTCTATTGCCAGAGCTCGAAGAGCACATCCAAGAGAGTTTAGACCCTCTTTTACGTGATGCACTCTCAGCTACTCGACAAGCCTATCAGGAAAGCACGGGCCGGGAGCCTGATCCAAGCCAGATTTTTAGGCTGGTCTTTTGGTTGCTAACCGCGAAGGTTTTTCGCGATCGCCAAGTTGATGGTTTCGTTCGATTAGGGGAAAAGCCAGATCCGGACGAACTTCTGCAGAAAGTGGCCGATCAGTACCGCGAGCCTGAAACGCCACGCCTGCTCAACCGATTCGCTCGAGAAACGGCCGTGTCTCGGATTTGGGCAAACCTAGACTTTCGAAATCTATCGGTCGAGATTCTTTCCCAAATTTGGGCGACTACTCTCGTTGACGACGTGACAAAGAAGCGGTTGGGTATTCATCGCACGCCGCGCACAATCGTTCGCTACATCATTGATCGCATTCCTTTCGAACAATGGGGAGACGATCAGCGCATAATTCTTGAGCCTTGTTGTGGAAGCGGCGTGTTCTTGATCGGAGCGATGAACAAGCTCCGATATGAACATGCTCTTTTTGGTGCCACTCCCTCAGAACGCCATGCTTATTTCGTGAAGCATCTTGCAGGCATTGAGAAGGACCCGTTTGGGGTAGAGATTAGTCGACTAGCATTGACACTTGCGGATTTCCCTAATCCGGGCGGTTGGAATATTGCAGCGAAGGACGTTTTTGACGAAGGCGTTCTGGAGGAATTTCTCCCCCGATCTGGCGTCGTGCTGTGCAATCCGCCATTTCGAGATTTCGATCTATACGAGCGAGACCGATACCGCTACTCCTCACCTCTGAAGCCCGTCGAACTTCTTAATCGCGTGCTCGACCAACTGCATCCCAGCGGGGTTCTGGGATTTGTTCTTCCTCGCCAAATAGTGGACGGGAGAGGTTACGCAGGTATCCGACGGCGGCTGACCGAGCGTTTTGCCAACATCGATTTGACTGTTCTTCCAGACCGGGCATTTGAAGCTGACCCGGAAGTCGCGCTGCTTATCGCGACCGAACCCATCCCCCACAACGTGTCAACGATTTCATTCAAAAAGGTAGATGATGATGTCCAGGCTTGGCATCGCTTTGAATTAAAGCATGAAGTGACTTTTGATCATGTCGCCGAAGTTGACTCTGAACATGCTGAAGAATCGTTAGGGATCCCCGAACTCCCTGAAGTATGGGACTTTCTCATCAATTTCCCAGTGCTGGAAGAAGTTGCCGTCCTTCATCGAGGAATCGAATGGAACAAACCTCTTACTAAAAAGGGAGGAATCGAGACCGGTAACCGGGAAAAGCTAGTTAGAGACAAACCGGCTAGCAGGTTTTGGCCGGGGGTCCCGCCGCTTGCAAAGTTTAGCGCGTTCGAAGTACCAAAGATTAGGTACCTGAGTCTTCGAGAAGAAGATGCGAGAGGCTCGTCGTACACACACGCATGGGAAAAGCCCAAAGCTATCGTAAATAAAGCTGCACGCCGACGTGGCAAGTGGCGAATGGCCGCGTTTCCAGATTCAGAAGGTTTAACCTGCTATCAATCATTCATAGGCGTCTGGCCAAAATCGAGGGCATACGACGAGTGGATTTTGGCAGCGGTCCTAAACTCTCCCGTTGCGAACGCGTTCGTCGCAACTCGCGAGGGGAAAACGGACATTACTCTAGAAACGCTCGCTCGCGTGCCGATGCCGCACCTTACCGAAGTCGAGGCTACGAGACTGAGGAGCATGGTACGCCGCTACCAAGCTTCGATTTCAGTTGCGCTGCACTCCAACAAGGATCGACCGAGCCTTGAGCGAGCATTGATGGAAATTGATGCATTGGTACTTTCGGCGTATCACATGCCGCCGCGCATCGAGCGGGCGCTACTCGACTTTTTTATGGGAGCCAATCGACCGGTCCCGCACGCCTTCGGCGACTATTACCCGAAAGACTTCGAAGGCTATTTTTCGTTAATGGAATTTCTCTCGCCACAGTTTGCAGCAACCACCGCGAACGCTTTGCTTAATCGGTTGCATGAGTATCGGGGGGGCGAATAGACGGTGCCGGCTTTCTTGTTGGATAACAATCACGTGTATCCGCTTTACCAGCGGAGAAGCAGCGTTGAGCAAAAGTTGGCGTCGTTCAAGACGGCGCCGCACGTCCGCGTCTGCTCGATCACTCTAGGTGAGATCGAAGCAGGTCACCGAATGACGGCAACAACGAACCGGCGAGTACGAGACGACTTCGTTACTTGGCTAAATCAGGTGATTGTCCCCAACGCGCTCCCGGTCAGCGCTACAACACGCATCTATTACGCGGATATCGTTGGCCGAATTTGGAAGAAGCATCCTCCAACCAGCGCAGGCGTCAAAACGGAAGGGCATTTGGTGAGCCTTGGTGTCGACGTAAATGATGTTTGGACCGCTGCCGTGGCTTTCGAACACGGCATGACTCTTGTCACCCAAGACAGGATGGAATGCATCCGCGAAGTCATGCAACCCGCGGAGTTGCAGTTTGACTGCTGGATTTAGCGCTCGTGCGCTATGAATTGAAAGCTCGGCTCGCCCCGTCGCGCTCCCTTCCTCTCACCAGTACACCTTTTGTCCCCGCCGCCCGCCGTTCAGCGCCCGCGCGTCGGGAAGTTTCACGCCGGACTTTCTGAGTTGTTGGCGTTGGTTGTAAATCATCGTGAGGCCGCAGTTGAGGGCGGCGGAAGCGGAAGGATGAAGGATGAATTATGAAGGATGAAGCGGGAGTGATTCAGCATTCATCATTGTGAATTCTGACTTTCGCCGTCGTCGTCGTTCGTCGTTCCCGCGCGTCGGTCAGTTTCGCGCCTTCGCGTAAGAGCCGAACGCGTTGGTTGTAGACGGTGTGCATCGGGATGTTCAGCGCGTCCGCGATGTGGCGAGTCGTTTCGCCGGCGAGGAGTCGGCGGCGGATTTCGGGGGTTTTGGATCCGCGGTGGCCTTCGACAAGCTCAGGGTGGTTGAGCTTGCGGGCAAGCTCGACCAGCGTGCGGACGTTGTGGTGTTTGTAGACCTGTTGGGCGTGCCATAACACGGTACCCTTCGACAGGCTCAGGGTTTTGGCAATGTCCTGGAAGGACATTCCTGCCAAAAGCATGCGTTCGATCTGCGGGCGGCGCGCGGACGGGGCGCGCGTGGGCCGCGGGGTGTAGGCGATCTTTCGGCCCGTGGTGGGATTGGGGAGTAATGTCTCGTCGGGGCCGTCTTCCCATTGGTCATTGGTGCTTGGGCATTGGGATTTCCGCGCGACGGAACGTCGTCGCGCCTTGGGGAACCAGTCAGGGCGCGTGACCTCCCGTCCGTACAACAACCCCGCGGACAGATAGGTGACGATCTCGTTCCAGGCATTGGGATCGCAGCGGCTGACGCGGCGGATTTTGTGGCACTTTTCGCAGGCGAAGCTTGTTTCGCGAGTAGCGCCGTCTGGTTCACCACGCTCGACCCTCACCCTAACCCTTCCACCTCCCATGAGTACATGGGAACCCGCCCCAGGGAGAGGGGATAAGACGCGCGCCAGTTGTCTCAGTCGCTTTCCCAATTTTCCGAGTAGGTGAACGCGCGGCAACGGGAGGAAGAGCAGGTTCACCTTTCGGCCGCAGCGTGGGCAGAGCCAGCGGTAGCCGCGGAATTGTTCGGAGCCGGCGGCGCGGCTGCGAGGTGGATGGTCGCGGCGGTGCTTGCGCTTGGTCTCGCGGATTTGTTCGAGCTCGCGCTGGTGTTTGAAATGGTGGCCGGCGATTTGCGGGTTCTGGGCTCGCCAGTCGTAGCCGACGTAGTCGTCGCCCTTCCACTTGTACCAGACGTAATCCTTTCGCGGCGGTGGGAGACGCTTGGATTGATAACGGCGCGGCGGAGGATCGACGAGCGGGTGCTCGGGGTGGAGATCGCGCGTGTCGCGGTCGATCGGCGGCGGCGCGAGGGAATGCATGTGCGGGACGCGCGTGAGGGTGACGCTCAGGCCGCGTGGAATGCGGCCGAGCGCGTGGGCGGCGGTGTCGGACCAGGCGCGGTCGGCGAGGGCGAACGAGCGGGCGGCGCGGTCGAGGGCGCGATCGGTCGAAAGCAGCGGCCGCGGTTTCCCGCCCGCGCCGCCGAGCCCGGCGACGTGACGCGTGGCGAAGGTGCCGTTGAGCCGCGCGTCGAGGAGACCTCGCGGGGTGGTGCCGAGCTTTCGCGCGACCTCGCGAAGTCGTTGGCCGCCCTTGGCGAGATGGACGGGGGCGGCGAGTTTTTCGAGATCACGCGTGGTGAGGTTTAGCGTGTGCGCGATGGGCGAGGTGGTGCAGTCGATGTCATCGACGAGCGCCGCCAGCCGCGTGTCGGTCGCGCGGATGGCGAGGCACCACGCGCGCGGCGGGCTTTGGAGTTGTGCGCTTTTTTGCCGCGCGAGGCGCTTCGTGAGTTCGTGTGGGTTGCGACGGAGGAGCGGCGCGATTTGTTTCCACGCGTCGCGAAGGTTGCGCGTGATGTCGTCCATGCTGGACAATTGTACGGTTTTTGTTAGGATCAAGACAGAGGGAGTTTTTGGGGAGAGGATGGAGGTTGGAGGATAGAGGATGGAGGATGGCGAAATGCGGTGACGCGATTGTCTATTCTCGATCCTCTATCTTCTCTTTGCGCGAGCTGCGCGGAATGCCGCCCGGCGCTTCGCTCTGGGACGGCAGTGAAGGGGGACGAGGGGCTTTTTCTATCACCATCACCGCTTCTTGTTCTCGTCGGGCTTCTGCGTGCTCCGGCGCGTCGTTAGGAACACGACCGCGTCCCAAGCGTTGTGGATCGCCGTGAGGAGCAGGAGCAGCGAGACGAAGGCGATGAGGAAGGATGCCGCGCGCGGGCGGAAGAGAAGGAGGATGCTGCTGATCAGGAGCGCGCCGTAGGCGATCGCGGGGAGCCAGAGGTGAGTGAGCCAGTCCTCGAAGACGGGCTTGTAGGTCTTCTGCGCGCGGATCGTGCGGTTGATGCTTGCCATCAGCGCGAGGCCGACGAGGGCGGCGATGGCGAGGCAGATGGCCGGGCTGATCAGCGTGTTCCAGGGCATGCTGAGGATGGCGGCGATGATGAGGACGGCGCAGAAGTGGATGACGGTGGGCGTCCCGAAGGCGGATTGGGCGTCGGGCTTCATGATCTCGCCAGCGCGCTCGGCGCCGACGGTGATCACGACGAACTGCAGGCCCGTGAGCGCGGCCGCGGACGAGCCAACGATCACGTAGAAACTTTCCCAGTCGGGGAACATGGGGGGGAATTATGAAGGATGAAGGGTGAATTATGAAGTGAATTCGAGGATGGAAGATGGAGGATGGCGGAGGCCATTCTCTAGTCTCGATCCTCTATTCTCTCTTCACGTGAACCTTGTCTCGCATAATTCAGCGCGGTCTCCAGCAGAAACGGATGCAGGCCGGATTCTGTGCTCACCGACGCCCAGCCGCACTCGGGGCATTGGTGCGGGGTGACGTGGATGTCGTAGTTGCATTCGGGGCAATGAAGCGAGTGGAAGCGGCGGTTCCATCTCGCGACGTGGAGGAGGAGGACGAACGCCGCCAGCGTTCCCGCTAAGCCGCAAGCGGCGAGGAAGATGAGGGGAGCGTAGGCGTTCAGGATGGCATCGTAGAGAAGTCGAGCGAAGTAGGTTGCGAAGAGGAGCAAGCAGACGGCCGCGAGGATGGTGCGGGCGGATCGCATATGTCCTCAGGAGTAAGTGTGCGGGGGCGGGGATTTATTCCGACACGGTGATCGGCGCGCGCGTGATTCGCGCAGATCGGCGCGAGCTTCTTCTCGCACCTCCATCTTCCAATCGGTGCGTATCGGTGCCCCATCGGTGGCTAATCTTTCTCAGCGACTGCCAGAAAGATCGCGGGGCCTTTGGCATTGGGTTCGGGCGGGAGTGGGGTGATGTGCGGATTCGCCAGCCCCGCCCTGCTCATCATCTGCTGCACGTCTTCAGGAGCAAATCCTAAATGCTGTTGCCCCGTTTGGCGACGAAATTCTTCGCGATCGTGGGGAAGGAGGTCGACGATGATCGCACGCCCAGCCGGTTTGAGGATGCGCGACATCTCGCGCAGGACCTGGTCGGGCTCGGCGGCGTAGGTGAGGGCGAGGAGCAGGAGCGCGGCGTCGCAGGCGGCGTCGTCGATGGGGAGCGCTTCGAGATCGCCTTTGCGGAGGTCGGCGTTTTTGAAATGCGCGAGGCGTTTCTTCGCGGCCTTGAGCATCGCGGCGGAGTTATCGACGGCGATGATCTGGTTTACGTGCGGGGCGAGTTGCGCGCTCACCGGCCCGGTGCCGCAGCCGAGGTCGGCGATCGTGAGATCGCGCGGGAGAAGCGCAAGTAATGTGTTTGTGGTAAACGCATGGCCGTAGAGCTCGCCGCGGAGCTTGTCCCATTGGCTTGCGGCGCCGGCGAAGAAGGTTTGGCTGCCCTGCTGGCGGTCGCGCAGGCGCCGCGCGAGGCGCAACTGGTCTTGGTTGGTCGTCGCCCAGGATTCGGTTTGATCGCGGGCGACAATCCAGAGGCGACGGGCGGCGGGGTCGAGCTCATCGAGCAGTGTGCGATAGAGATGCGTCGTCCCCTCGCGGCGGTTGCGGACCCACTTCTGGTCGGCGAGGACCTTGAGGTGCCGGCTCACGGTCGATTGCGGAAGCTGCAGGACGTCGCACAGCTCGACGACACCGAGCTCGTGACGCTCGAGCAGGCGCAACAAGCGCAGGCGCGTGGGGTCGGCGAGACATTCCATCCAGCCGACGAGGGCGTCGGGTTGTGAATTTGATGAGCTGCGATTCATCCGTTGATCCGGATGGATCGTAAGTATTCGGGGAGTGCTCGACAAGCTGAAACTGTCTGGTATGGCCGCTAAGCCGCAAGCGGCAGGCGTCAATCGTTCATGTCGCGCGTATCGGCAATGGTCGTGTGGCGCGTGACGACGTAGTCCGCTTCGTCATCGTCGTCGCGCGATCGCTCGAGGAACTCCACGTACTTGCGTTGCGTTTCTGCGTCCGCGGGGGTTTCGAGGGGTGGATACGGTTTCGGCACCGTCGTGTCGAACTGCATCAGATAGCGATACAGGCCGATCGAAAACATCGTAACGGACAACATAAAGAACAACATGGCTAACGACTTGATCATCTCAACAACGCTCCCGGATCTCCAAGGTCCCCGGGAAGACCCACGAAAAAAGTAAAGAGAAAAGGCGCCGCGACACGCGCGCGGCGCCTGTCTCTTGAGGTTAAACCTCAAACACCTAGAAAGTCAGGATGACGTCACCGCCGACCGTGATCTGGCTGTGATCGCTTCCACCGTCGAAGATGGCGTCGTTCGCGTAGTCGTAGCGAACTTCGGGTCGGAACATTAAGCCTGATACGTACTTTGCATTTGGAAATGGTTTGATATTCAAGCCGAGCGTGCCTTCCCACGCGGTTGTGCCGAGGCCGCGGGCGCCGTCGGGATCTTCGAACCATTCGAGCCGCCCCTGCACCGCGAACATGTCGTTCACCTTGTAGGTCGTGTAGCCCGCGATGCCGTACCACGACGCGTCGCCGCCGTCGGCTGCGGCATCGGATTCGTAGCCGTAGTCACCGTTCACGGCGAATGAAAGCTTCTCCGTCGCAGCGTAGCTCGCGATCACGTCGAGCACCGATCGATAGTCCGAGTTGTTATCCGTCTGCTCGGGACCGCTGACGCCGCTGACGGTCAGCGTGAGCTTGTCATTCATCTTCCAGGCGACCTGCCCCAGAAAGTCGATCATGTCGTTGTCGTCTTTGGTCGATTGCTCCCACCCGCGCGTCACGCCGCCGGTGACAGTGACGTTGTCGTTGATCTGCCAGATGCCGAGCACGCCGGTGTGCGTGAACGGAATCGCGAAGCCGAAAAGGTAGCTGTGCGAGTAGAGCGGATCATTGTTCGGATTGATCGTCTCCTCGCCGAGCAGCGTGACGAACTTGCCGGCGCGGACTTTCAGCCCCCCGCCGATGCCGATGTCGACATATGCCTGCGTGAGGTCCAGTTGATTCTCGGGGTACTGCTGCGGCGAATCTCCGCCGTAGAAGTCGAGGCCGTTGGCATGCACGAAGCGCCCATCCGAGCCGTACATCCCTTCGATGCGGAAACCGATATCGAACTTTTTGGCGTCGACGGTCTTTTCAACCCACAGCGCAACCTGATTGAGTGTGGGGTCCTGTGCTTTGTCATCGAACACCCGACCGGCGAGCGCGCCACCGGCGGCATTGCCGAAATCATAGGTGTAGCTCGCTTCGACCCATCCGCCGGCGTTGATGCCGGCGTTTTCCATCGGCTTGCCGATCCCGGCCGACTCGAGCCCACTCATCAGAGAAGGCGGAGGTGGAGCGGGCTGAGCGGCATCATCGGCCGCATAAATCGGCACCGCCGCCGTTGCCGCCAACAGCGCGCACCCCAAGCCAACCCCAATCCGATTCCGTCGCGACATGAACGATCTCCTTCCGCGTGTGAAAATGAATCGTCCCCGATGATTGGCGGCTTACACAAACGCGGTGCCAAGACGTGGAAAGGTGCTTAATGAAGTGAAAATGCGGATGAAGGCCGATTCGAGCGAGGCAGCGCGCCGAGTTACTGTGCAGCGAGTAGACGGTTCGCGCGCCGTTTGCGCGGAATCAGTGCACTGTCGAGAGCCATCCGTTTAGCCGCGAGCTTGCTCGCGGAGGTTCATCGCGAGCAAGCTCGCGCCTAAACATTCAGGCGAAGCTCGCGCACTTATCCACCGCGGCCTGAAGTGGCTTGAGATACTCCTGCCCGAAAAGCTGCACGTGATTGATCAGCGGATACACCTGATACACGAGCTTGCGGCACTGGTGATATTCGTCCGGAAGCCGGTGCGTCTGCTGATACGCCCGCATGAACGCCGGCGTGCTCGTGTGGAACAAATCCATGTACGCGAGCTCCGTCTCCGCGTGGGCGTACTTGCAATTCGGATCGACCAATGCCGTGATCCGCCATCGCCCGTGCTCATCCGGCGCCGCCAGGATGTTGGTTGACCAGATATCCCAATGAACCAGCCGCGGAACGTCGCTGTGTCCGATGTACCGATCGAGCTTCTCGTGCATCCTGCCGATCTGTTTCCGGAGCTTGATCGGCAGCAGCTTTGATTTCTCGCACTCGTGCCAGATCGGGTCATAGATGTGGCGAAAGAACTGCACCCAGTTGTCGAACTCGGGTCCGTCACTTTCGCCCGTGACGCGATGATAAGAGTGCCCCACCTTGCCATGCATCTGCAGGACCAGGTCCGCCAGATGCATCTGCAATTCCTCGTACTGCTCCAGCGAGCACTGCTTCTTCGCGCTCGCTAAATCCACGCCGGGCATGAATTCCATGAGCAGGTAACTGTGCGGATCATCCAGCGTGCCGACCTTGCAGACATGCACCTGGGGAACAGGCAAGCCAAGCTCGCGGAGCAGGTTCAGCTGATATGCTTCCTGCTGATACGTGCGGTCGACGCGGTGCTGGGAGATTTTGAGGACCGCCTGAGAATCGTCCCTGCAGACGAGGTGCAGGGTGGTGTTGATGCATCCGCCGTGAAGCGGTTTCACTTCAGTCAGCTCCGCCGACGTGCCCGCCCATTCCTGCACGATCCGGCGGAGCACCGGCCACGAGATATCGTCGTTCTGTGGCATGCTCCGATCAGTGGATCATCGCACGCAATTCGCGGCGCGACAAGGGAATTTTTCAGCCGCAGATACACGCAGATGAACGCAGATAAGCAAAAGATTTCTTTAACCACGAATGAACACGAATCTTCACGAATCAATTCTCAATTCTCCATTCATGTCCATTCGTGTTCATTCGTGGTTACTCCTCTTTTTCTGTTTTATCTGCGTGTATCTGCGTTCATCTGCGATTTCAGCCGCAAGTACACGCAGAAACGCAGATACGCAAAAGATTTCTTTAACCACGAATGAACACGAATCTTCACGAATCAATTCTCACTTCTTCGTTCGTGTCCATTCGTGGTTACTCCTCCTTTTTGTTTTATCTGCGTGTATCTGCGTTCATCTGCGGTTTCAGTTTCTGTTTTGAAGAGACTAGAATGGAGCTATGCGTCACGGCATCATCATCGTCGATCACGGTTCGCGGCTGGAGCCGAGCAATCAAATGCTTGAAGAGGTCGCGAAGCTGTTCGCGAAGCGATTCGCGGAGATGCACGAGGTCGTCGAGCCGGCGCATATGGAAATCGCCGAGCCGTCGATCGCGACGGCATACGCGAAATGCGCCCAGCGCGGCGCGCAGCGCATCATCGTTTGCCCATTTTTCCTCGGCCCGGGAAAACATTGGACCGGCGATATCCCGCGACTCACCGCAGAAGCCGCGGCGAAGTTTCCTGAGACGAGTTATCACGTAACGATGCCGCTGGGGATTGACGATCTGATCTTGGATCTGCTCAACAAGCGCGCGAACTTCTGCATCGACAAGGATTTCACCTGCGAAAGCTGCCGTGGCACGCTGCGCAGTGGTGAAAAGACCGCGGCCCTTTCGTAGCACGGGTTTTCAAACGGTGCGTTGTCACTAATTGCACAAGGCGTACATATACCTTCAGACCCAATTGCTGGAGGCGCGATGCTGCGTGTCTGTCATTCTGAGCGAAGCGAAGAATCTCGATATCCAATACGTGTCTCCATTTGGAGATCCTTCGCTGCGCTCAGGATGACATTCATCACTCTGGCTTTGGTCACAGCGAATCGCGCCTTCGCCGCCCCACCTCAGGTCGTCATCTCTTCCCCCGACAACGGCGAGATCGACGTCGCGCCGGACGTGAAGGAAATCAAAATCGAGTTCGATCAGCCAATGAACCCCGGCGGGCGCTCGATCGTTGGCGGCGGGGATTCGTTTCCGAAAATCTCGGGCGATCCGAAGTGGACGGATGAGAAGACGTTCGTCATTCCGGTAGAGCTTGAACCGAATCACGCGTATCACCTCAGCATCAACAGCGATACGTTCAGAGGCTTCCAGAACCGCGGCGGAGACTCGGCCGAGTGGTATCCGATCGATTTCAAAACTCGCGCCGAGGGCAGCCAGCCCGCCAAGCCGGATGTGACGCTGGAGCAGAACAAAGCGGCGCTCAAGGCGCTGACGGATGCGATCGACAACGACTACGCCTATCGCGATCGGAAGAAGATCGATTGGGCGAAGGAGATCGCAAAGCGCAAGGAGCAGTTCGAGAACGCGAAGAGTGCCAATGAATTCGCGCGGCTCACGGCGCATCTTTTACGATTGGCGGAGGACGCGCACGTCTTCGTCAAGGCGGGCGACGTGACGATCGGCACGCGGGCGAACTCGTCCTCTCCGAATTTCAACTTCGCGGTGCTGCAGCAGCGCGTGCCGAAATGGACCGAAGGCGCCGGCGGAATCATTACCGGCAAATTCGAAGACGGCATCGGCTACATCCTTTTCTCCGACTGCAGTCGCGAGCAGGCCGATGCGTTCGACAAGGCGCTGGACGAACTGAAAGACACGAAAGCCCTCATCATCGACGCACGCATGAACGGCGGAGGCGATGAAGACGCAGCCCAGCGCGTCGCGGGAAGATTCGTGGAAAAACCAGCGGTGTATTCGAAGGATCGAATTCGCGAAAATGGCAAATGGACGGCCCCGCTTGATCGCACAGTGGAGGTGCGAAAAGACGCAGGGCGCTATGCGAAGCCGGTCGCGGTCTTGATCGGCCCAAAGATCGCGAGCAGCGCCGAGTCTTTCGTCGCGATGATGAAGTACGGCGCGAAAGCCAAGCTCATCGGCGAGCCGACGAAAGGTTCATCCGGCCGGCCGATGCCTCACGATTTAGGGAACGCGGTGACGGTGTACCTGTCGAGTTGGGAAGATCAGCTGCCGGATGGCACACCGATCGAAGGCCGCGGAATCAAGCCGGATATTCTGATCAAAGTGAAACCGGTTGATCTGCAGCGCCGCGATGCGGTGCTGGAGACGGCTCTGATGTTTCACAGATCGCAGAGCAAGTGAAGGCATATTTAGCGGCGGAGCGAAGCTCCGCGGGGTACTAGTGGCGCGAAAGAACCCCCGGTGCGTCGCTCCCCCCCGAAC
>JAICIO010000059.1 GCA_025924315.1 Phycisphaerae bacterium
CCAGCCGAGCCGAATTGCCGCCAACGGGAACCGGCTCGGCAGGAGCCTCGCCCTCCCGAAGGGAAGACACCCAAATGTGCGGACGATACACGCTGATCAAACTTTCTGACTTCACGGACATGTTTCCGTGGATTCGTTCCCCGGACGAGTTTCCGCCAGCGAGGTACAACATCGCGCCGACGCAGGCGGTGGCGGTCGTGCCGAACGATGGGGAGAACAAAGTCGATTTCTTCCACTGGGGGCTGATTCCGTTCTGGGCGAAGGATCCGAAGGTGGGGAACAAGATGATCAATGCGCGGGCGGAGACGCTTTCCGCGAAGCCTGTGTTTCGCAAGCTGCTCGAGCGGCGGCGATGTCTCATCCCCGCGGATGGTTTCTATGAATGGAAGCGCAATCCGGACAACACGAAGATCCCGATGTACATTCGAATGAAATCGCACCGCCCATTCGCCTTCGCGGGGCTGTGGGAGCGATGGCATTCGCCGGATGGATCAATCGTGCCGAGCTGCACGGTGATCACCGGCAAGCCAAATTCGCTCGTCCGCAACATTCACGACCGCATGCCGGTGATTCTCAAGCCCGAAGATTATGAGAAGTGGCTCGATCCGGAGCTGAAAGATCCTGAGGTGCTCGAGACGATGCTCAAGCCGTACCCCGCCGAACAGATGGAGGCCAATCCGGTCGGCACGCGGGTGAACAAACCGACGGAAGATTCGCCGGAGTGCATCGAATCGATGACCGATCCGGCGCCGGCGCCCGAGGAGCCGGAAAAGAGAAAGAAGATCAAAGAGCCGCAAAAGGGTTTGTTCGACGAGTAGGGTGCGCTTCAGCGCACCGGTTATTCGCCGTGTTTCGTCCGATAATACATCCGAAGCCACAAATCCCGCGCAACTTTCCCTCTGCAAATAATGGGACTATCGCGATTCGTCGATGTTGGATTCATCGGCGCGGGGACCGCGCTCGCGCATCAGCTTGATGCTCATGATCCGCTTTTTGTTCAGGAGACCGAGCGATAATGCAATCGAAGAATGCCTATCGAATTCTGATCATTGATGACACGCCGTCGATTCACGACGACTACCGCAAAGTGCTCGGCGCGGGTTGCGACTCGGCCAGCGCCGATGTGGCGCAGATGGAAGCATTGCTCTTTGGCGCCAATGACGCCGCGGCCGACGAGCCGCGGTTTGAGATCGACTCCGCGCTGAGCGGCGAAGAAGGCGTCGAGCTGCTGAAGAAGTCGATCGAAAAGAACGCCCCGTATGCGATGGCGTTCGTCGACATGCGCATGCCGCCGGGATGGGACGGCGTGCAGACGATCCGCGAGCTGTGGAAGATCGAACCGAACCTGCAGGTCGTGATCTGCACTGCATATTCCGACTACACGCCACAGCAGATCTCCGCGGAGCTCAGGCTCGGCGGGCGGATGCTGATCTTGCGCAAGCCATTCGACGGCGTGGAAGTGCAGCAGCTGGCGAAGATGCTCTCGGACAAGTGGCAGATCGGAAAGCGCAAGGCGGATCTGGAGAAGATCGTCGAAGTGCGCACGGCCGAGCTGAAAAAGGCGGCGCTTCATGACGCGTTGACGGGCTTGCCTAATCGCCTGCTGTTTGCCGATCGTTTGAATCACACCCTCTCCCGCGCCAAGCGCGACGAGAGCTTCAAGTTCGCGGTGCTGTTTGTGGATGTCGACGAATTCAAGCTCGTGAACGACGGCCTCGGCCACGAGGCGGGTGATGCGCTGCTGCTCGAAATCGCGGCGCGATTGAACTACGCCACGCGCACGGTCGACACCGTCTCGCGGACGGATGTCTGCGAGCTGACGGGCGCCAATCCTGTCGCGGCGCGATTGGGTGGGGACGAGTTTGCGCTGCTGCTGGACGATGTTCGTGCCGACGCGGATGCAGCGCGCGTCGCGCAGCGAATTATCAACGAAGTCAGCCGGCCGTTCGAGATTCACGGCCACACGATTCACACGGCGGTGAGCATCGGTTTGACGACCAGCTCGCGAAAGTATGAGAAGGCCGACGACATGCTGCGCGACGCGGATACCGCGATGTACCACGCGAAGCGCGAGGGTCGCGGGCGATTTGTGATGTTTGACCAGCAGATGCACGCGGCCGCCGTCGCGCGGTTGACGTTCGAATCCGACCTGCGCGCCGCGATCGCCAGCGATGAGTTCGTGCCGCACTATCAACCCATCGTCGATATTCATACAAGCCGCCTCGTCGGTTTCGAGGCGTTGGCGCGGTGGCAGCATCCGCAAAACGGCCTGATCTCGCCGGCGGATTTCATTCCGATCGCGGAGGAAACCGGGCTGATCGTTCCGCTTGGCATCAAGATTCTGGAGACCGCGTGTCAGCAGCTCTCTGTATGGCAACGGACGACGCCCGAGTTCGCGGATCTGACGATGAGCGTGAACGTCTCGCGTAAGCAGCTCGTCAGCGCCGACCTGGTGCAGCACGTTCAGCGAATTCTCCGCGAGAGCGGTATCAAACCGCAGAATCTCAAGCTCGAGATCACGGAAAGCTCGGTGATGGCCGACGTGAAAGCGTCGCTCGACGTGCTGAAGCGTATTCAGTCACTCGGCGTTCAGCTTCACATCGATGACTTTGGCACCGGCTATTCGTCGCTCAGCTGCCTGCAGAATTTCCCGCTGAACGGTCTGAAGATCGATCGCGGCTTCGTCAACGAAATCACCGTGAAGCCGGATCAGGCGGCGATTCTGAAGGCGATCGTGTCGCTGGCGCACAGCCTGAATCTGCCGCTGGTTTCCGAGGGTGTGGAGACGACCGAGCAATCGCAGTTGCTTCAGTCGATGGGTTGCGATTACGCGCAGGGGTATCTGTTCTCGAAGCCGATGGATGTTACCGCCGCGACCGCGTTTGTTTCGCGATGCGCACAGCATCAGGCCGCGGCATGAAGCGGTGCTGCCGGACTGCGTAGGGTGCGCTTTAGCGCACCGGTTATTTCTTTCCGTGCAAACGACGAATAACCGGTGCGCTGAAGCGCACCCCACAAAAAAGCTCATCGCAGTGGATTGATCACCATCCCGGTCGCGAGTTTGGGATAGAAGAACGTGCTCTTTTGCGGCATGACTTCGTTGTGCTTGCCGAGCTCTTCGAGCGCGTGCAGCGGGGTTGAGCGAAGCAACAGGGCAATCTGAAACTTTGAACCATTCACCTGCGGCGCGATTTGGTCCGCGTAGGCGGTGTAGCCTTTGGTCACTTCTTTGTTCGCGGTGAAATTCGGCGCGATCACCTCGTCGAGCAGATAGCGCTGAAGGATTGCCACGTCGAGTCGGCGCCATGCGTCGCTCTTCTGCGGCTCGAAGGGCTTCAGCACCTCTTCATTTTTCAGCGTAAGTTGGTAAAGCTTCTTCGCCTTGCCATCGTACAGGCCGAACGTGTGCGGCGGCTGCTTGGCCAGCTCGCCGTCGACGTAATCATCGACCTCATTTTCACCATACGACGTCTCCGCGATGTCGAAGCTCGTGGCGACGAGCGATTTAAACTTGTTGATGTCGAAGTTCGTGAGCCCGCCGATGAGCCGGTGCGTCGGCAAGATGAGCAGGCCGTCGTCCTGCATCGAGACGAGCGAGAAGAGGCAGTAATTCGCGGGATGCTCGGGTGGCAATGGCCCGCCGTTCTTCTGCTCGGCTTCTTTCTGATATTGCAGCGCGGTCGTATAGCGATGATGTCCATCGGCGATGTAAATCGGCTTTCGCGCCATCAGGTCTTCGACCTTGCTGATCACTCCGCTGTCGTTCACCGTCCAAAGCTGATTGCGGATGCCGTCCATCGACGCGTCCATCTGCGGACGACCGACTTGCGCGTAAAGCGCCTTCGTTACCTCGCTCGTCGGATCGCTGAAGAGCCCGAAGATCGGCGAAAGCTGCACGCCCGTCGCGCGCATTAATTTGAGTCGATCCTCGATCGCCGAAGCGTAGGTGAGCTCGTGCGGAACGACTTCGCCTTTGCCAAAAGGCGAGAGTCGCACGAGCGCGAAGAATCCACGGCGATGGAAGGTCTTGCCGGCGTGATCGTAGGTCTGTGTGTAAGGATACAGAGCGGGACGCGTGTCCCTTTTCAGAATGCCCGCCGAAAGCCACGCCTGCAGCGTGAGATTTGCCTTTTCGTAAGCGTCGTCCGGCCCCACAGTCTTCGGCGGAAGCCAGGGCAGATCGACCGACACGATGTTGTTCGGATGCTTTGCCTGCAGCGCGGCCTTTTCCTTCACATCCAGCACGTCGTACGGCGGGGCGATGACATTGGAGAGATCCAGTTCAGGCCGGGCTGCGTAATGAATCCCGGCAAACGGTCGGATGTGCGCCACAAACGCTCCTTGATTGGCTGAGTCACAGAGAATAGGCGTGGCGCTTCGAAGATCAAGCGCGCGATTGACGAGCGGAAGCGATTGCGTTTTAAGTAAGATCAGCGATATGCCGGCCACCATTCGCGAATGCATGATCGACGATTTGCCGGCCGCGCGGGCGTTTCTCGCTGCGTTGTACCGCGATCGATCGCGCGACTTGCATCTGGACGAGCTGCCCCGTCGTCTCTCGAAGTTTTCGCTCGTGGCGGAACGAGACCGCCAGGTCGTCGGGCTGGTGATCGCGGAGCAGCGCTCGACTCAAGATCTCCGCAATGAGATCGGCCACGACGCGTTCCCGGACGATGAAATCTATCTCGAAATCCAGGACCTGTTCGTGAGAGAAGACGAACGCGGCGAAGGCATCGGCACGGCGTTGGTCCGAGCGGTCCTGGAACGAGCCAGAGCGGCTGGCATCCATCGCTCGATGGTTTATTCGGGCAATGCGGATTATGTGCGCATCGCCCGGTTCTACGAACGCTGTGGTTTCAGGATGTGGCACATTTTCATGACGCAATGAGCCGGGCCCACCATCGACCGGTTTCAAATCGTTCGATTACCGGCATAATGGAGCACAGGTGACAATCGTCCTACAGTTGTGAGAGACATGAAGGTGATTCTTGCAAATCCCCGCGGGTTTTGTGCGGGCGTCAACATGGCGATCGAATGCGTCGATCAGGTCCTGAAAACCAAGGGGCCGCCGGTCTACGTCTATCACGAGATCGTTCACAACCGGCACGTTGTCGAAGATTTTAAATCCCGCGGTGTGACCTTCGTCGATGACATCAGTGAAGTGCCGGAGAACGGGCTGGTGGTTTACAGTGCGCACGGCATCTCGCCGGAAGTCCGCCTCGCATCGAAGAATCGAAAGCTCGTCGAAGTCGACGCGACCTGCCCGCTGGTGACGAAGGTGCACATGGAGGTGCTGCGTTACGCGCGCGACGGCTACACGATCATTTTCATCGGCCATCGCAATCACGACGAGGCGATCGGCACCGTCGGCGAAGCGCCGAATTCAATTGTGGTCGTTGAATCGCCCGAAGAAGTCGCGGCGCTTCAGGTGCCGGATGAAAACAAGCTCGCGTTCGTCACGCAGACGACGCTGAGCGTTTCCGACGCCCAGCGCATCATCGCCGCCCTCAAACAGCGTTTCCCGAACATTCGCTACCCCGCGAAGGATGACATCTGCTACGCGACGACGAACCGTCAAACCGCGGTCACGCAACTTTCACCCGAGGCGGATCTGGTGCTCGTCATCGGCAGCAAGAACAGCTCGAACTCGAAGCGCCTCGTCGAGCGCGCGATCGAGCAGGGCGTGCCCGGTTATCTCATCGACGATCAATCCGAGATCGATCCCGCCTGGTTTGAAGGAAAACGCAGCGTGCTTGTGACGGCCGGCGCATCCGCTCCTGAGCGATTGGTGATGGAGCTGCTCGATCGCCTCAAGCGCGATTTCCGCGCGACCATAGAGACGCGCACGCTGGTCGAAGAAGATGTGTCGTTCGAGCTTCCGAAATCCGCGCGCAGTTTGACGGTGGTCCGATAGGATCATCCGCAGATTGCGCAGATTTTCGCAGATTCTTTCTTCCAATCTGCGCAATCTGCGAAATCTGCGGATCTATTTCCCTCGGTCTGGTGACCGGCCGAAAATCCGACGATAATTCACATGATGCAGTTGATCGAAACCGCCATCCCTGCCGTGAAAATCCTCGTGCCGAAAAAGCACGGGGACCATCGCGGATTTTTTTCTGAGACGTATTCGCAGAAGACGCTGCACGATGTCGGCATCGACAGCGTCTTCGTCCAGGACAACCATTCCCTGTCGGCCGAGAAGGGCGTCGTCCGCGGGCTGCACTGGCAGATCGCACCGATGGCGCAGGACAAGCTCGTGCGCGTGACTCGCGGAGCGATCCTCGACGTCGCCGTCGATATTCGTCGCGGTTCACCGACCTTCGGCAAACACGTGACTGCCGTCCTCAGCGCCGAAAACTGGCACCAAATCTTTGTTCCCGTCGGCTTCGCCCACGGCTTCACCACGCTCGAGCCGAACACGGAAGTGCTCTACAAGGTGACGACGTACTACTCGCCCACCCACGAACGCGGAATTCGCTGGAACGATCCGAAGCTCGGCATCGACTGGCGGGTCGACGAATCCGGCGCCACGCTGTCCGCCCGCGACCGTGAGCATCCGATGTTTGCGGACGCGAAAGACCTTTTTTAGTTTTGTAGGGTCCGCTTCAGCGGACCGGTTACTCGCCTTTCGGACGATGGAATAACCGGTCCGCTAAAGCGGACCCTACAATTGCGGTCCGATAACGCTCGCGATTGGCTTTCACCGCACCGATGTTGTATCTAAAAGAACTTGGCGCGCATGTCCTGCGCGCGTGATTCGGGAGCGACCATGAAAGGAATTATCCTCGCGGGCGGCGCGGGTACGCGGCTTTATCCGCTGACCGCCTGCATCAGCAAGCAGCTGCTCCCGGTCTATGACAAGCCAACCATCTACTATCCGCTGAGCGTGCTCATGCTCGCGGGGCTGCGCGAGATTCTGATCATCAGCACACCGCGGGATCTGCCGATGATCGAGCGATTGCTCGGCGACGGCTCGCAGATCGGTCTTAAGCTCTCGTACAAAGTTCAGCCGGAACCGAAAGGCATTGCTCAGGCTTTCACGCTCGGCGCCGAATTCATCGGCAACGATTCCGTCTGCCTCATCCTTGGCGACAACGTTTTCTACGGCCACGATCTCACCACGCTTGTGCAGAACGCGACGACGCTGAAGAACGGAGCCTGCGTCTTCGCGTATCAGGTGAAAGACCCCGAACGTTACGGAGTCGTCGAGTTTTCGAAAGATGGCAAAGCCATCAGCATCGAAGAAAAGCCGAAGCAACCGAAGAGCAACTACGCGGTTGTCGGCCTGTACTTTTACGACAACAAAGTCGTGAACATTACGCAGAACCTGAAGCCCTCGGCTCGCGGCGAGCTGGAGATCACGGACGTGAACCGCGTTTATCTCGCCAATGGGACGCTCACGGTTCAACCCATGGGCCGCGGGATTGCGTGGCTCGATACGGGAACGTACGAATCGCTGCTGTCGAGCTCCCAATTCGTGCAGACATTGGAAGAACGGCAGGGATTGAAAATCGGCTGCATCGAGGAAATCGCGTTCGCACAGAAATTCATCGATGGCGCGCAGCTGCAAAAGCTCGCGGATCAGGCTGGGAAAAGTGATTATGGAAATTACCTGCGGCGAGTGTTGAAGGATGCCATGTAGGGTGTGCTTCAGCACACCATCCGGTGCGCAGAAATGGTGTGCTGAAGCACACCCTACGAAGAAATCGAAGAACGAACCATGCGAAGCATTCTCGTCACCGGCGCCGCCGGATTCATCGGTAGCAATTTCGTCCGCATGCTCATGAGCCGCGGCGAAGACGTGAAGCTCGTCGTGCTCGACAAGCTCACTTACGCCGGCAACATCGCCAATATTCAGGATCTGATCGACGACGAGAAACTCTTCTTCGTCAAAGGCGACATCTGCGACGCCGCCCTTGTCGAGCAACTCTGGACGAATCACGCGATCAACCAGGTCGTTCACTTCGCCGCCGAGTCGCATGTCGATCGCTCGATTCTCTCGTCCGGGCCATTTGTGCAAACCAATGTCGTCGGCACGCAGGTGCTGCTCGACGTCGCGAAAGCGAAGGGCGTCGATCGCTTCGTGCATGTCAGCACCGACGAAGTCTACGGCTCGCTTCCGGAAGACAAGCCGGACGTGAAATTCACCGAAGAAACTTCTCTCGCGCCGAATAGCCCGTACAGCGCCAGCAAAGCCGGCAGCGACTGCCTCGCGCGATCGTATTTTCACACGCATCATTTGCCGGTGATGATCACGCGCTGCAGCAACAACTACGGCCCATACCAATTCCCCGAGAAAGCGCTTCCGCTGTTCATCACCAACCTGATGGAAGGGAAAAAGATCCCCCTTTACGGCGACGGCATGAATATCCGCGATTGGCTCTACGTCGAAGATCACTGCGACGCGATCTGGACCGTGCTGAATAAAGGCACGCCCGGCGAGGTCTACAACATCGGCGGAAATAACGAGATGACGAACCGCAAAATCGTGGAGACGATTCTGCGCGAGATGGGCAAGACCTGGGACGACGGCGTGCAGTACGTGAAAGATCGCCCCGGCCACGATCGTCGCTACGCCATCGACGCCAGCAAGATCAAGCGCGAGCTCGGCTGGGAGCCCAAGCACCGCTGGGAACAGGCGATCAAAACCACGATCCAATGGTTCAAGGATCACCAGGACTGGTGGCGCGCGATCAAGAGTGGTGAATATCTCAAGTATTACGATCAACAATACACGCAGCGATAAACCCACATTTAGCCGCGGGGCTCGCCCCGCGCGAAACGTCGAAGCGCAAAATGCCCTCGCCGAACGACCAAGCCGTAACGATCCGTTCCGCCACCGAAGCAGACGTCCCCACAATCCTTTCCTTCATCCGCGCGCTCGCGGAGTACGAAAAACTCGCCCATCAATGCATCGCGACGGAGGGGGATCTGCGCAAAACATTGTTTGGCGCCCGTCGCTATGCTGAAGTGCTCATCGCGCGCATCGGCGACGTTCCGGTTGGACAGGCGCTCTTCTTCCACAACTACTCGACCTTCCTCGCCCGTCCCGGCATTTACATCGAAGACATCTTCGTCCTGCCCGAATATCGCGGTCGTGGCGCCGGAAAGGCGCTGTTGCAATCGGTCGCGAAGATCGCTCGCGAGTGGAATTGCGGGCGGCTGGAGTGGGCGGTGCTTGACTGGAACCAGCTCGCGATCGATTTTTACGAGCGCTGCGGCGCGGACGTCATGCCGGACTGGCGGATTTGCCGGATGAACGACCTGCAGCTCGCGAAATTCACGGAAGGATTGACGAAGTGAGCCTGTACGACAGCATCGTGATCACTGGGGCGGCGGGGATGCTTGCACATGCCCTCAAGCGGGCTTTCAAAGCTCGCCGACTGTCTTTCAACGCGGTCGCTCGAAGGGAATGGGACATCACTGACCCACCGCAGATCGAATTGATGTTCGAAGACTACCAACCGACGCTTGTGCTGAACTGCGCCGCTTACACGAAGGTCGATCTGTGCGAAGAAAAACAGGCCGAGTGCAATGATGTGAATGGAACAGCTGTCGAATCGCTGGCAGAAATATGTCGCGAGCGTCGTGCCGCTCTAGTCCATTTCAGCACAGATTATGTGTTTGATGGGAGTCTTTCGCGGCCACTTCGTCCCGATGATCCGATTGGGCCGCAAAGCGCGTATGGCCGATCCAAGCTTCTCGGTGAACAACTCCTTCAGGCAAAGGCACCTGAACGATGGTTACTCATCCGCACCGCCTGGCTCTACGGTCCGAACGGCTCATGCTTTCCGCAGACGATGATCAACGCCGCGAAATCCGGCAAGCCGCTGAAGGTCGTGAACGATCAAACCGGCACGCCGACGTTCACTTACGATCTCGCAGAGGCGACGCTCGATCTGCTGGATCGCAACGCGACCGGAATTTGGCATATCACCAATTCCGGTGAGACGACGTGGTTCGATTTCACGCGCGCAATTATCGAAGAGTTCAACCTGAAGACAGATCTTTCGCCAACGACATCGGCGGAGTGGAAAAAACTCAAACCCAACTCCGCCATCCGTCCCGCGTACAGCGTGCTCGATGTTTCGCCGTACGAAAAGCTCGTCGGCAAACCGATGCCACACTGGCGAGATGCACTGCACCGCTATCGCCTCGCGCTCGAGACGCCATGATCATGTGGCACAGCCGCCCTCGGCTGTGCTCCGCATCGCAAGTACTTCCGGGGGCGGCTGTGCCACATTGCCGCCGGGTCTACAATTTGGGTATGAACGAATCGTACGAACGCTGCGAGCTTTGCGGGCGCGAGGTGCCGCGGCACTTGATTACGCAGCATCATCTGACACCGAAAGAGCGCGGCGGAAAGCCCGAGCACCGCGTGCCGTTTTGCAAACCGTGTCACAAGCAGGTGCATGCGCTGTTCGATAACAAGCAGCTCGAGAAACAGCTGGCCGACGTGAAATCACTCCATAAAACCCCTGAACTGCAAAAGTTTATCCGCTGGATCCGCAAACAACCGGCGACGGCGAATGTGACGACGCGGACGTCAAAGTCTCGCTCGAGGTGAGAGAGCGCATGGGCAGCTGGAACGACAGTGATTTTCCGTCGCGCGAAGGTGACGAATTCGATTTGCTTCCGCTGTGGCGCGAAGCGGTCGGGCAGTTTCGTTTGACCGAGCATTCAATTCACGGTCCGCGGCACTGGCGGGCGGTGCATTACAAGGGGACGTCGCTGTGCGAGGAGACCGGGGCGGATCGATTCGTCGTTCGCCTCTTCGCGGTTTTGCACGATTCACAACGATCAACGAAGTGAGCGATCCAAAGCATGGCGATCGCGCAGCGAACTGGGCGAAATCCCTCCGCGGGGAATTCTTCGAATTGGACGACGAGCGCTTCGGGTTCCTTCGTTACGCGCTCATCTGGCACGACAAGGGGTTGACGAGCGAGGACGCGACCATCGGCACGTGTTGGGACGCGGACCGGTTGGATCTTCCGCGCGTGGGAATTCCACCGATCGCGAAGTTTATGAGCACGGACGCGGGGAAGAGTCGTACGACGGGTTAAACCATGAAATTGCAAGCGGGAGCCCAGCGACTCTGTCGCGGGTTGTGAGAACGTAGGTTTAAAACCCGCGACGGAGTCGCCGGGCTCCCGCTTGCAACTGACGGGTGATCCTCTTCTTTACGTATTCGAAAAATTGCGGTGCGATTCGACGCGCGCATAAAAAAGCCGTCCCGGGCAAGGACGGCTCGAATGGGGCTGGTGAAAGATTCTTCGGGTTGTGGGAGAGAAGAATCCTTCACATCGGGGGAAGAATGGGCTGAAATTTTAAATCTGACCCTCTGTCTCATGGAGGCATACGGCCAGACGTTGTAGGAAGGAACAACCCGGATGCCAGACGATTCGCGAAAAATGCTTGCAGTTGGAGTGCTGCATCTAAGGGGCGCAGAAATCGGCGGTTATGAAGTGCTTCAGGAAAAACGAAGCAAAAACTTGCCTTTTTCATCCACACGTTATCGACGACACAATGACCCCTTGTCGTACCTTAAGTGCGACTTTCGCGGTTTCGTGTCGCATCGAAACACAATCTGTTGATTCTGAAATATGCTTGATGTGGATGGATTGTGGATGAGCATAGGGGCACTGGTGAATCGGTAGTCGAGGGCTACAATCCCGCCCGCTGATTCGGAGGTCTAAATTGCGCGTACTCGTCACCGGCGGAGCCGGGTTCATTGGATCGAATCTTGCCAAGCGGCTTGCCAAAGACGGCCACGATGTCGTCGCGGCCGACTCGTTTCTCTCCGCCCACTTCTTGAATCTTGTCGACTTCCCCGGGGACGTGCTCACCCTGAGAGATCACGAGGACGTGCAGTCGATGATCGACCTCGGCCGGTTCGACGCGATCTTTCATGAAGCGAGCATCACCGGCGTGGTTGGCGCCAACGGCGAGAACTTCAACGATCAGCAGAGGATGATGCGGAACAACGTGGAGACCTTCCGCCAGCTGCTCGATTGGTCGGTCGAAACAAAAGCCCAGATGATCTGGGCGAGCAGCTGCAGCATCTACGGCCGCGGCGCGGTGCCGATGAAGGAATCGCAAGCGCCCGATCCGCTGAACATCTATGCCTTCAGCAAGCTGACGATGGAGCGCATGGCCGCGCGGTACGCGCCCAGGCTCGCCAAACCAATCGTCGGCCTGCGTTACAGCAACGTGTACGGCCCCGGCGAAGATCACAAGGGCAAGCTCGCCAGCATGATTCATCAGCTCGCCAAGCAGATGCGTGCGGGGAAGCGTCCCCGCATCTTCACTGCCGGCGAGCAGAAACGCGATTTCGTTTATATCGACGACGTCGTCGACGTGAATCTCAAGGCGATGAAGTCGAAGACGAGTGGCGCATTCAACGCGGGCGCGGGCGCCGCATGGTCGTTCAATCAAGTCGTCGCGGAGCTGAATCGCGTGCTCAAGACGGACCTTCAGCCGGACTACTTCACGAATCCGTACTCGTTTACGCAGGACTGGACGCAGACGGATCTGTCGGCCGCGAAAGCCGCGTTCGGGTACGCGCCGCAGTACGACCTCGCGAAGGGGATCGACGCATATCACGCGTCCGGCAAGCTCGGCATTTCGTTCGCGTGAGCTTTCAACACATTTGAAAGGAGTTCGGTAAAAGTTCGGTTATCCTCCGCGTCGAGAAAGGGACGCGATGGACCTCCGCGCTAAGCTCGCCATTCTCGCCGATGCCGCGAAGTACGATGCTTCCTGTGCAAGCAGCGGATCGAAACGCCGTGCGCGTGACGGGCAGCTTGGTGACACGAACAAAATCGGCATCTGTCACAGCTACACGCCCGACGGCCGATGCGTCTCGCTGCTGAAAATTCTGCTCACCAATTACTGCATTTACGACTGTCAATACTGCGTCAACCGCGTTTCATCCGATTCGCCTCGCGCGCGCTTTACTCCAGAAGAAGTCGTCCGTCTGACGCTCGAGTTTTACAAACGCAACTACATCGAAGGCCTCTTCCTTAGCTCAGGCGTGATTCAATCTGCCGATCACACGATGGAACAGCTCGTCGAGGTGGCGAGATCCCTTCGGGAAGATCACAAGTACAACGGGTACATCCATCTGAAGGCGGTACCGGGCGCATCGGAAGATCTCATGGCGCAGGCGGGGCGATATGCCGATCGACTCAGCGCGAATATTGAGCTGCCCACACAGCGCGACCTGCAGCAACTCGCACCGGAAAAGAAACTAATCGACATTCACCGCACGATGGTGCAGCTGAAAGTGCGTATTGCGGCGGCGAAGGAGGAGCAGAGGGCGAGCAAGCGTGCGCCGCAGTTCGCACCGGCGGGGCAGTCGACGCAAATGATCGTTGGCGCGACACCGAGCACCGACGCGCAGATTTTAACGACGGCAGATTCCCTTTATCGCACCCATCGATTGCGGCGCGTGTATTACTCTGCGTTCAGTCCGATTCCGCACGCGGACCTGCGCCTGCCGACAAAATCCCCACCGCTCGTTCGCGAAAATCGGCTGTATCAGGCCGATTGGCTTTTGCGCTTTTACGGATTCAAGGTCCACGAGCTGACCACGCCGGACGATCCGCAGCTTGACCTTTCGATCGATCCCAAAACCGCCTGGGCCCTGCGCCATCGCGAACAATTCCCGGTGGATGTGAACCGGGCGAGCCGCGAGTTGCTGCTGCGCGTGCCGGGACTCGGCGCGCGAAATGTTCAGCGGATTCTGCAGATCCGCCGGCTGCACTCGATTCGGCTTTCCGATCTGCTCAAACTACGCGTGCCGATGGCGCGAGCGAAGTATTTCGTCGTAACCGCCGACCATAATCCCGATTCGCTGCGGATTGATCGCATGAATCTGCGGTCGCGTGTTGTGAAGCCGGAGCAACAGTTGAATCTGTTCGAGGTCGCGGTGAGCGCAAAGACGGGGGAGATCTAGTCGTCCGTACGTGACATGGCCTTGCAGGCCGTGCGCATGGCCTGGAAGGCCCTGTCACGTTGTGGCTTAAGATGACGAACGCAGTACACATTCAGCGCAGCTTCGAAGCGTGGCGAGACGCCGCGAGGAAGCTCATCGCGCTCGACGTTCCACCGGATGCTATCGCATGGATTGATGACGACTCGTCATCGCTTTTGCCGGAGCTTGATTTGCCCGACGCGGCGCCCTCGGCATTTCAAGTTCCCGCCGAATTTGTCGGCTTCTCGCGCCTCGTCGCCTGCTTTCGCGATCCGCAGCGATGGGCGCTTCTCTATCGCATGCTTTGGCGGCTGACCCATGGCGAGAAGCAGTTGCTGCAGGACGCGACCGACGACGACACGCATCGGTTCTTCGCAATGCACCGCAAGGTGCGCCTCGATCGCCACAAGATGACCGCGTTCGTGCGCTTTCGTGCGGTTCAGTCGGAAGATGGATCGGAGCCGCACTACATCGCGTGGCATCGGCCGGACCATTTTATCCTGCGTCTCACGGCTCCGTTTTTTCAACGTCGCTTCGCAAGTATGAAATGGACTATCCTGACGCCTGACGAGAGCGTTACCTGGGATGGGACCGACCTTCGCTTCAGCGAGGGCGTGCCCGCGTCGCAGGCGCCGGCGGGCGATGAGTTGGAGACGCTTTGGCGAACGTATTACGCGAACAGTTTCAACCCGGCTCGGTTGAACCTGAAGATGATGCGCCGCGAGATGCCGGTGCGGCATTGGGCGACGCTGCCGGAGACGGAGGTAATCGATGACCTCATCCGAGAAGCGCCCAGGCGCGTGGAGGAGATGGTGAAGAAGCAAACGGCGACGAAGTGCAAATCGACCGGATCGGCCGCGGATTTTCTTCCGCCGCGGATTTCGCTTCCGCAGCTGCGCGATGCGATTCAGGGCTGCCGTGGTTGCGACTTGTATTGCAACGCGACGCAGGCGGTATTCGGCGAGGGCCCGAAGGACGCGTCGATCATTTTCGTCGGTGAACAGCCAGGCGATCAGGAGGACCTCGCGGGCAAACCGTTCGTCGGCCCATCGGGTCATTTGCTCGATGAGGTGATGGAGGAAGTCGGCATTCCGCGTGATGAGGTGTACGTGACGAACGCGGTGAAACATTTCAAATTTGAGCCGCGCGGCACGCGGCGAATTCACGCGAAGCCGAATGCACGTGAGATGGCGGCATGCAAGCCGTGGTTGGCCTCTGAGATTTCGGTCATCAAACCAGAGATCGTCGTCTGCCTCGGATCCACGGCGGCTCAACAACTCTTAGGCAAACAATTCCGCGTCACGAAATCCCGCGGCGAGTGGATCAAAACCGATTTCGCACCGCGCGTGATGGCGACGGTGCATCCGTCGTCACTATTGCGGATGCCCGATCACGATGCGCGTGTTCAGGCGCGGAAGATGTTCACGCATGACCTGAATCTTGTCGCGAAGGCGCTGCGGAAGATGAAGGCAAGTGCGTAGCGGCGAATTGATTCCGCTTCGCGCTTCGAGTCATCCTGAAAGAGTGTGATGTTTTGGAATGAGTGAACGAGCCGCGACCGTAAGGGAGCGGTTCTCGTTTCAACATCGCACAAACCGCTCCCTGACGGTCGCGGCTCGTCATAAAAAGTCACAGGCTCTGAGCGCAGCGAAGGATCCTCAGCATCAAGCGGCGCCCGATATCGAGATTCTTCGCTTCGCTCAGAACGTGTCATCTTTTCAGCGTGGCGAGGGCAGCTTGTCCTCGCCAACGCGGCTGTAGCCGCAAATGCGAGGGCGAGACGCCCTCGCCACGCAAAAGATCACACGCTCTCAGAATGACGGCTTGTCTAAACGCGCGATCCGATGAGGCTAGGTTCTCGAACGACGGGCTGAGGCACGATCGGCGATGTCGGTTCCGCATGATCGTCCGCTTTCGGAAGTTCAGGCTTTCGGAAGCGGTTCTTCAGCTTCAGGAAGGGTTGTTCATACATCCAATAGCTCACCGTTGCCATCGCGATGCTGATGACCAGCGCGATCACGAAGAAGAGCCAGTCATGCTGGCTCCGCACGCGCTTCGTCGCGTTCATCGCGAGCATGTGCAGGAGATACAGGCCGTAGCTGATCGTGCCGATGTAGCGGACGACGGGGTTGCCGAGGATCAGCGACAGGCCGTTGTCGTTGCGGATGCAGCACGCGCCGACGATCAGCACCATCGCGAGAATGAGCGGCGGTTCGAAGAAGAGAACCATGAGATGCTGATGAGCGATGTCTTCTTCGCCGAGCCCGACGCCGTGTTGGTACAGGAGGTATGTGCCGAGGAGTAGTAGCATCGCGACCGGTGCGGCGGCTCGGGAGCCTAAAACCTTCCACGCGATCTTGAACCCGCCGGGGCGATGGAAGAGGTAAGCGAGACCGCAGCCCAGGCAGATCGATGACGCGATGCTCGTGACGAACCGCGACGTCGTCGTCCACGGATAGTTGATGATCCCAAGACCCGCGCAGATCTCCATCGCCATATCGATGCCGGCGAGGCTCAGGATGATCGCCAGCGGCATCCACCATTTCACTTTCGAGAAGAAGCGCACGACCGACGGCCAGAAGAGATAAAACTGCTCTTCCGTCGCGAGCGACCACGCGAACGCGAAGATGACGCGGTCGGAAGCATCTTTGTTCACGAACCAGTTGTTGGTGTAGCTGAGATAGAACGGCAGGTTGTGGAAATACGCGCCCCGTTCGGGGCCGTGCTCGATCACAAACACCAGCCCGGTGTACAGCAGCACCGAAGCGTAATAGAGCGGAAAGATGCGCAGTGTCCGGCGGATGTAAAAGTTTTTGAGCGAGATCTCGCCGCTCTTCATCTGCTCGCGCAAAAGCAGCGTGGTGATCAGGAACCCACTGATGACGAAGAAGAGCGAAACGCCATGCTGGCCGGTGCGGAAAAAGTTGGTGGAGATCAGCTGACAGTGAAAGCCGATCACCATGATGATGCTGAGGCAGCGCAGGCCGTCGAGCGACCCAAAGTATTTGGCGCGCAGGTACTGCTCGTGCGCAATCTGATAGTCCAGTTTCTCCGACAACTTGCTCTCCACTCTTGTCGAGCACCCACAGGAAGGACGTGTTCGATAAGCATGTCACATGGGTCAAAGAATGCAAGTTTTTTGGTAAGCTTTGCGCGTCAAATCGATGGAAAGGCAGAGTTTGTATGGGGCGTGCCGTGTGTTATCGGATCTTCGTGATTGTCTGTGTTCTTGCGGTTTTTGCCGAGCCGGTGCGGGCGGAGCGATCACTCCCCAAGCCGTTGCCGAATCATCCAGGCAATATCTTTCAGGCCGGCGAGGACGTGCAGGTTCCTCTTCCCGCCAAAGCGACCGGAAATTGGACGCTGTTTGATATCGAGAACAAGCAGATCGGCGAATCGCATCCGGCTTCAGAGAAAGTTGATCTCGGGAAACTTCCTGTCGGCTATTACGAATTGCGCGGCGAGCAGCCGGCGCAGAAAGTTTACAGCGGCGTGATTGCGCCGCTCGTCGCGCCGACGCCGATGACTTCGCCCATCGGCATCGATGTCGGCATGGCGTGGTTCTGGCCCGATGACGCTTCGCGAAAAGCCGTCGCGAACATCTGCACGCTCGCCGGAATGAACCGCGTGCGCGATCGCATGAGCTGGCCGGAGCTCGAGCCGAAGAAGGGGGTGTTCGCGCCGCGGAATCGATACGACGAGACCGCGGAGATTCAAAGCGAAGCAGGCCTTCAAGTCTTGCAGGTGAACCACATCGGCGCGCCGTGGTCGAAAAATGGTCGTCGCTTTCCTGAAGACCTGCGCGATGCCTACGACTTCTACAAGGAGATCGCCAAGCGCTTCAAAGGGAAGATCGTCGCGCTCGAGCCGTGGAACGAAGCCGACATCGAAATGTTCGGCGGACACACCGGAACTGAGATGGCGTCGATGCAGAAGGCGAGCTATCTCGGCATCAAGGCGGGCAACGCGGACATGATCGCGTGCGAAAACGTGTTCGCGATCGCGCGGCCGGAAACGCTTAAAGATTTCACCGCCAACGACGCGGGCCCTTACTTCGATCGCTTCGATATCCACCACTACGTCATCATGGATCGCTACCCGTCGTATTACGCGCTCTACCGTGCCGCCAGCGCCGGCAAGCCGATGTGGGTGACGGAGTTCAACGTCACCGTCGATTGGGCGGACGAGAAGACGCACGAGCCGGATGAAAAAAACCTGCGCATTCAGGCGCTGCGCTTGCCGAAAATGTTCGCGATGTCGCTCTATGAAGGCGTCGAAGCGCAGTTTTATTTCATGCTGCCGCACTACGTCGAGCGCAAGCTGCAATACGGGTTGCTGCACGAGGATTTGACCCCTCGGCCGGCGTTTATGTCCCTCGCCGCGGTCGGGCGTTTGCTTGCGGATGCGAAGCCGATCGGGCGATGGGATGTGGGCAATCCGAAGGTCCATGGTTACGTCTTTCGCGCCAAGCCCGACGGCGTGGAGAAGTATGTCATCGTGCTTTGGTCCAGCGGCGGGGATAAGACATATCTGCTCAACGTCCCGACCGAAAAGATTTTCGACGAATACGGCCGCGAGACCAAAGGCAGCTGGATCGGCGAGGTGAAGCTGATGAACGAACCGCTGATCGCGGTGACGAGCGTCGATCCGTCGGGCGCGATGAAGCTGATTCCACCACCGAAAGCGCCGCCGGTCTCCGATGAAAAGCCGTCGCCGGTGGTGCTCCAAGTGCTGTTTCCAGATTCGGCGCGAAGCGTGAACCAGTCGCTGTACCACCTCGCGACCGATCAGCCGCAGAAGGTGGCGCTTTTCGCCTACAACTTTTCCGATCACGCGGTGAAGGGTGAGCTCAAGGTCGATCCGAACGACGAATGGCAGCCGAAGCTCAAATCCGCGAACGTTGAACTTAAGCCCAACGATCGCGTCGAGATCCCGCTCACGGTTACCGCTTCAACCGAGCATCCCACGACCCAACCCATCCGAGTGACCGGCGATTTCGCGGCCGATGGGAAACCGATCGTCTCGTTCGTCGTTGCCCCGCCGGCGCAGGAGAACCGGAAGTGATTTTGGCGCGATGGTGTTTGATCCTCGCTTCGCTCGGCATCGCGACGCTTGTGCGCGGTGCGGATCGACCGATTCCCCGCCCGCTGGCGAATCATCCTGGGAATGTATTTCTGCAAGGCGAAGACGTCGTGGTGAAGGTTGCGCCGAAAGCGGTGGAAGATTGGAAACTGATCGATTACGACGGCCACACGGTCCGCGAAGGAAAGTCACACGGTCAATCGATTGATTGCGGCGCACTGAGCGTCGGCTACTACGATCTGGAGATCGGAACGACACGCGTCGCGATTGGCGTGATTGCTCCACTGCGCGCGCCGACGCCGTGGGATTCACCGATCGGATCAGATACCGCCGCTTCGTGGTTTTACAAAACCGATGCCGAGTGGAAATCCGCGGCGAACTTAGCGGCGCTGGCGGGGATGAACTGGGTCCGCGATCGGCTCAGCTGGCGCGAAACTGAGTTGAAGCGTGGCGAGTTTGTTCCGCACATCAAGTACGACGACACTGCCCGCATCTTACACGACGCGCAGCTGCGGATTCTTACCGTGATGCACGCATCGCCGCCGTGGGCGAATCCGGATTTTCGACGGTTTCCTACGGATCTGCGCGACGCCTCTCATTTCTACCACGTGTGGGCGGGACGGTTGAAAGGATTGGTCGATGCCTTCGAGCCCTGGAACGAGGCGGACTGGAATCACAGCGGGGCGGAGATGGCCTCGTTGCAGAAGGCGTGTTATCTCGGCATCAAGTCCGCCAATCCAGATGCGATCGTTTGCCAGAACGTTTTCGCTACAGCGTATCCCAACACCGTGCGCGAGTTCGCCGCGAACGACGTCTGGCCCTACTTCGACACCTTCAACTTTCATCATTACCAGCCGATCGAGCAGTATGCGGAGCTCTATGGCGCGCTGCGACCGATCTCGGCCGGGCGCCCGCTCTGGATAACCGAAGTCGGCACCAAGGACATTTCCTGGACCGGCGATGCAAAGGTGCAGGATCCGGATGAGGCGAACCTGCGGTTGCAGGAGGAGCTTGTTCCCAAGATGTTCGCCGCGGGGCTGAATCAGGGCGCGGCGGAGATGTTCTATTTCATTCTCGGGAATTATGCGGAAGGGCAAACGCAGTTTGGTCTCCTGCGGCGCGACCTGACTCCGCGGCCCGGATATCTCGCGCTCGCGGCTGTGGGACGTTTGCTCGCCGGCGCAAAGCCGCTCGGGCAGATCAAAGATGATCAAAAGAATCTGCGCGCATTCGCGTTTGAGGCGCTCCCGGATGGAACGAAACGCGATGTCATTGTGGCGTGGGCGACGCGCGACGAGGCGGACCTGAATCTCAGGACGATGCCCGCCGCGGTGTTCGACCACCTCGGCCGCGAGATGAATGCACAATCGAAGACATTCAAGGTCGGTGCAGCGCCCGTGTTCGTGATCCTTCCGTCGAATTCGGCGGGGCAAATGAACTTGATTTCACCACCCAAACCCCCACCGCGGCTCGAAGGTCACCCCTCGCCGATTGTTTTGCAGGCGGCGTTCCCGGCGGCGCAGCTCGCACCGCCGCCTCTGTTCGCCGAGCGAGTTGCCGCCGGATCGGCGCAATCGATTCCGCTCGCGGCATATAACTTCTCCGACCACCTCGCGAAGGGTGATCTGAAGGTTGATCCGCCCGCCGGTTGGAGAGTTTCGCTTCCGAATCCTTCAGTCGAGTTGAAGCCGCATGACCGCCAGGCAATTGCGATGACAATTGAGATCCCGGCGGTGGCGACGACGCAACCAATTCGCGTCACAGGTGATTTCGGCAACGACGGCAAAGCGATCGTCTCGTTCGCAGTTGCGCCGGAAACGCGGCCCGCGAAGTAGTGTGTGGCACAGCCGCCCTCGGCTGTGCTCCTGGGGATGCCGCGCGAAGCGAAGCACAGCCGAGGGCGGCTGTGCCACATGCAGCGAGCGTCAATCATGGCCGACACCAAGCCCGATCAAACCGGTTCTTCATCCTCGCGTGATCGCTCCGCGGAGGAGTTGTTGCCGGCGATTTATGACGAGCTGAAAAACCTCGCGATCCATCGCATGGCACAGGAACGGCCGGGGATCACGCTGCAGGCGACGGCGCTCGTGCATGAGGCGTATTTGCGACTGGGGACGTCGAAATTCGCGAACAAGGCTCATTTCTTTCACGCCGCCGCGGAGGCAATGCGGCGAATCCTCATCGAATCGGCCCGAAAACGCGGACGCGTGAAGCGCGGCGCGGGCATGAAGCAGCTGCCAATGAACGTGCTCGATTTGGCGGTCGCGCCCGATCCGACAGAAATCGTGGCGTTCGATGACGCGATTCGGCGCCTTGAAGAACAGACGCCGTTAGCCGCACAGGTCGTGCGGCTGCGTTTTTATGCCGGATTGACGGTCGACGAGGCGGCCGAGGCGATGAACGTGTCGCCGCGAACGATCAACCGCGAGTGGACGTTCGCGAGGGCGTGGCTGTTTCGCGAGTTGAATCAGGCGGAGACGGAATGACGGACGTCGTTCGGCGAACACCCGTCATCCTGAGAGCGTGTGATCTTTTCAGCGTGGCGAGGGCATCTTGCCCTCGCGAACGCGGCTGTAGCCGCAAATGCGAGGGCGAGACGCCCTCGCCACGCAAAAAATCACAGACTCTCAGGATGACACTTCCAACACCTGTGCGCGGCAAATCGTGGCGACTGTGAAATGCAAACCGCGGAACCTCCTGGCGATCCAGTGCGAGAGATTTTCGATCACGCGGTCGAACTGCGCGCCGAAGAGCGGGAGGCGTTCATCAAGGCTGTCTGCGGCGGAGATGCGGATCTGCTCAAAAAAGTTCGCGAGCTGCTCGAGGCGCATGACTCCGCCGGCGCGTTTCTCAGCGATCCGGCGATCGACCCGGCGGCGCTGGGTGGGGAGTTGCCGGCGACGGGGCATCGGATTGGTCCGTACAAGCTGCTTCGCGTGCTCGGTGAAGGAGGCTACGGCGTAGTTTACCTCGCGGAGCAGGATCCGCCGCTGCGGCGACGCGTGGCGCTGAAAGTCATCAAGGCCGGCATGGACACGCGACAAGTCATCGCGCGATTTGATGTGGAACGACAGGCCCTGGCACTGCTCGATCATCCCGGAATTTCCAGGGTGCTCGACGCCGGCGCGACCGAAGCCGGTCGGCCGTACTTCGTGATGGAGCTCGTCGAAGGTGAGCCGATCACACGGTATTGCCAGAAGCATCACACGCGTCTCGACGATCGCCTGCGACTTTTCATCGGCGTGTGCGCCGCGGTTCAGCACGCACACTCGCGTGGGATTCTGCATCGCGATATCAAGCCGGGAAATGTGCTCGTCAGCACGCAGGATGGTCAGCCGATCGCAAAGGTGATTGACTTTGGGATCGCCAAGGCGATCGGCCGTGAGGACGGGCAAACGATTTCGCCGTCGCTCACGCTCGAAGCACAAATGCTCGGCACGCCGCAGTACATGAGCCCGGAGCAGGCGGATCCGTCGCATGCCCACGTCGATTCGCGGACGGATGTGTACGGCCTCGGCGGATTGTTGTACGAGCTGCTGTGCGACGCTCCGCCGCTCGCGCCGGAACTCTTCAAACGCGCCGCCATCGGAGAAACCGCGAGGATTCTCACGGAAGTTGATCCGCCGCTGCCGAGTACGCGCGTGCTCGCGACCGAAGTCTCTCCGAAGCATGTGCATCAGCTCAAGCGCTGGTCGCGGCGCCTTCGCGGCGATCTCGATCGCATCGCGGCCAAGGCGCTGGAGAAAGATCCATCGCGGCGGTACGAGAATCCGGAAGAACTCGCCGCCGACGTGCGCCGGTACCTCGAGCACGAGCCCGTGCTGGCCCGCGGGCGCGGCGCGCTTTACCGTGCTCGAAAGTTCACGATTCGACGTCGTCGCGCGATTGGACTCTTTCTCATCGCGATCATTTGCGGTGGGATTGGCTCGGGCATCGCACTATCGCTGCGGCGTCCGCTTCCCCCGAAAACATCGCTCGTGCCGACCACATTCCCCACGACTTCGACCGCACTTGTTCCCGCGACGAAACCGCTTGAGCCGCTGCTGCCGGGCTTGATCGGTCGCTACTATTCCGACATCGAATTCAAACATTTCGTCACGCAGCGGATCGATCGGGAGATCGAGTTTCACTGGTCGACTGGTGTTGCGCCCGCGCCGGGCGTCGGCACGCCGAAGTACGGCGTGCGATGGACCGGCGTCGTCATCGTTCCGTCCGGCGGAATCAAGCGCATCGGTTTCTATGCCGACGACGGCGCCCGTCTGCGAATCGACGGCCAGCTGAAGATCGAAACGCATTCGCCAATGCGGCTCGACACGGGCCCAGAGGAAACAATTTCTCCGGGCCGACATACAATTCAACTCGACTATTGGAACAAATTCTCGCTCGGCGACGTCAGGCTGCACTGGGCGATTCACCCCGGAAAAGTCGAGCCAATCCCGGCAGATTGCCTGTTTCACACTGCCTCCGACGCCGCACTTCCGACCACCCGATGAAAATCCTGGCGTGATTTGGCCAGCAACGGCGCCTTGTTCTGTGACCGTGGCGAATGGTTCGCCGCGAAAATCGAACGAGGTGAATCATGCAACGCATCGCACTCATCATCATCCTGCTGCTCATGCCCGTCGTGGCTCACGCTGCTTCGAAGAACTGCTGCACGAACAGGACCGTGATTCACCACCATCACAAGCACCATCATCATCATCATCACTGGCGCCGCTGGCATCATCACCATCGCCGTTGCTTGGCGCACCTGCGAGCGCTGCGAAGCATCGTGCATCCCGCCCACTTCCGCACCCAGATTCATCGCGGCGCTCGATGCTGGAGATATCGGAAAGCGTACGTGCTGATGGGAAGCGCCCGCGGCGAGCGAGAACTGCTGAGTCTGGAAGCATCGCTGCGAAGCCTGCGATGAACGCGTCGCGCGGAAAGTGCCAGGAGAAGGGGGGCTCCTGGCTTTTTGATCCAACGGAGGCGCTATGCGAACAGCACATCACATCAGGCCATGGCTCGCGCGATTTGTGTTAGTGATTATGTTCGCGCTAATCGCGCTCGCGGCTCGATATGGGGCCGATCTTCAGGATCGGCTTGCCGGCTGGCCGCGGGGAAATGAGTTGCTTCTTTCGGCGGCGGGAAATGGCGATAACGAGCGATTAGAGAGGGCACTCGCCGAGGGCGCAGACGTCAACGCGCGTGACATCTTCGGCACAACCGCGCTGATGCTTGCATGCAGCAACGGCAACGAGGCCACCGTGCGGCGGCTGGTGGATCATGACGCGGCTGTGACGCTCGACAATCACGGGATTGACGCGCTGAACAGTGCCGTGATCACGGGAAACACGTCGATTGTGAGATTGCTCATCCAATCCGGCGCCGATCCACGTCGCGTGCTGCGTGGGCGATCCGCCATCGATTACGCGATCGAGTACAATAGCCCGGCGATGGTCCGCGTTCTCTCTTCGACCCTTCGCGACGGGCACACCTTGAAGTAATGGAGCTGAAGATGAATCGGATGTTTTGGATTGCTCTGCTGATCTGCATCGCGCCGCTCGCGCGGGCTGTTGGCCCGACGACCGCGCCCGCGACGCAAGCTGGGCATTGGGACGAGATGAGCGATCGCGTCGTCTTCCTGACCACCGCGCTCGCGACGGTCGAAGCGTCGATCGACGCGGTGAATGCGCAGATCCGCAACGCAGGCTATCGCGCGAATGTGAAAACCGACGAGGCGAAGCTCTATGCCAAGGGCAACGAGCTGATGAACCGCAACGGCGGGATTCCCATGTCGATCGATTGGCGGCAATTCTACGGCCGCACCGCGCAGCGGTTCTTTTATCATCCGAAGGGCGGAGAAAACATCTACATCAACCCGCACCCGATCTCCGAGCGTCCGCCGCAGTTTGATTACATCTTCAAGGCGAACAATCAGGCGAAGCAGCAGGCGCTGGCGGATGCTTCTGCGCTGGGGAATCAAGTCGATAAGCTTCTTCGTCGTCGAACAGAGCTCGAAGAAAAACAGGTCGCGCTCTGGATGCAGATTCCGTTTGAGTCAGAGGCGTATCAGGGCCTCGCGGAGAAGCCGATCTATCGTTACGAACTTCGTGCGACTTCCGATGGCCCCATGGCGCAACAGCAGCTCGCCGCCGTCGGCGCGGGCGCTCACTGCATGCGGACGATCGACGCGCTGATGAATGCCACAAAAGCGAACGTGTCGAAGGATCTCGGCGGATCGTTGCACGCCCTGCAGTTCGACACCGCCGCCGCAGAAAAGACGCTGGAAAAATCGCTGCTCGCGCAAAGCGATCTCAACGTCGAGCTCACGTCGCAGATCGAACCCCTCGGCCAGCTCTTCGCCGCCGCGAAACGAACCGTGGCGCTGGCGAACAATGTCGTCGACGCGAGCGATCTCGCCCGCGAAGCGACGAGCTCGAGCGATGAAAAGTCCAAAGCGCAGTACCGCGCCGTGCTCGGCAATTCGCTGCTCGAATACGCCTCAACCGTCTCCGCGGCCGATCATTATCTCGAGCAAGTTGCGCAGTCGTACAAGATCGTTCCCGATACGTCGCACGAGTTGTCGGAGTTGAAGTTCACACCGCATTTTTCCGAGTTAGGCGCCGGGCCTTCATCGCCCACAGACGTTGGCATCCCCAAAGATGCTCGCATGTTTAACGGGCACCATTTCAAAGTGTTCTGGGAAGCAATCGACTGGAACGAAGCCGATCAGCGCTGCCGCGACATGGGAGGCTATCTCGCGTGGCCGCCCAATGACAATGTCACGAAGTTCCTCGAGAGACTGAAGGGCGAGAACAACGAAGTGTGGCTCGGCGGATATCTCGGCAAGGACGGCTGGAAGTGGGCGAAAGATGATCACCCCATCAAGGAAGATCGCCTTCGCGTGAAGGCCGGCGACAAGTGCATCGCACTCTCACCGCATGGTTACCTCGTCGGTCACACCATCAAGCACGACGACCCGGGAATCAAAGTGAAGGACGTGCCGGGATATATCTGTGAGTGGGATCATTAAGCGCCGATGGCGGATCGGGAGCCGACCATTCTGCCGTATGAACCGAAGCCGCGGCGAAACTTTCGCCGCTGGTGGTTGGCCATTCAAATCGGGTTGACAGTCATCGTCGCAATCGCGGTGATCCGGTCGCTGTGTTCCTCATATCCGCGCAAACCCATAATCGGCTTCGTTCAGATAAGTCCCATACGAGCTGCATCAACAGCGCCTGTCACAACGTCCGATCTCTCGCGCGGCCTCTTCCTTTTGCTCCGATCGCAGGATATCACGTCGACAAACTTCACGGGGCCTACAACGGAACCGACGAAATGGGAATCCGATCCCTCGGATTTGCGGAGCCTCAAACCATGATGCTTTCCGCTGAGCAAATCGCGCAGTACGAGCGCGACGGATTCGTAGTGGTGCGCGCATTATTCGACGAGCTATGGCGAACGGGCGTGTCGGATTGGCTCACCGATTTGGCACAGCGACGCGAGCAGTTGCCGAAGGAACAATTCGTGCTCGAAGCGGCTACGCGCGACGGATCACCCCATTCATCGCTCACCGCCGTGCGGAAGTTCGAAAGCTTGAACAAGCATCCCGAGGCGCTGCGTTATTTCGGCGCGGGCAGCCCCGGCGCGCTTGCCACCGAGAAGCTCATCGGCCGCGACGATCTGCGGATCATCTATCTCTCCGCGTTCGCCAAGCCCGCGGGCCACGGATCGAAAACGCCGTGGCATCAGGATCAGGCGCTCTGGCCGAACTGGATGCCGACCGCCACGAGCTGCTGGGTTGCGCTCGATCCCTGCACGCATGAGAACGGCTGTCTGCAATTTCTCCGCGGAAGCCATCGCGAAGGATTGGCCGAGCACGTCATGACCGAAGGCACACCGCATCAACATATTCCCGCCGATCATGCAGATCCCGACCGCATTGTGTCAGTGCTGATGCAACCCGGCGACGCGATTTTCTTCGGCGGACGCGTCTGGCACTTCAGTGAAGCGAATGGATCCCCGCAGCGACGACTAGGGATCGTCGCGGTTTATGCATCCAATCGGGAGCTACACGACGCCGCCGACAACGCCGCCTTCGTCCGTCAGAAACAGCGGTTAAACCGGCCGATCGGTTCAGATCGGTCCTGGTATGAGTCCCGCCCGTGGGCATCCGAAATCGGTCGATAAGTTGTCCCCGCCACCAAACCGATATAAGATTGAGACGTATTATTTCTGCCCGATTCTTTGACATTCAGACCCATCGGCTTTTCGACTCTGCTCAAAGCAGGGGGCGATCGGTTTCGACCGGGTGGCTACGGTGGTGGTGGCATGCAGGGGACGCTCACTTGGCCCCTTAAAAATGTGAGCAAACATCAACTGCCAATAACAGTGATGTCGCTGGTCGCGTTGGTTTCAACGCCCAGCTCGCAATGGCTGCCTAATTAACTAGGTGGTCTCGGCACAGTGCGGATGTCTGCGACGCGCTGGCTGAAAACAGCAGGCTGGTCCTTTGATTCGGTCGTTGGTCAGAGGATGAGATAAAGACGGCTGGAGCCTGATGCAGGGTGCTCGTGTTCGGCGTCAGGATCGAGATCAAAACGCGAGATAAGCATGTAGAGGCCACGACTGGCGTTACTTCGGGACGAGGGTTCAATTCCCTCCGCCTCCATTCGACTCGCTGCGCTCGCTCATGGCGGGCCAGCGAGCGGGGAATTACGCATGCTTCATTCGGGGAGACGACTCACGAACACAAAGCAGCGAGTCGAATGCCCTGAGTAAGCGCAGCGCATCGAAGGGCCATCTCTCAATGGCATCTGCTTCAGCAGATTCCTCTTGCTTCCACGTCTACATCCTGCGCTGCGCCGATGGGTCTCTCTACGTCGGCCACACTCGCAATCTCGAAGGCCGTTTGAACGTCCACAATGACGGTCGCGGCGCGCTTTGGACGGCCTGCCGCCGACCCGTTGAACTCGTTTATCACGAGGAACTTCCGACCGAGGCAGATGCCATCGCTCGTGAGCGGCAGTTGAAACGTTGGGCACATGCCAAGAAGTTGTCTCTGATCAACGGCGACCTCACAAAATTGAAATCCCTTGCGCGTCGCCGCATCCGATGACATGGCGCTGCGATCACGCCGGCGGCAGTTCGCCGCGGAGGGCGGCGAGCATGATTGCGTCGGATTGGATTTTCTTTGCCGCGGGCTGCCGAGTTGCGCCGGTTTCAAACCATCGCGGTTCGGGTGCGGCGCCGGCGCGGACCAGCATCGCGACCACCTTGTAATAGTCGAAGCGTTTGGATTCGTCGGAGTTGCTCCACGCGAAGATCGCCCATTCCAGCGGCGTGCTTTGATGGGCTTGGTCTTTCATGTTAACCCGCGTTGCGCGTTTCAAGAGAAGCTCCACGATCGCAACGTGAGCTCCGAGAGCCGCCCAATGCAGGCCGGTCTCACCGCGTTGCGTTAGAGTGGCGTCTGCCTTCATCCCGTTTTGCAGAAGAAACGTGACGACTTCCGTTCGACCGAATTCACACGCCCAAGCGAAACCGGCGGTCATTTGGCGTTGCGTCGCGCCGGACGTGAGCTGACCTGCGTCGTCAAAGAATGATTTCACGAGGTCGAGACAGCCAACGCCCGATGCGCCTTCGAGATCGAGGCGCGCGCCACGAGTCGCGAGGAACTCTGCGGCTTGGCCGCGACCGTTGCGAAGACAGGCGTTGACTGCACTCCCACCATCCGAAGACTCAATCGCCGATCCGCTTCTGATGAGCAGATCGAGCAGTTTCAGCTGTACGCCCGCGGCTTCGGGATGGTAGCTGGTAGCGGTAAGCCCGAGCGTGTTCGATCGGCCGCCGTAAGCGATTGATTCCGCATTCACGTCGGCGCCGGCGCGCAGCAGTAGCTTGGTAATCTCGACGATGTTCGGCGGGGTCTTCTGGCGATAATTTTCCACCCCATTCGCGGAGGTGTAGTGAAGCAGCGTCGCTTCGTGCTCGCGCGTCGAGCGCGCGGTGGCGAGGGCGGGTTGCTCGCGCAATAGCTTCTCCAGCCTCGCCAGATCGCCGCTGACAATCGCATCGACGGCGGATTCGAATGCGGAGATCGGCGAATGAGCGCGCGCCAGATCTTCGACATGTCGCGCGAACTGCGGCCAACTCGCGAAGCCGAATTCACGCGCGAGCGCAAACTGAGCGCGCGTGAGCGTGCAATCGCGGCGCGACGCGGCGTCGGTTGCGCCCAGATGCTTCATCATCCGCTCGACGCCCATGCGAACGCGCGGCGCGATCTCGCCCGCCGTGTACGGACGGCGGGCGCTGGCATCGACCGGATCAATCTTGAGCTGACCCTGAAGCCATTGCGCGATCCACTCAGGCAGCGTCTTCGGATCATCCGCCTTACAGGCTCTCAATAATTCTTTCGCCTGCTTTTTGTATTGCTCGAGATTCGGGTAGGGCGGGAGGGGAAGTGCGTCCAGCATACGAAGCTCCTTTCATGAATGCCTGGAGTCCGCGCAAATCAGGCTGAAAGAAGATTCGAGTTTTCGATCGTTCAATTGGGTGGGCACGGCCCTTTCCGCGGACTGGATGCGCCCCTAGCGCTGGAAGAGATTCTGACAAAAAGATGCGGCCGTGAAAAGCGCCGAGGACGTCGAGCCCTCGAAACGGATCGGCGAGCATGTAGAATTGCATCAGGTCAACGAAACCGGGGGTCTTTTTGCGTATTCCATTCTTTGAAGAGGTTGCTCAGGCGAAGCGAGTGCTCATCGCCGGAGCGGGCGGTGGGTTCGACGTCTTCAGCGGGCTGCCGTTGTATTTTTCGTTGCAGTCCGAAGGCAAGGAGGTGTTCCTCGCCAATCTGTCGTTTTCGAATCTTCCGCCAAGCGCTGGGCGCCATCTGACGCGGGCGCTCGTCCAGGTCACAGCCGATTCATACGGATCGGCGAGCTACTTTCCCGAGAAGCATCTCTCGCAATGGTTTCGCGACCGTGGATCGGAGGTGCCGATTTACTCATTCCACCGAACCGGTGTCGCGCCAATCGTGCGCAGCTACAAGGTTCTTCAGGAGGAACTGAACTTTGACACGCTGATCCTCGTCGATGGTGGGACCGACAGCCTGATGCGCGGCGATGAAGCCGGCATCGGCACGCCAGAAGAGGATCTGACCTCCATCGTTGCGGGCAACAGCCTCGACGACGCGCTCGTCCCGCGAAAGTATCTCGTCTGTCTTGGCTTCGGAGTGGATTCCTTCCACGGGGTTTGCCACGCCGATGTGCTCGAAGCAGTCGCAAGACTTTCGGCCGACGGTGGATATCTCGGCGCGTATTCCCTCACGCTCGATATGCCTGAAGTTCAGGAATTCCGCGCCGCGACGCACTACGTTCAACAGCGAACGCCGGATCGAGAAAGCATCGTCTGTTCATCGATCATTTCCGCGATTGAAGGGCGGTTCGGAGATCATCACGCCACCACGCGTACTGAAGGCAGCGAACTGTTCATCAATCCGTTGATGTCGATGTACTGGTGCTTTCGATTGGGCAATGTCGCGCGGCAGAATCTTTATCTTGATCGCATCGTCGATACCGAAGAATACTTCGATCTGTCGCGGACGATTGAGCGGTTTCGCATGCAACTCGCGAGAACCGGCCCGCGGCGTACGCTGCCGATGTAGCCGCGGCGCCCCCACATTGTCATTGACCGCTTCTCTAAAGTTACTGTATGCTAACCTCAATGGAGGTCGGTTATGACGGCGACAGCGACGATGGTGAGTAGGGTCGTGCAATCGGCTGACGACACGGCCGACCTTCGCAGTTTCGTCAGCCACGATGGCATCGAGCTGAAGTATCGGGCGTGGTTGCCGGCTCAGCAGGCGACGCGCGCGATTCTTCTGGTTCATCGGGGGCATGAGCATTCCGGCCGGCTTGCGGAGCTGGCGGAAGCGCTTCGCGATGAGCGGACCGCAATCTTCGCCTGGGATGCACGCGGGCACGGGCTTTCGCCCGGCGAGCGCGGATGGGCCGCGAGCTTCGCCGACGTCGTTCGCGATCTCGATCGCTTCGCCCGGCATGTCGAGCGAGAACATTCGGTCGCCATCGAGGACATGGCGATCGTGGGCCACAGCGTTGGCGCGGTCACCGTTGCGGCGTGGGTGCACGATTATGCGCCGCCGGTTCGCGCAATGGTGCTCGTCACGCCGGCATTTCGCGTGAAGCTGTATGTGCCTCTCGCCCTCCCGTCGCTGCGCGCGCTCAACCTCGTCAAGAAAAAGGCCTTCATCAAAAGCTACGTGCGCTCAAAGGTGCTGACCCACGATCCAATTGAGCAGAAACGGTACGACGACGATCCGCTGATCTCGAAGCAGATCGCGGTGAATATTCTCATCGACCTGTACGACACCGCCACGCGATTGATCGACGACGCCGGCGCGATCGTCACGCCGACGCTCGTTCAGTCCGCGGGGTCGGATTGGGTGGTGAAGACGGACGCGCAGCAACGGTTCTTTGCGCGGCTGTCGTCGCCGCTGAAGGAGCATCGCAGCTATCCGGGCTTTTATCACGCGCTGCTGCATGAGAAGGATCGGGCCAAGCCGATCGAGGATATTCGTGTCTTCATTGAGCGAGCGTTTGAACAGCCGACGGATCGATCGTCGCAGCTTCGCGCGGATCAATCGGGATACACGTTCGACGAATACGAGCGATTGAAACGCCCGCTGTCGGCGCTGAGGCCGGCGAAGGTTTCGTTCGCGATCCAGCGCGTCGCGATGAAGACGCTGCTGCGGCTGAGCAAGGGCGTGCGAATTGGCTGGCGGCATGGGTTCGATTCCGGCCAATCGCTCGACCACGTATATCTGAATCGGGCGGAGGGAATCACGCCGCTCGGCAAGTTGATCGACCGCAGCTATCTCAACGCGATCGGTTGGCGAGGAATTCGTCAGCGGAAGATCAATTTGCAAAGTGCTCTGAGAGAGACGATCGGCGCGCTGGAGAACGGTTCGCCGATGCACATTGTCGACATCGCCGCGGGGCCGGGACGGTATCTGCTGGAGGTCCTGAGGGAGCATCCGTGTGCAACGGCGACATTGCGCGATTGCAGCGAGAGCGGTTTATCGGCGGGGCGAATGCTCGCGAAGGCGTTGGGCGTCACGAATGCGACCTATGAAGTCGGCGACGCGTTCAGTTTCGATTCGCTCACCGCGATGAAGCCTTCGCCGGACATCGTCATCCTCTCAGGTTTATATGAGCTTTTTCCAGACAACGCGCTTGTGCTGGAATCGCTGCGGGGCATTGCCGCGGCGCTCAAGCCCGGCGGTCGACTCATTTACACCGGTCAGCCGTGGCATCCGCAGGTCGAAATGATCGCTCGCGTGCTTCCCAATCGCGATGGGAAGCCGTGGATTATGCGCCGGCGCACACAGCGCGAGCTCGATCAGCTCGTCCAATCGGTCGGCTTCAAGAAGCTCGACATGAAGACCGACAACTTCGGCATCTTCACCGTGTCGACGGCAGTGAAAGCCGCATGAAACCATTGTTGGGAGGGCGAGGCTCCCGCCGAGCCGTCGTCGCGCGATTCACGGAACGGCTCGGCGGGTCCCTCGCCCTCCCGTCGCGCGGTTTGAGCAAACGTTATGGACCGCCATCCATTGTTCTTCACCGAAGAGCGCCGCCGATTGTTCCCGCGCGCTCTCTTCTGGGCGGTCTTCTGCTCCGCGTATTTCATGATCGTCTACGGCTGGTGCAACAACTTCACGCATGCGCGTTACCTGGCCGGCGAACATATTCCGTCGTTTTACTTCGACTGGGAAAAGCGCATTCCGCTGATTCCGATCTTCATCATCCCGTACATGTCGATCGACCTGTTCTTCTTCGCGTCGCCATTTCTCTGCACCGATCTCGGCGAGCTGCGCACGCACGGGAAACGACTGCTCCTGGCGATCACGTTCGCCGGGGTGTGCTTTGTCGTGTTTCCGTTGCGATACGGTTTCGTCCGCCCGGAAGTGGGCGGCGTCTTTGGCCCGATCTTCAAGTTTCTCCACGGGTTCGATCGCCCGTACAACCTCGCGCCCTCGCTGCACATTGCGCTGCGGTCGCTCATCTGGATGGTTTACGTGCGGCACACGCGCACAATCCTGCGCTGGTCGAGCCGCGTGTGGTTTCTGCTGATCGGCCTATCAACCTTGTTCGTCATGCAGCATCACGTGATCGATCTCGTCAGTGGTCAGCTGCTCGCGATGCTCTGCTTCTATGCGATTCCGGATCCG